>CAIJPE010000391.1 GCA_903822435.1 uncultured beta proteobacterium | reverse complement strand
GGGTGTCCTTCTTACGCCCGATGTCGCCGCCCGGAAAATTGCGCTGGCCGGTGATGTGCTGGATCTCGATGCCGTCGTCGGGGAACAGCGTGGCCAGCGACAGGATGATGCCGCTGCCCGTGGCCGTGCCCCGCTGCAGCTGGAACCGGTCGATGGCGCTGATCACGTCATCGCGGCTGGTGGTCGGCGCCTGCACCACGGCGGCCGTGCCGGCGAAGGCCACCACGCCCACCCGCACCTCGCGCGGCAAGTTGTTGACGAAGGCCTTGGCGGCCTCCTGCGCCGCCACCAGGCGGTTGGGCTTGACGTCTTCGGCCCGCATGCTTCCCGAGACATCCATGGCCAGCATGATGGTGCGCTCGGCCAGGGGCAGGGTGATGACGGCCGTGGGCCGGGCCACAGCCAGCAGCAGCGCGGCCAGGGCCAGCAGCATCAGAAGGGGCGGCACATGGCGTCGCCATCCCGGGCCACGCCCCGCGACGAGCTTGGCCACGTTGATGCTGGCCATGCGAACGGTGGTCCTGCGCCGGCGCGACAGCATCCACGCATACAGCAGCACCAGCAGCGGCAGCAAGGCCAGCAACCAGAGGAAGGTTGGCCAGACGAAGCTCATGACAGGGCCTGTGCGGGCGCCGTGGCCCGCTGCATGGCCGCCGGGAAGCGCACCGGTGTCTTCAGCCGCGCACGCTGCCGGCGCAGGTCGGCAAAGCGCAGCAGGGCTTCCAGCAGATCGTCGTCGGTGGCGAGTTCGATCACGTCGGCGCCGCAGCCTGCGAGCTGCTCCATCAGCCGGGCTTCCTGCTCCTCGGCCGCGGCGGCGTAGCGCTCGCGGAAGGCCGGGTCCGAGGCATCGACGAAGAGCTGTTCGCCGGTCTCGGCGTCTTCCACCGTCACCAGTCCGATATCGGGCAAGTCCATCTCCAGGGGGTCCCACAGTCGCACGGCCACCACGTCGTGCCGGCGGGCCAGCCGTGCCAGGGCCTCGGCCCAGCCGGGCTGGCTGATGAAATCGGACACCACGAACACCAGCGACCGGCGCCGGATGGCGCCATCCGCGGCGCGCAACAGATCGGCCAGCGCCGTCACGCCGGTGGGCACGGCGCCCGCCTCGGGCGCCGTGGCCGGGCCACGCCGCCGAGCCTGCATGCGCTGCAGCAGTTCCAGCACGTGCAGCCGGGTGGCCCTGGGGGGCAGCACCGAGTCCACCTTGGCGCCATACAGCATGGCGCCCACGCGGTTGCCGTGGCGGGTGATCACCCGCGCCAGCGTGGCCACGAAACCGGCCGACACCGCCAGCTTGGTGACGTCGGCCGATCCGAAATCGACGCTGCCCGAACAATCGAGCAGGAACCAGGCGTTGAGGTCGCGGTCTTCGACGAACTGGCGGACATAGGGCTGCTGCAGCCGGGCCGTGACGTTCCAGTCGATGTGACGCACGTCGTCGTGGTGCTGGTACTCGCGCAGGTCGGCCAGGTCGACGCCTGCACCGCGCCACAGGGTGCGGTAATCGCCCTGCAGCAGGCCGTCCAGGCGGCGCAGCACCGTCCACTCCAGCCGGCGCAGGAGCTGGTCGGGCGGGGCAAGCGCGGCGCTCATTGGGCCGTGAGGGGTTTGTCGGGTGCCGGCACCTTCTTCAGCACCCGCTGCACCAGCGCGTCGGCCGTGATGTTCTCGGCCAGGGCCTCGTAGCTGAGCACCAGGCGGTGGCGCAGCACATCGGGCACCAGGTCGGCCATGTCGTCGGGCAGCACGTAGCGGCGGCCGCGCATCATGGCCAGGGCCTTGGCCCCTTCGATCAGGCCGATGGTGGCCCGCGGGCTGGCGCCGTAAGTCAGGTACTTGGCGATGTCGGCCAGGTCGTGGCGCTCGGGGCGGCGCGTGGCCCCCACCAGCTTGACGGCGTACTGCATCAGCGCCGGGTCGCAGAAGATCTCCTTGCACTCGCGCTGCAGGGCGGCCAGCTGGAAGGTGTCGGCCACCGCGCTCACGTCCTGCGCCGGGCCCGTCACGCGCTGGGCGATGACGAATTCTTCCTCCTCGGTGGGGTAGTCGACCAGCACCTTCATCATGAAGCGGTCGACCTGGGCCTCGGGCAGCGGGTAGGTGCCCTCGGTCTCGATGGGGTTCTGAGTGGCCATCACCACGAAGGGCTCGGGCACCTTGTGGGTCTCGCCGGCGATGGTCACCTGGCGCTCCTGCATCACCTCCAGCAGGGCGCTTTGCACCTTGGCCGGGGCGCGGTTGATTTCGTCGGCCAGCAGCAGGTTGGCGAACACCGGGCCCAGCGAAGTGCCGAACTCGCCACTCTTCTGGTTGTAGATGCGCGTGCCCACGAGGTCGGAGGGCACCAGGTCGGGCGTGAACTGGATGCGCTTGAAGCTGCCGCGCACGGTCCGCGCCAGGGTCTTGATGGTCAGGGTCTTGGCCAGGCCCGGCACGCCTTCGACCAGCAGGTGGCCCTGCGCCAGCATGGCCACCATCACCCGCTCGAGGAAGCGGTCCTGGCCGACCACGACGCGCTTGACCTCGTAGAGGATCTGCTCCATCAGGGTGGCGGTGGTTTCGGCGTGGTCGGTCATGGCGTGGGGGCGTGGGCTTGGGGGGTCAGAACGGCGGCATGCCGGCCGCGGACGCGGCGTTCTCGATCGGAACGGCAAAGGCGATGCCGATGAACGTACGCTGCTCGGAAGGGTTGAGGATGGCCGTGACGATGCCCACCACGTGGCCGTCCATGGTCACCAGCGGCCCGCCGGAATTGCCCGGGTTGGCGGCGGCGTCGAACTGGATGAGGTTGGTCAGCGTGCGGGCCCCTTCGGGCGAGCGGAACTCGCGCTTGAGCCCCGAGACCACGCCGTAGCTGACCGAAGGCCCGATGCCGAAGGGGTGCCCCACGGCGATCACGTGGTCGCCGGGCCGCAGGTCGCTGGTGCTGCGCATGGTGGCGGCTTCCAGGTCGTCGGGCAGGCTGGACGCCTTGAGCACGGCCAGGTCGTTGTCGGGCTGCGTACCGATGACCTGCGCCTCGCTCTCGTGCCCGTTGAAGAAGCGCACGCGCACCCGCTTGGCGCCGGCCACCACGTGCAGGTTCGTGAGGATGGTGCCGTTGTCGATGATCACCACGCCTGTGCCCAGGCTGCGCTCCATGGCGCGCTGGTCGGCCGGGCGGTCGGCGCTGTCTTCGCCGGTGTCGTTGTCTTGCATCATGCCCACCACGCGCACCACCGAGGGCAGGATCTGCTCGTAGGCCTTGGCCGCGGCGGAGGGCAGCGGCTCCTTTTCGAGCGATTCGCGCACGGCCGCGTCGATGTCGTCCTGGGTCACGGGGTGGCTGCCCGGGTGCAGGCGCATCACGCCCAGCATCACCACGATGGCCAGCAGGGCGCCGCCCAGCCCCCACAGGGGAGCGGCATGGCGTGCGGCGAAGGCCTTCCAACGTGCGCGGCGGCCTGACGCGACTGGCCCCGCTGCGGCCCCGGCCGGCGAAGGGGGCTGATTCGCGGCCAGGGCCGATGGCGCTTGCGCCGAGCCCTCGGCGGCGGCCGTCGGGGGAACGGCCGCACGGTCGCGGCGGGGAGAGCGGCTGTACAGCGGGGCCTTTTTCATGCGCGGCTCGGTGGTGCGCAACGACAGTATCACGTTGCGTGCGGCAATGCACCGGGGTGCCGGCAAGCGGGCCGCCGCCACGGGGCATCATCGGGCGATGTGGATCGACTCCCATTGCCATCTGGATGCGCCTGAATTCGGCCCGGACCGCGCTGCCGTGGTGGCGCGCGCCCGGGCGGCCGGCGTCTTGCGGATGGTCCTGCCCGCCGTCGAACCCTCGAATTTCGATGCCGTGCGGCTTCTGGCCCACGAGACGGATTCCGCCTACGCGCTGGGCATCCACCCCTTGGCCGCCGACCGGGCGCCCGACGACGCCCTCGACATCCTGCAGGCGGCGCTGGCGGCGCACCGCGACGACCCCCGGCTGGTGGCCGTGGGCGAGATCGGGCTGGATCACTTCGTGCCGGGCCTGGACCGGGCCCGGCAGGAGCGCTTCTACCTGGCGCAACTCAAATTGGCGCGCCAGACGGGCCTGCCGGTCATCCTGCATGTTCGCCGCTCGGCGGATGCACTGCTCAAGGGCCTGCGGCGCATCGAGGTGCCCGGCGGGATTGCGCATGCGTTCAACGGCAGCGTCGTGCAGGCCGGCCACTTCGCCGCCCGTGGCTTCGGGCTCGGCTTCGGCGGGGCCATGACCTTCGAGCGCGCGCTGCAGATCCGCGCCCTGGCCACGGGCCTGCCCGAATCGGCCCTGGTGCTGGAAACCGATTCCCCCGACATCCCGCCCCAGTGGCTCTACCGCACCGCGGCCGACCGCAAGGCCGGCGCCACCAGCCGCAACGAGCCGGCGGAGCTGCCGCGCATCGGGGCCGTCCTGGCCGCCCTGCGCGGCCTGGCGCCGGAAGCGGTGGCGGCCTTGACGGCTGAAAATGCGCGTCGTGCCCTGCCGCGGCTGCGCGCCCTGGACCTGCCCACCCCGGTTTGCCCGGTCGCGGGCCCCGATCGATGAACCTCACACCTTCCGAAGCCCCCCGCATGGTCCAAGACCCCGACGACCTGGCCGTCGAGTTGCCGCCCGTCACCATTTCCGAACATGAGGGCGTCCGCTACCTGCACCTGGGCTCGCCCTGGATCCAGGGCGGCATGCGGATCCGCAAGCCACAGCACGTGGAACTCGATTACGTGCAGCGCATGCTGGCAAGCCTGCTGTGGCTGCCGCAAGGCGGCTGGGAAGGCGGGCGTGCCGCGCAGCTCGGGCTGGGGGCTGGTGCCATCACCCGCTTCACGGCGCAGCAATTGGACATGCCCACCACGGTGGTCGAGATCAACCCCGACGTGATTTCGGCCAACGCCATCTGGTTTGCGCTGCCGGCCGCTGCCGAGGTGGTGCGCGGCGACGCTGCCGACTGGCTGGCGGTGGCCGAGCCGGCCAGCGTGCGTCTGCTGCACGTGGACCTGTACGACCACGAGGCGGCAGCGCCGGTGCTCGACAGCCAGGAATTCTATGCAGGATGCCGCGACGTGCTGGAAGAAGGCGGCGTCTTGAGCGTCAATTTGTTCGGTCGCGACGCCAGCTTCCATGACAGCATCAGCCGGATGGCGGCAGCGTTCGGAGACGATCAGGTGTGGAGCATGCGCCCCACGCGCGAGGGCAACACGGTGGCCGTGGCCGGCCGCGGTGTGGCGGTGCCCGACAAGGCCGAGCTCCGGGCCCGTGCCGCCCTGATCGAGTCGCGCTTCGGCACGCTGGGCCTGCCGGCCCGCACCTGGTTGCGCATGGTCCGGCCCTATGCGCCTGTGCCGATGGTTCCGGCCCGCCCGGCATGAGCCGCACCGCCAGCGCCGCGCCGCCGCGGCCCTTGCCAGCCTTGCACGCCTCCGCACCGAAGGGCCGACTCGACTGGCCCGTGCTGCTGAACTGGCTGCGCGACGACGGCCTGATCACGGTGGCCGACGCCGAGCGCGTGGCCACGCGTTTTCGCGCCGGCAACTCCAGCCTGCACGCCCTCGTGCGGCTGGGTGGCGCGGGGCTGGTCCGCCAGACCCCCGGCAAGGGCCACGGGCAACTGCTGGACACCGATGCGCTGACCGAATGGCTGGCCGGGCGCTGCAATTTGCCCTACCTGCGCATCGACCCCTTGCGCGTGGACGTGGGCCGCGTGGCCGAGGTCATGAGCGTGCAGTACGCCGAGATGCGCCGCGCACTGCCCGTGTCCATGGGCCTGCACGAGGTGACGATCGCCACCGCCGAGCCCTACGACACCGCCTGGGTCAGCGAGATCGAGGCCCACACGCGCCGCACCGTCAAGCTGGTGGTCTCCAACCCCGACGACGTGCGGCGCTACACCACCGAGTTCTACGCCCTGGCGCGCAACGTCCGCGCGGCCCAGAAGTCGGGCGAAGTGGCCACCACCGCCAGCTTCGAGCAGCTGGTGGAGCTGGGCAAGTCGAACAAGGCACTGGACGCCAACGACCAGGGCGTGGTGCAGGTGGTCGACTGGCTGTGGCAATACGCCTTCGACCAGCGCGCCAGCGACATCCACCTGGAGCCGCGCCGCGACATGGGCGCCATCCGCTTCCGCATCGACGGCGTGCTGCACACCGTCTACCAGGTGCCGCTGGCGGTGCTCAGCGCCATGACCGCGCGCATCAAGCTGCTCGGCCGCATGGACGTGGTGGAACGCCGGCGCCCGCTGGACGGCCGGATCAAGACCCGCCGCCCCGACACCCCCGACGGGCCTGGCGGCGAGGTTGAAATGCGCCTGTCCACCCTGCCCACGGCCTTCGGCGAGAAGATGGTCATGCGCATCTTCGACCCGGAGACCACGGTCAAGGGGCTGCCGGCGCTCGGCTTCGGGGCGCACGAGGCCAAGGGCTGGCAAGAGCTGATGGGCCGGCCACACGGCATCATCCTGGTCACCGGCCCCACGGGCAGCGGCAAGACCACCACGCTGTATGCCACGCTGAAGGCGCTGGCCACCGAAGAGGTCAACGTCTGCACGATCGAAGACCCGATCGAGATGATCGAGCCTTCCTTCAACCAGACGCAGGTGCAGGCGGCCCTGGACATGGGCTTTGCCGAAGGGCTGCGCGCCCTCATGCGGCAGGACCCCGACATCATCATGGTGGGCGAGATCCGCGACCTGGCCACGGCCGAGATGGCCATCCAGGCCGCGCTGACCGGCCACCTCGTCTTCAGCACGCTGCACACCAACGATTCCGTGGGGGCCGTCACCCGCCTGGCCGACCTGGGCGTGCCCAGCTACCTGATCGCGGCCACGGTGATCGGCGTGCTGGCCCAGCGCCTGACGCGCACCCTGTGCCCCGCCTGCAAGGTGCGCGACGACGACACCACGCGCGAGATCCTCGACGAGGTGGCCAAGCCCTGGCGGCTGGCCGGCGGCGTGCGCGCCTTCAAGGCCGTGGGTTGCCTGGAGTGCCGCCACACCGGGTACCGCGGCCGCGCCGGACTGTATGAATTGCTGCTGATGACCGAATCCGCGCGTGCGGCCGTGCATCCCCAGCTCGACGCCGCAGCCCTGCGCCGCACGGCCGTGAAGGAAGGGCTGCGGCCATTGCGGCTGGCCGGCACCATGAAAGTGGCCGAAGGCCTGACGACGCTCGAGGAAGTGCTGCGCAGTACCCCGGCCCTGCAGGGCTGAGCAAGCCTTTCCGGCCCGCCCGACTTACGTGGTATCCACAGCGGGCCGGGCGAGCGCGCTTCCTAGAATCTGTCGCGAAGCTGTCATCGCGATGGAGATCTGCGTGAAAATCAAGAGCCAACGGGACTTCTGGTCCGGCCTCATGTTCATCGGCATCGGCATCCTCTTCGCGTGGGGATCCACCCACTACAGCATGGGTGCGTCGGCCCGGCCGGGCCCGGGGTACTTCCCCTTCGGCCTGGGCGTCCTGATGGCCATCCTGGGGGGGATGGTGCTGTTCAAGGCGTTGACACTGGACGTCGAGGGCGGCGACCGGATCGGTCCCTGGGCCTGGAAGCCGCTGGTGGTGATCACCGGGGCGGTGGCGATCTTCGGATGGACCTTGCCCCACCTGGGCATGTTCATCGCCTTGCCGCTGCTCGTCATCGGCTCGGCCCTTGCCGGGGACGAGTTCAGGATCAAGGACGCGGTCATCAATTCGGTGGTGCTGACCGTGGGCAGCTGGGCCATCTTCATCTGGGGGCTCAAGCTCACCATTCCGCTGCTGCCCGCCGTCCTCGCACGCTGAGGCCAGGAGACTCCCATGGACCTCCTGCACAACCTCGCGCTGGGCTTCGGTGTCGCCTTCACCATCCAGAACCTGCTCTACGCCTTCTTCGGCTCGGTGCTGGGCACGCTCATCGGCGTGCTGCCCGGCCTGGGCCCGGTGGCCACCATCGC
>CAIJPE010000390.1 GCA_903822435.1 uncultured beta proteobacterium | reverse complement strand
TGTCTTCCGACTTCAGCGCATCTTCGACTTCCTTGATGGCGGCTTCGATCTTTTCTTTTTCGCCGGCGTCGAGCTTGTCACCGTATTCGGTCAAGCTCTTCTTGACGCTGTGGGTATTGGCTTCGGCTTCATTCTTGGCCTGCACCAGTTCGAGTTTCTTCTTGTCGTCGGAAGCGTTCAGTTCGGCGTCTTTCACCATCTGCTGGATTTCTTCTTCGGTCAAACCGGAGTTGGCCTTGATGGTGATCTTGTTTTCCTTGCCGGTGCCCTTGTCCTTGGCGCTGACGTGCAGGATGCCGTTGGCGTCGATGTCGAAGGCGACTTCGATCTGCGGCAGGCCGCGCGGGGCCGGCGGGATGCCTTCGAGGTTGAACTCGCCCAGGCTCTTGTTGCCCACGGCCAGGTCACGCTCGCCCTGGTAGACCTTGATGGTCACGGCCGGCTGGTTGTCGTCGGCCGTGCTGAACACCTGTGCGAACTTGGTCGGGATGGTGGTGTTCTTCTTGATCATCTTGGTCATCACGCCGCCCAGGGTCTCGATGCCCAGGCTCAGCGGGGTGACGTCCAGCAGCAGCACGTCCTTGCGCTCGCCACCCAGCACCTGGCCCTGGATGGCCGCGCCCACGGCCACGGCCTCGTCGGGGTTGACATCCTTGCGCGGCTCCTTGCCGAAGAACTCCTTGACCTTCTCCTGCACCTTGGGCATGCGGCTCATGCCGCCGACCAGGATGACGTCGTCGATGTCCGTCAGCTTGACGCCCGCGTCCTTCACGGCGATCTTGCAGGGCTCCATCGTGCGGGCGATCAGCTCGTCCACCAGCGACTCGAGCTTGGCGCGCGTGAGCTTGATGTTCAGGTGCCGCGGGCCGGTGGCGTCCGCCGTGATGTACGGCAGGTTGATGTCGGTCTGGGTGCTGTTGCTCAGTTCGATCTTGGCCTTCTCGGCGGCTTCCTTCAGGCGCTGCAGGGCCAGCACGTCCTTGGTCAGGTCGACGCCCTGTTCCTTCTTGAACTCGGTGACGATGAAGTCGATGATGCGCTGGTCGAAGTCTTCACCACCCAGGAAGGTGTCGCCGTTGGTGGACAGCACTTCGAACTGCTTCTCGCCATCGACGTCGGCGATCTCGATGATGCTGATGTCGAAGGTGCCGCCGCCCAGGTCGAACACGGCGATCTTGCGGTCACCCTTGCCGTGCTTGTCCAGGCCGAAGGCCAGCGCGGCGGCCGTGGGCTCGTTGATGATGCGCTTGACGTCCAGGCCCGCGATGCGGCCGGCGTCCTTGGTGGCCTGGCGCTGGCTGTCGTTGAAGTAGGCCGGCACCGTGATGACGGCCTCGGTCACTTCCTCGCCGAGGTAATCTTCGGCGGTCTTCTTCATCTTGCGCAGCACTTCGGCGCTGACCTGCGGGGGCGCCAGCTTCTTGCCGCGCACTTCCACCCAGGCGTCGCCGTTGTCGGCGGCCGCGATGCGGTAGGGCATCAGGTCCAGGTCCTTCTGCACTTCCTTTTCCGTGAACTTGCGCCCGATCAGCCTCTTGACGGCGTACAGCGTGTTCTTCGGATTGGTGACGGCCTGGCGCTTGGCCGACGCGCCGACGAGGATCTCGCCGTCTTCCTGGTAGGCAATGATCGAGGGCGTGGTGCGGGCACCTTCGCTGTTCTCGATCACCTTGGTGGTGTTGCCTTCCATGATCGCCACGCACGAATTCGTGGTGCCGAGGTCGATGCCGATGATCTTGCCCATGTGGTGTGCTCCTTCGGGAGTGATTGGTTGTCTTGGAGTTGTGGATAACTTGCCGGCTTTCAAGGCCGCCGGGGCCTCTTGCGGGCTATTCGTGGGCTATTTCGGCGCCGTGACCGTGACCAACGCGGGCCGCAGCACCCGATCGGCGATGACATAGCCCTTCTGCAGGACGGCCACCACGGTGTTGGGGTCCTGGTCGGCCGGCACCACGCTGATCGCCTGGTGCTGGTGGGGGTCGAACTTGGTGCCCGAGGGCGGCGAGATCTGCACGACGCGGCTCCGCTCAAGTGCCTGCGTCAGTTGGCGCAGGGTGGCGTGAACGCCTTCCAGCAGCTGTTCGGGCGTGGCCTTCTGGATGGCAATGGCCGCTTCCAGGCTGTCTTTCACGGGCAGCAGGCTTTCGGCGAAGGACTCGACGGCGAACTTGCGGGCCTTGGAGATCTCTTCTTCGGAACGGCGGCGGATGTTTTCGGTCTCTGCCTTGGCGCGCAGGTAGGCATCGGAGACTTCGGCGTGCTTGGCCTGGAGTTCGGCCAGCTGGCTTTCGGCGGTGGGGGCCGCGGCCTCTGCAGCGTTGGGGGCACCAGCCGGCGCCTGGGCTGCGGCCTCGGCCGCGGGCGAGTGGGGTTCGGGTGTGGAGTTCATGGTGTGGTTGGAAGCGATCGCAAGGCAACTTGGGGCCGAGACCGCGAATTCAAGAGGGCTTTTTATGCGGATCGACAGGTCCGCCCGCCAGCCGGCTGGCAGCTCGGCTCAGTCCTCGCCCGGATCGGGCGCAGGCAGGTCTTCGACACGGGCGCTCCAGCGCTGCCAGTCGGCCAACTGGCGGCGGTCGCGCTTGGTGGGGCGGCCTTGCTCGATGCTGTCCGCCGGTTCGGCGCCCACGCGGCGTGCCTCGGCGGCGCGCAGCCTCGCGGCGATGCTGTCCGGTGTCTCGGCGTACAGCGCCTGCGCCACTGGCGCCGGCCCGCGGATGTTGCTCAGGCCTGCAACCTCCACCGTCCGGATCACGGGACCCTGCTTGATGGTGACCCTATCGCCGGGATGGAGCTCCTTGGAGGCCTTCACCGGCTGCCCGTTGACGCTGATGCGGCCGCGACCGATCTCGTCGGCGGCCAGGGCCCGTGTCTTGTAGAAGCGCGCGGCCCAGAGCCACTTGTCGATGCGCACCCGTGCGTCGTTCATTGCAGCGCCTGCGGGCCTGCCGCGACCTTCAATCGGTGGCGCCCATGGCCAGCGCCTTTTCGCGCTGCGCGGCCAGTGCGGGCGCGGCGGCGGCCTGGACCCGGGTGGGCCAGCCCTGGAGGTGCCGTTCGGCCAGGGCTCCCAGGGCGGTGATCCAGGCCGGATCGTCGTTCAGGCAGGGCACGTAGTGAAAGGCCTGGCCGCCCGCCTCGAGGAAGGCCTCGCGCGCCTCCTGCGCAATTTCTTCCAGGGTCTCCAGGCAGTCGGCCACGAAGCCCGGGCACATCACGTCGACCGACTTGACCCCCTGCTGTGCCAGCGTGCGCAGCGTCGGCTCGGTGTAGGGCTCGAGCCACTTGGCCTTGCCGAAGCGGCTCTGGAACGTGACCATCATCTGCTCGCGCGCCAGGCCCAGCCTCTCGGCCAGCAGCCGGGCCGTCTTGTGGCACTGGCAGTGGTAGGGATCGCCCATGAGCAGCGAGCGTTCGGGTACGCCATGGAAGCTCAGCACCAGCTTCTCGCCGCGGCCGTGCGCCTGCCAGTGCGCCTGCAGCCGCAAGGCCAGGGCATCGATGTAGCCCGGGTCGTCGTGGTATTCGCCCACGAAGCGGAGTTCCGGCGTGCGGCGCGCGCCCAGGGCCCATTGCATGACGCTGTCGCCGACGCTGGCCGTGGTGGCCGCCGCGTACTGCGGGTACAGCGGCAGCACGAGCACCCGCGTGGCGCCTTCGGCACGCAGGCCGTCCATCACGTCGGCCACCGAGGGGTTGCCGTAGCGCATGGCGTGTCGCACCCGTACGCGGTGTCCGCTGCGTTCGAGTTGCTCCGAAAGCGCCTGGGCCTGGCGCTGGGTCCAGACCGCCAGCGGCGAGCCCTCGGGCATCCACACCGTGGCGTACTTGGCCGCCGAGCGGGCGGGGCGGGTCCGCAGGATCACCCCGTGCAGGATCGGCCACCACACCAGCCGCGGGATTTCCACCACCCGCGGATCGCTGAGGAATTCGGCCAGGTAGCGGCGCAACGCGGGCGCCGTGGGCTCATCGGGCGTGCCCAGGTTGACCAGCAGCACGGCGGTCTGCTCGGCTTGTCCGTGGCGGTAGGCAGGCTCTTCGCGAAAGCTCATGACCCGGCGCCCAGGCTGCCGCTGCGCTGGTTGAGCTCATGCAGGACGGTCTGCAGGTCCACGGGTTTGGTCCAGCAGCCGTCGAAGCCGGCTTCCCGGGCGGGCAGCTCGACCAGCGCGGCCTCGTCGGCCGTGCACAGGAAAGCGGGTAGGGTGGGGCGCCCCAGGCCGGCCCTCAACTGGGGGAGGAGGTCGTAGCCGATGGTGTCGGGCAAATGCAGGTCGATCACGAGGAGGTCGGGTTTGAATCGCTGGATGAGGTCGAGCGCCTCGGCGCCGCTGCCGGCCGTATCGACCTCCACGCCGCCCGCAAAGCGGCAGGTCTCGACGAACAGCAGGGTGTTGATCCGGTCGTCATCGATGTACAGCACGCGCATGGTCGGGTGGCGCGCTAGCGGAGCGACAGCAAAGGCTGCGGCTGGGTGTCTGCAAAGCGAAGCACGTCGAAGCTGACGCAGGCCGAAGCCGGGTCGCTGGGCGTGCCGCCCAGCCCGATGCTGCCGCTGCCGTGCAGGGTGCAACTGCCGCGGCGCAGGCTCACGATTTCGCCATCGTTGAATCGCACATAAGTGCCGTTGTAGCTCAGGTCCGTGAGTTGGAAGCTGCCGCTGTGCCAGTCGAGCCGGGCGTGCGAACGCGACACGCGCGTGTCGTCGACGCAGAAGGCGGACTGCGGGCTGCGCCCCAGCACCACGGGCATCTGCAGGCTGGCGAACACCCGGTGATGGCCGCCCCACATCAGGCGCAGGCCATCGGGCTCTTGCACCGCCGCCACATCGCCGAACTGGGTGGCCGCCAGATCCACCCCGGTGGCACGCCGGCCACCCAGCACATGCACCTGCACGGGCTCGACGCGGCCACGCAGCACGAGCTTGTCCAGGCTGCGAAATCGGAGTTGCACGTCCTGGTGCAACTCCTGCAGCACGTCGATCGTGACCAGGGTCTCGTTGTCGCCGGCATGGTCGAGAAGACGCGCCGCAACGTTGACGGCATCGCCGAAGCAGTCGCCCGCCATCTCCACCACCTCGCCCCGCGCCACGCCCACCTGCAGCCGCAGGCCCTTGAGCCCTGGCGAGGCGCCCCGTTCGCTGCCGCGGTTGACCATGCCTTCCAGCAGGTCGTGCATCTGCATGGCGGCCTGCACGGCGGGGGTGGCGCTCTCGAAGACGGCCATCAGCCCATCGCCCAGGGTCTTGACCACATCGCCGCGCTGAGTCCTGACGGGACCACCCAGCGCGTTCACGCAATGCGTCACCACCGATGTCGCCTCGGCATTGCCCAGGGTCTCGAAGAGCGCGGTGCTGCCGCGCAGATCGGCGAACAGGACGGTGCGGTCTGAGATTCGCGTCATGTCACGGTCGAGTGTAGCCCGCGCGCTGGCCGGATTGACACCCCGCCTGGCCGCTCCAAACCTCAGGCCCGGGGAATCAGAGGTTGTCCAGGTACGTGCGCAGCTTGTCCGACCGGCTGGGGTGCTTGAGCTTGCGGATGGCCTTGGCTTCGATCTGCCGGATGCGCTCGCGGGTGACGTCGAACTGCTTGCCGACTTCTTCCAGCGTGTGGTCGGTGCTCATCTCGATGCCGAAGCGCATGCGCAGCACCTTGGCTTCGCGCGGGGTCAGGCTGTCGAGGATGTCCTTCACCACGTCGCGCAGGCCGGCCTGCATGGCCGCGTCCACCGGGGCCACGTTGTTGGTGTCCTCGATGAAGTCGCCCAGGTGCGAATCGTCGTCGTCCCCGATCGGCGTTTCCATGGAGATCGGCTCCTTGGCGATCTTCATGATCTTGCGGATCTTGTCCTCGGGGATCTCCATCTTCTCGGCCAGCGTCGGGGCATCGGGCTCGTAGCCGAATTCCTGCAGATGCTGCCGGCTGATGCGGTTCATCTTGTTGATCGTCTCGATCATGTGCACCGGGATGCGGATGGTCCGCGCCTGGTCGGCGATCGAGCGGGTGATGGCCTGGCGGATCCACCACGTGGCGTAGGTGCTGAACTTGTAGCCGCGGCGGTATTCGAACTTGTCCACCGCCTTCATCAGGCCGATATTGCCTTCCTGGATCAGGTCGAGGAACTGCAGGCCGCGGTTGGTGTACTTCTTGGCGATCGAGATGACCAGGCGCAGGTTGGCCTCGATCATTTCCTTCTTGGCATCGCGGCTGGCCTTCTCGCCCTCGTTCATCTTCTTGTTGATGTGCTTGAGGTCTTCCAGCGGCACCACGGCCCGGGCCTGCAGGTCGAACAGCTTCTGCTGGAGCTCTTGCACGGCCGGCAGGTTGCGCGCCAGGATATGGCTATAGGGCTTGCCCGCGGCCACTTCCTTTTCGGCCCACTTGAGGTTCATCACGTTGGGCGGGAAGTTTCGGATGAAGTGGTCTTGCGGCATGCCGCACTTGTCCACCACGATCTTGCGGATCTCTCGCTCATATCGGCGGACATCGTCCACCTGGCTGCGCAGGATGTGGCAGAGCTTCTCGATGGTCTTGACCGTAAAGCGGATGGTCATCAGGTCGTCGCTGATGCCGTGCTGGGCCTTGTTGTAGGAGGCCGACTTGTAGCCTTCCTTCTCGTAGGCCTTGCGCATCTTGTCGAAGTGGCCGCGCAGCGACTCGAACTTCTCCAGCGCCTGCTTCTTCAGCTCCTCGAGCTTCTTGGTCAGCGCCTTGCTGCCGCCCTGGCCGTCGTCGTCGTCTTCTTCGTCGAATTCGTCGAAGTCTTCCTCGGCCACGTAGTCGTCGGCCTCGTCGTCGCTGACGAAGCCGTCCACCGCCTCGCTGATCTGCATCTCGCCGGCGGCGATGCGGTCCGCCATGGACAGGATTTCGGCAATGGTGGTGGGGCTCGCGCTGATGGCCAGCATCATGGCCTGCAGGCCGCCTTCGATGCGCTTGGCGATCTCGATCTCGCCTTCACGCGTGAGGAGCTCGACCGTGCCCATCTCGCGCATGTACATCCGCACCGGGTCGGTGGTGCGGCCGAATTCGCTGTCCACGGTGGACAGGGCGGCCTCGGCGGCCTCTTCGGCCTCTTCTTCGGTGGCGGTCGACGTGGTGCCACCGGCGATCAGCAGGGTGGCCGCATCGGGTGCCTGCTCGTACACCGCGATGCCCATGTCGTTGAGCATGGAGATGATGGCCTCGAGGATTTCCTCGTTGACCAGTTTCTCGGGCAGGTGGTCGTTGATTTCCTGGTGCGTCAGGAAGCCCCGTGTCTTGCCCATCTTGATGAGCGTCTTGAGCTCCTGACGGCGCTTGGCGGCTTCTTCTTCGGTCAGCGCCGTTTCGTCCAGCCCGAACTCGCGCATCAGCGCGCGCTCCTTGGCGCGCGACACCTTCATGCGCAACGGCTTGACCTTGGCGGTCTTCTCGCCCTCGGGCTCGGTGCCGGCCTCGGCTTCGACATCACCGCCGGCCTCGACTTCGGCATCGACCTCGAACTCGGCGTCGATGTCGGCCAGATCGACCTCTTCCGTGACGGCAGGTGCCTTGGGCTCCGCACCCTTCTTGCCCGCCTTGGGCTTGCTCTCGGCCTTGGCGCTGGCCTTGCTGCTGGTGGCCTTGGCCTCCGCCTTGGCTGCCGGCGTGGCAGCCGCCTTCGCCCCGGCGCCTGCCGCTGCCTTGGCCCCGGCGGCCTTGGCCGGCTTCGCGGGCTTGGCTTGCGGCGCGGCCGCCGCCTTGGCGGAGGCCGGCGGCTTTTCAGCGGGGGCGGCGGACGGGGCGGCGGGCTTCTTGGCGGTCATGCGATTCCTTGGAGCTTTGGAAGACATCGTCGCGGGCAGGCCAGTCAAACACCCTGCGATCACAGGCCACGCCCGTTGTCTTGCACGGGCGGCCGCTGCGCGACGTTGCGCTGTTCTGAGGTTCTTTGATGCAGCGGCCCGGCATTAATTCCACGCACCGCCCCAAGGGCGAAACCCGTGGGCGCTCAGAACGCGAATGCTGCCGGCCGCTGGCCTGGACGTGCCTGGACGGATCGAGTTGGGGATGCGTCCCGGGGCCTGCATCCGATCGGTTCGCCGGGGCTCGCGAGGTCTGGCGAGGCTTCCGGTCCGTCGGGTTCTTTGCTGGCTGGGCTGCTGTCACTCTGGCCGCTGCGACAAGCAGTGGATTATACCCATTCGCGCGCTGCGCTGCGCAGGCTGATCACTCCGGGCCCTTGGCCAGGGCCGCCTTCAGCCGCGCGATCTGCTCGTGCAGGCTGCGCAGGCGGTCCAGGTCCGCGCGCTCGGCCGCGCCGCTTGCGGCGAGTTGGCGGGCCTGCTCGCCCAGGTGGTCGATCCACAGGCGGTGAACCACCCGTTGGACGTCGTCGAAGCCCTGTTCTTCATCGGGCGCGCCAGCCTGCGCCCATCCGCGCGCCTGCTCGGCCCAGTTCTCCGTGGCCAGCAGGGGCTCCAGGGCTGCCCAGGTCTGGGGGCCGTGCTCGGTCAGCTGGCGTTCCAGCCAGGCGATCACCACGCCGTGATCGCCCCCGAGTTCATGCAGCAACTGCTGGTCCTCGGCGCCCAGCCGCTCCCACCAGTCGCTGTGGCGGAGCAGCAGCTTGAGCACCAGGTCGGCCGATGCCGCGGGCGCCCGACGCCCGCTCTTGCGCAAGGGTGCCGAAAAGCCGGGGGGCGGGCCTGCGTGCGGCCGGGGCCGCGCCGCCGTGCCCGCGCTGGCGGCTCCCCACAGGCTGGCCAGATCCGGGAGTTCAAGCTGCCCGAGCCGCGCCAGCTCGGGCAGCAGCTGGCGCTTGAGCGCACCGTCGGGCAGCGCATTCCACAGCGGCCGGGCCTGCGCCAGCATCTTCGAGCGGCCTTCTGCCGTGCTGAGGTCGGTGTCTTCGGCCGCCTGCGCGCAGAGCTGGCGCGACAGTGGCACCGCCGAGCCCACGCAAGCCTCGAAAGCCGCGGGGCCGAGTTCGCGCACGTAGGTGTCGGGGTCGTGCTCGGGCGGCAGGAACAGGAAGCGCACGGAGCGCAGGTCGCTGGCGTGGGGCAGGGCGGCTTCCAGGGCGCGGCCCGCGGCCCGCCGCCCGGCGGCGTCGCCGTCGAAGCTGAAGACCACCGAATCGGTGAAGCGAAACAGCTTTTGCACATGGTCCGCCGTGCAGGCGGTGCCCAGCGTGGCCACCGCGTTGGCAAAACCCGACTGGGCCAGCGCCACGACGTCCATGTAGCCTTCCACCACCAGGGCGTAGCCCTTGTCGCGGAGGGCCTGGCGGGCCTCGAACAGGCCGTACAGTTCGCGGCCCTTGCTGAACAGCGGGGTCTCGGGCGAGTTGATGTACTTGGGCTTGCTGTCGTCCAGCACCCGGCCGCCGAAGCCGATGACGTGGCCGTCGATGGCGCGGATCGGGAACATGATGCGATCGCGGAACCAGTCGTAGCGTCCGCGCTCCAGGTCGGCCGGCGCGGCGCCCTCGTCGGCCTCGCGCTGGCGCACCAGGCCGGCCTCTTCCAGGAGCGGGTCGTCGTAGTGCGCGAACACGCCGGCCAACGTGCGCCAGCCCGGCGGTGCGAAGCCCAGGCCGAAGCGGGCGGCGATGGCCCCGGTCAGGCCGCGCCGCTTGAGGTAGTCGATGGCCCGGGGGTGGGCGCGCAATTGGCCGCGGTAGAACTCGGAGGCCTTGGTCAAGGTCTCGCCCAGCGAGAGACGGCGCTGCCGCAGCGTGTCGCGGCGCTCGCGTTCCTCGGGGGTGACATCTTCCTCGGGCACCGCCATGCCCACTCCCTGGGCCAGGTCGCGCACCGCTTCCACGAAGCTCAGTCCCAGGTGCTCGGTGAGGAAGCGGATGGCGTCGCCGCTGGCCCCGCAACCGAAGCAGTGATAGAACTGCTTGGCCGGGGACACCGAGAAGCTCGGCGATTTCTCGGTGTGGAATGGGCACAGCCCCATGAGGTTGGCGCCACCCCGCTTGAGCTCCACATGGCGGCCGACGACGTCGGCAATGTCGACGCGCGAAAGCAGGTCCTGCAGGAAAGAAGCCGGGATCACCCGGCCAGTCTAGCGCCCGGGTCGCCGCCCACGGGAACGGCAGGCACCAGGGCGAAGACACCGCGGTATTCGCGCACCCAGGCGGCCACCTGTGCTGCGGGCATGGGTGCGGCGATGCCCGTGCCCTGGCCGATGTCGCAGCCCAGGTCGAGCAGCGTGCGGGCCTGCGCGGGCGATTCCACGCCTTCGGCCACCACCGTGCAGCCGAAGGTGCGCGCCAGGCCGATCACGCCTTCGACGATGGCGCGGTCCTGCTCGTCGTCGAGCATGTGGTGGACGAAGGACCGGTCGATCTTCAAGACGTCCACCGGCAGCCGCTTCAGGTAGGTGAGCGTGGAGTAGCCGGTGCCGAAATCATCCAGCGCAAAGCGCACGCCGATGCCCTGGCAGCGAGCCACCAGGGCCGATGTGGCCTCGATGTCGGCATGGGCTGCGGTTTCGAGCATCTCGAGCTCGAGGTGCGGCGCCAGCGGTTCGGCGTGCCGGGCCAGCAGCTCGGACAGGCGCAGCGCGAAGTCGGGCTCCTGGAGGTGCCGGGCCGAGACGTTGACGCTGACCGAGAAATCCAGGCCGTCGCGCCGCCATTGCGAGAGGTGCTCCAGCCCCTGAGCCAGCACCCAATCCCCGACGCGGGATGACAACCCCGTGTTCTCGATCAAGGGCAGGAACTGCAGCGGCGCGACCAGGCCCTGTTGGGGGTGCTCCCATCGCAGCAGGGCTTCGAAACCCAGCACCCGGCCGCTGCGCATGTCGACCTTCGGCTGGTAGTACAGCACGAACTCCTGCTGGTCCAGGGCCTCCTGGATGCGGCCTATGGCCATCACGCGCTGCTCGGCGCGGCGGCGGTGCTCGGGGTCGAAGAACAGGTAACCGTTGCGCCCGGCCTGCTTGGCGCCGTACATGGCGTGGTCGGCGTGGCGCAGCAGCGTGTCGGCGTCGCTGCGGTCCACAGGGTAGACGGTGGCGCCCATGCTCGCGGTGACCTGCACGGGTTCTTGCGCGGGGTCGATGAGATAGGGCTGCGAGACGACGCGCAGCACGCGCTCGACGGCCAGGCGCGCTTCCTCGATCGTGCCAGCGCGCAGCAGCAGCACGAATTCGTCGCCGCCCAGGCGCGCGGCCGAGTCGGTCCAGCGTTCACGGCTGCGCAGGGCGCTGCGCAAGCGGCCGGCCAGCTCGATCAGCAGGCGGTCGCCCGCGGCATGACCGTAGCGGTCGTTCACCGGCTTGAAGCGGTCCAGGTCCAGGTAGCAGACCACCAGCAGGTAACCGTCGCGGTCGGCTGCGGTCATCGCGTCATCCAGCAACTGCGACAGGCGGACCCGGTTGGGCAGACGTGTGAGTTCGTCGAAGTGGGCCTGGCGCTCCAGCCGCTCGCGTTGGGCTTGCTGCTCGGTGATGTCGGAGATCACCAGCACGTGGTAGCGCAGGTCGTGGGCCTGGCCACGCACGGTGGAGATGGTGGTCTGCAGCGTGCAGAGTTCGCCATTGCGCCGGCGTTCGAGCAACTCGCCACGCCAGCTGCCGGTGTCGCGAAGGCTGGCCCACATGGCGGCGCGTTGCTGGCGTTCGACCGGGTCGTTGGGGGCCGGGCGCAGGAGCGAAGGCACGGTGCCCAGGACGTCGTCGCGCGATACGCCCAGGATGGTGCTGTAGGCGGGGTTCACATCCAATGCGCGGAGGTCGGCGTCGGTGACCAGCAGGCCTTCGTGCAGGTGCTGGAAGAGGCTCACGGACATCAGCTGGCGCTCTTGCGCTTCATGCCGTTCCTGCACGTCGGCCAGGGTTGCCAGCAGGCGAACGGGTTCACCGGCGCCATCGCGTTCGATGACCATCAGCGTGGCCTCGGTCCAGCGCCATCCGGTGTCCTGGGGCAGTCGGAGCTCGATGCGGCTGCGCCCGGTCTCGCCCGACTTCAGGGCCGCCAGGGTCTCTGCCAGCTTGGCCTGGTCCTCGGGGTGCACCTGGGCTTCCCAGGCGGCGGGCGTCCATGCCGTGCGGGCGTGGCCCGTCAAAAGCCGCCAGGCGGACGACGCAAAGGTGTCCTGCCGCTGCAGGTGCCAGTCGGCCACGCCCAGTCGCGACCCGTCCAGGGCCCATTCCCAGCGCTGGGACCGGCCGCGCCAGTCGGCGATGGCGGCATGGGCGATCAGCGTCAGGGCCAGGGCTGCACCCACCCAGACAGCCAGGGCAGCGTGCGCGCCCTCCGCGCCGGTCCAGGATGCCGTCACCTGCCCCACGCGGCCCGCTTCGAGCAGTGCCGCGAACACCAGCCCGGTGGCCGAAAGTGCCAGCTGGCCCTGCAACACCAGGCCCACCAGCACCACGCAAGGACCGAACAGCGCCAGCGCCGTGCCGGTCGGGCTGGACATCGGCGCCCAGGCCTGCAAGCCCAGCATGACACCCAACGCCACGAGGCCCGCAGCCACTCGCTGCCACGAGGCGCCGCGCTGCAGCGCACGGATCACGCTGCTTTCAGCCGCCAGCAGCGCCACGACGATGGGCAGCATCCCGAGCAACAGCGACCACCAGCCGGTGTTGCAGGACTGCAGGGCATCCGCGCCGGTGGTCAGCACCAGCCAGGCCGACAGCGCCAGGGACATGGCCAGCGATGTGCCCGCCACGGTCATCACGAGGGAGAGAACGTCGGAGCCACGGTCCAGCCGCGAGTCGGCGTGCAGATGGGCCAGGCCCGCCCGCGCCAATGTGGCCCCGGCGGCAGCCACCAGCGCCACCGGCAAGGCCTGGTACCAGGGCCAGCCCTGGCCCAGGCACGCGCCGAACAGGCCCATGCACGCGCCCGCCAGGGCGCCGCGGCCCCACCGCCAGCGCGCCACCAGCGCCAGGCCGGCGGGCATCGCCATGGTGCTCCAGGGTGGCACGGCCAGGCTCCAGGCCCCGGCATAACCGAGCACCAAAGCGGCGAGCGCGACAATCCCGATGCGCACCGCGGTCAAGGACGCTGCATTCCAGTTGGCGATGCGGGCTTGGAGGGTCCTGGCGGTGATGCGGGCAGTCAAGATGCGGGGCCTGGGTTCAGACAGCTGGAAAGCGGCCGTCCATGGCAGGCGTTGTGGCTTCGAAGGTATCGTCTGGCGCCGATTAGATCATTGATGCAAGGCGTCCCCACAACCCCGGCCAAGGGGGATCGGAAACCCCCGAAAGGGGCTGCCAGGCCTCAGATCGTGAAATCGGTCAGCGCCTTGCCTTCGGCCAGCGCCGCAGCCAGCCACTTGGGCTTGAGGCCTCGCCCGGACCACGTGTCGCCGGTGGCGGGGTTGCGATACTTGGCCGCCACCTTTCCGGTCGGCCCGCTGGCGCGCTTGGTGGGTGCGGCGGCGGATTTGCTGCTGATGTCGGCAAGGGTCAAGCCATATTCGCTCATGAGCGCCTTGACCTTGCCGATGGCCTCGGAGCGCTGTTCGCGCTGGACGTCGGCAATTTGCTGCTCAAGTGCGGCTTTTTGGGCCAGGAGTTCGCTCAGGGCATTCTTGGACATGGTGTCTATCTCCGGATTCAGTGACCTGCCCAATATAGCCTGAAACCAGTCGTTGAAGTGCCGCCCCTACCCGTAAAAGTCTGAATCTCTTCAGGCCGCCGGCGGTACATAACCTTGCGGCTTATCCCCGCCGTCGCCAAAGAAGAACTGTTCCATCTGCCGCGCCAGATACTGGCGTGCCCGCGCGTCGGCCAGGTTCAGCCGGTTTTCATTGACGAGCATGGTCTGGTGCTTCTTCCAGATCTCGAAGGCTTCCTTACTGACATTGTCGTAAATGCGCTTGCCCAACTCGCCGGGGTAAGGTGAAAAACCCATACCCTCGGCTTCTTTCTTCAGATAAACACACTGCACCATCCGGGCCATAGGATCCTCCGTCACCCACTCAGTTTCTTGACCATGACCTGCGAACGCCGGTCCCAGTTGTACTTTCGCTTGCGCGCTTCCGGCAGCCAATCGGCATCGACTTGCGAAAAGCCGCGCTTGATGAACCAGTGCATCGTGCGCGTGGTCAGCACGAAGATGCTGTCGAGCCCGGCCGCGCGGGCCCGCTGCTCGACCCGCTTGAGCAGCCGCTCGCCATCGCCCTGGCCCTGCGACAGCGGAGAGACGGTGAGGGCGGCCATTTCGGCCGTGCGTGCCTCCGGGTAGGGGTACAGCGCAGCACAGCCGAAGATGATGCCGTCGTGTTCGACGACGCTGTAGTTGGCGATATCGCGTTCGATTTCCGTGCGCTCGCGGCGCACCAGCGTGCCGTCGCGCTCGAAGGGTTCGATCAATTGCAGGATGCCGCCCACGTCGTCGGATACGGCCTCGCGCAGGCTTTCGAGCTTCTCGTCCACGACCATCGTGCCGACGCCGTCGTGCGTGAAGACCTCGAGCAGCAGGGCGCCATCGGTGGCGAAAGGCAGGATGTGCGAGCGCTCGACCCCGGCCTCGCAGGCTTTGACGCAGTGCTGCAGGTAGAAGGCGGTGTCGGTGGGTTTCAGGGCCGGCGCAAGCGAGGCCAGCAGGCGTTTGGCGTCGGCGAGTGCCAATTCGGTGTCGATCGGGCTTTCGGTATCGCCTGGGGTTTCGTGGATGCCGTGCGTCTCGGTCATGAACACGAGTTTGTCGGCTTGCAGCGCCACCGCCGCCGCCGTCGCCACGTCTTCCATCGTGAGATTGAAGGCTTCGCCAGTGGGCGAAAACCCGAATGGGCTGAGCAGCACCAGCGCGCCGGATTCGATCGCCCGCCGGATGGCCGCCTGGTCCACCCGCCGAACCAGCCCGCTGTGGATGAAGTCGATACCGTCGACGATACCCACGGGCCGGGCCGTCAGGAAATTGCCAGAAACCACGCGCACGGTGGCGTTGGCCATGGGCGTGTTGGGCAGCCCTTGCGAAAAGGCCGCCTCGATCTCGAATCGCAATTGGCCGGCCGCTTCCTGCGCGGCATCCAGGGCCACCGAATCGGTGATGCGGATGCCGTGCGAATAACGCGAGACATGGCCCTTGGCGGCGAGCTGCTCGGTCACCTGCGGCCGAAAGCCGTGGACCATCACCAGCTTGATGCCCATGGCATGCAGGATCGACAGGTCCTGCACGAAGGTGTTGAGCTTGCCGGCGGCGATGGCTTCACCCGCCAGCGCCACCACGAAGGTCTTGCCACGGTAGGCGTGGATATACGGTGCCACGGCGCGAAACCATGGAACGAAGGTGTGCGGGAAAACCAGACTCATGCTGCTCGGCATTGTGCCGCAGCATGTTCCCCCCACCTCTGTCAGCCTGGAGATCGCAATGGATGTGTTCAAGACCCATGGTGCATTCAGCTGGAGCGAGCTGAGCACCCCCGACCCCGCCGGTGCCGCCAGCTTCTACGGCGAGCTGTTCGGCTGGAAGATCGCCGCCCCCAACGCCGCGATGGGTGGTTACCGGGTGGTCAACGTGGGCGACGTCGGCGTTGCGGGCATCATGGAGCCGCCCCCGGGTTCGCCGCCCATGCCGCCGCACTGGGGCGGCTACGTGACGGTGTCCAACATCGACCAGACCGTCCTGCGCTGCACCGCCCTGGGCGGCAAGGTGCTGGTGCCGGCGATGGACATTCCGGGCGTCGGCCGCATGGCGGTGCTGCAGGATCCGCAGGGCGCGGTGATCAGTGCGATCACCTATGCGATGGGGTGATCCGGGCCGCGCGGACATAATCCGCGCCCCGTGACCCCCAACCCGATCCCGCCGATCACCTATCCCGAGTCGCTGCCGGTCTCGGCCCGGCGCGACGAGATCGCGCGCGCCATCGCCGAGCATCCAGTGGTCATCGTCTGCGGCGAGACCGGCTCGGGCAAGACCACGCAGCTGCCCAAGATCGCACTGGAACTGGGCCGCGGCCTGGGCGCCGGTGGCCGCGGGTTGATCGGCCACACCCAGCCGCGGCGGATCGCCGCCAGCAGCGTTGCCAAGCGCATCGCCGACGAGCTGCAATCGCCGCTGGGCGAGGTGGTGGGCTACAAGGTGCGCTTCCAGGACCGGCTGCAACCCGGTGCCTCGGTCAAGCTGATGACCGACGGCATCCTGCTGGCCGAGACCGAGCGCGACCCGCTGCTGCGGGCCTATGACACGCTGATCATCGACGAGGCGCACGAACGCAGCCTGAACATCGACTTCCTGCTGGGCTACCTGCGGCAGTTGCTGCCGCGGCGGCCTGACCTGAAGGTGATCGTCACTTCGGCCACCATCGACGCGGACCGCTTCGCCAACCATTTCGCCTCGGCGCGCGGGCCGGCGCCCGTGATCATGGTCTCGGGCCGGTTGTTTCCGGTCGAGCAGCGCTGGCGACCCTTCGAGGAAAGCCGAGAGTTCGACGTCGACAACGCGATTGCCGACGCGGTCGACGAGCTCTGGCGCGACGGCTCGGGAGACATCCTCGTCTTCCTGCCGGGTGAGCGCGAGATCCGCGAGACCGCGGACCACCTGCGCCGGCACCTGCTGCAGCATGCACGCGGCGGCCCCACGCCCGAGATCCTGCCGCTCTTTGCCCGCCTGAGCCAGCCCGAGCAGGACCGCGTCTTCGAATCCGGCAACGGCCGGCGCATCGTGCTGTCCACCAACGTGGCGGAGACCTCGCTCACCGTGCCGGGCATCCGCTACGTGATCGACACCGGACTGGCCCGCGTCAAGCGCTACAGCTGGCGCAACAAGGTCGAGCAACTGCAGATCGAGCCCATCAGCCAGGCCGCGGCGCAGCAGCGCGCCGGGCGCTGCGGGCGGGTGGCCAACGGGGTGTGCATCCGGCTGTATGGCGAAGACGACTTCGCCAACCGGCCCCGCTTCACCGATCCCGAGATCCTGCGCTCGTCGCTGGCGGGCGTGATCCTGCGCATGAAGGCGCTGCACCTGGGCAACGTCGACGACTTCCCCTTCGTCGAGCCGCCGCCGAAAAAGGCCATCGCCGACGGCTACGCCCTGCTGGCCGAACTGGGTGCGGTGGACGATGGCAATGAGCTGACGTCCATCGGCAAGGAGCTGTCGCGCCTGCCGCTGGACCCGCGCGTCGGCCGCATGATCCTGGAGGCGCGCCGCCACGAGGCGCTGAGCGAGGTGCTGGTCATCGCCGCGGCCCTGAGCGGCCAGGACGTGCGCGACCGGCCGCTGGACAAGGCCCAGATCGCCGACGAGCGGCACAAGCCCTTCGACGACGAGCGTTCGGAGTTCAGCGGCACGCTCAAGCTGTGGCAGTGGATCGAGGCGGGGCGGGGCCGCAGCGGGCAGGATGCCCTGGCCCACGGGCCGCGGCACGGCGCCGTGGCCGCCGAAGAGCACCTGCACAAGCTGACCAACCGCCAGCAGGAGCAGCGCCTGCGCGACCACTTCATCAACCCGCGCCGGGTGCGCGAATGGCGCGACATCCACAGCCAGCTGCACACGGTGGTGGCCGAGCACGGCTGGCGGCTGAACACCCAGCCGGCCACCTACGAGCAGATCCACCTGAGCCTGCTGGCCGGCTTGCTGGGCAACATCGGCTGCAAGAGCGACGACGAGGAGTGGTACCTGGGCGCCCGCGGCATCCGCTTCTGGCGTCACCCCGGCGCCAATCTCAGCAAGAAGCCCGGTCGCTGGCTTGTGGCCGCCGAACTGGTGGAGACCACGCGCCTGTACGGTCGCGGCCTGGCCGCCATCGACCCGCAGTGGATTCCCCCCCTGGCCGGCCACCTGCTCAAGACGCAGCTGCTGGAGCCGCAGTGGGAAAAGAAGGCCGGCGAGGTGGTGGCGATGGAACGTGCCACCCTGTATGGCATCGTGGTCTACAACAACCGCAAGGTGAACTTCGGCACGGTGGACCCGGTGGCCGCGCGCGAGATCTTCATCCGCGAAGCCCTGGTGCAAGGCGACTGGGAGACACGCCTGCCCTTCCTGGCGCACAACCTGAAGCTCATCGAGCAGGTGCAGGACCTGGAACACAAGGCCCGCCGCCAGGACGTCCTGGTGGACGACGAGCTGATCCACGCCTTCTACGAGCAGCAGGTGCCGCGCGATGTGTGCAGCGGTCCGCAACTGGAGCGCTGGTACCGCGAGGCCAGCCGCAAGCTGGCACCCGATGCACCCAGGCTGCTGCACCTGACGCGGGAAGAGCTGATGCGGCACGAGGCCGCCGGCATCACGACCGAGGCCTTTCCGCGCACCCTGCGCGTGGGCGGCATCGACTGCACCGCCACCTACCTGCACGAGCCGGGCGACCACAAGGACGGCGTGACCGTGACCGTGCCGCTCTTCGCCCTGAACCAGGTCAGCGAAGACCGCTGCGAGTGGCTGGTGCCGGGCATGCAGCAGGGCAAGGTGCTGGCCTTGCTCAAGACGCTCCACCAGCGGCCGCGGTCGCGCCTGGTACCGCTGCCGGAGTTCGCGGCCGGCTTCTGCGAGCTCACGCCCTTCGGCGAAGGCAGCCTGATCGAGACCCTGCTCAAGGCCGTGCGCGAGCGCACCCAGCTGGCCGTGCAGCGCAACGACTTCAAGCCGGAGCAGCTGGGCCCCCACCATTTCATGAACTTCCGGGTGGTGGACGAGCATGGCCGCCAGCTGGGCATGGGCCGCGACCTGGCCGGGCTGAAGGCCGAGCTGGGTACGCAGGCGCGCAGCGCCTTCCAGGCCCTGGCACTGCTCAAGACCGTGGCGGCGCCGGCTCCGCAAGCGGCCGCGCCCGCACCCGGCGGCCGCGGCGTGACCGCGACGGTGGTCCGGGCGGCCGGGCCTGCGGCCGAGCCAGCCGATACCTCGGCTGCAGGCCCGCAACGGTACACGGCATGGACCTTCGGCGAGTTGCCCGAGCTGATGGAGGTGCGGCGCGGCTCGCAGGTGCTGGTGGGATTCCCGGCGCTGCTGGACCGCGGCACGCATGTCGAGATCGAGGTCTACGACGAACCCGAAATGGCCACCACCCGGCACCGCGCGGGGCTGCGCCGCCTGGTGGCCTTGCAGCTGCGCGAGCCGCTGAAGTTCCTGGAAAGGAACATTCCCGATCTGACGGCCATGGCCGCGGCCTACATGCCGCTGGGCACGCTGGAGGAACTTCGCGGCCAGATCATCGATGTGGCGCTGGACCGTGCCTTCCTGGCCGAGCCGCTGCCCGCCGATGCAGCTGCCTTCAAGACGCGGTTGGAAGAGGGCCGTGCGCGGCTGAACCTCATTGCCCAGGAAGTGGCCCGCCAGGCCGGCACGGTGCTGGCCGAGCACGCCGCCGCGCTGCGCAAGCTCAAGGACAGCAAGCCCGGCCGCGAGGTGGCCGAAGACATCCAGGCCCAGCTTCAACGTTTGGTGGACAAGCGCTTCCTTCTGCACACGCCGTGGTCTGCCCTGCAACACCTGCCGCGGTATCTGCGCGCCGTGGTCATGCGGCTGGACAAGCTGCGGGCCGACCCCGGGCGCGACGCCACGCGGCTGGCCGAACTGCGCCCGCTGGAGCAGCGGTGGCTGCGCCGCGTGGCCGAGCTGAAGGGTGCGCCCCACGCCCGACTGGACGAGTACCGCTGGCTGCTGGAAGAGCTGCGCGTGAGCCTGTTCGCCCAGGAGCTTCGAACCCCCCAGCCCGTCAGCCCCAAGCGGCTGGACAAGGCCTGGGCGCAGATGCAAGCCTGAGGCCGCTCATCGGACCCGCGGGGCCTCGTCCGCAGATGCGGTACAACCGTGGCAGAACAAGGCCCGATCGGCCGGGGAGGACTGCAAGATGCGTCTGTTCAGATCGGGCACCGCATCCCGAGGTGCGTGGGCGATGGGGCTGCTGCTCGCGGTACTCGGTGGGTCGGCACCGGGCTCGGCACACGCTCAGACGGAAGCGCCTGCCGCCCGCGCGGACCTTTCTCCGGCTGAGGCGTTCTTCTCCCCGGCCGACATCGAAGATGCGAAGCTCTCGCCGGGCGGCAGATGGCTGGCCATCCGCACCGGCAAGGGCAGCAAGCGCCTGGGACTGGTCGTGTTCGACCTGAAGATGTGGACGGCCCACGCGGAGATCGGAAGAGCACACGTCT
>CAIJPE010000389.1 GCA_903822435.1 uncultured beta proteobacterium | reverse complement strand
GTGCGGCCGGTCTTGATGGTGACGTCCAGGAGCGTGAAGTTGCCGAAACGGCGGGCCACCCGCACCAGCGTGATCGAGCGCCGGCCGTCTTCGTGCGCCGCGTCGACCACGCGCACGTTGCGCTCGCCGGCACCGTCGGTGGCCTTGTGCAGGGGCAGGTCGATGACCTTGAGCTTCTCGGGCCAGTCGCCGATGACCAGCGCCTGGTAGATCTTGCCCGTATCGCGTGAACGGAACTGCTCCTGCAACGCCGTCAGCGCACTGCGCTTCTTGGCCAGCAGCAGCACGCCCGAGGTCTCCTTGTCCAGCCGGTGCACCAGTTCCAGGAAGCGCGCCGTCGGGCGCGATTGCCGCAATTGCTCGATCACCCCGTGGCTCACCCCGCTGCCGCCGTGCACGGCCACGCCGGCGGGCTTGTCGATGGCCAGCAGGTGCTCGTCCTCCAGCAGCACCGGGAATTCACGGGCCGGGGCTGGCGGCGCATCGGACTTCTGCGGCAGCCGCACGGGGGGCAGTCGGATGTCGTCCCCCTCGGCCACGCGGGTGTCGGCCGAGGCGCGCCCCTTGTTGACCCGCACCTCGCCCGAGCGGATCACCCGGTAGACGTGGGTCTTGGGCACGCCCTTGAGCACCCGCAACAGGACGTTGTCCAGCCGCTGCCCTGCAGACTCTGCATCGATGGTGAAGTGGCGAACCGCCGGCGCGGCCGGGCCGGCGACCGTCTCGGGCAGGGCCCCGGGTCGGGCGTTGACAGGCGCGACGGATGGGGCCGAGTTTTTGACCCCTATAATCGGATCTCCACGTTTGAGCCGTAAGTGCTTGATTTATCGGAGTTTACCCGGGCCCTTCCGGTGATACCGTGGAGCGGCTCGCACGGTGATCGTGCGGGCAAAGAGACGATGCGACGCCCGTGCACCCGCGGGCCGGGTCCCCAAGTGACCCGGCGGCAGGTCCGCACAGGCGGCCACAGAAGCGAACAAGAACCCGACCCCGGCCCCGCTTACCTGCGAGGCCACCGTGAATTCCACGGAGGTTGCCCGCGATTCCCGCGAGCAGCATCCAGCGCCCGGCGCACCGATCGACAGCCCATGTTGTCCCCGTCACCCACCCCGCCCCAAGCCCGACCCACCCTGCCCCGGCCGCTGGCCCGTGCGCGGGGATGGCGGGCTGCCGGGCCGTCGTCGCGGAAACCGCGGCGACCGGGCCAGACACCGACTCCCGCTGTCCCGGCACCCGGCACGCACGCGCCAACGCTGCGCCACTGACCGCCCCGGCGGTCGAACGCAGTCCAGGGCATTTCGCGACCGACGGTTCCACCGCGCTTCTCGTGCATCGATGTGAAAGGCAGGCGCACCCGCCAACAGGGTGACGCCGGACATTGGGCGGGCCGCCATCGGCCTGCGGGAGTGCACATGAAACGCATGCTGATCAATGCCACGCAGCCGGAAGAGCGGCGCCTGGCGATCGTGGATGGGCAGAAGCTGCTCGATTTCGAAACCGAGATCGAAGGCCGCGAACAGCGCAAGGGCAACATCTACAAGGCGGTGATCACACGGGTGGAGCCATCGCTCGAGGCCTGCTTCGTCGACTACGGCGAAGACCGCCACGGCTTCCTGCCCTTCAAGGAAATCTCGCGCAACTACTTTCGCGAAGGCGCCGACGTGCGCAGCGCGCGCATCCAGGACGTCGTCCGCGAAGGCGACAACCTGCTCGTGCAGGTCGAGAAGGAAGAGCGCGGCAACAAGGGCGCGGCGCTGACCACCTTCGTCAGCCTGGCCGGGCGCTACCTGGTGCTGATGCCCAACAACCCGCGCGGCGGCGGCGTGAGCCGGCGCATCGAGGGCGAAGACCGCGAAGAGCTGAAAGACAACCTCGAGCAGCTCGAATACCCCAAGGGCATGAGCCTGATCGCCCGCACCGCCGGCATCGGCCGCAGCGCCGCCGAGCTGCAGTGGGACCTGAACTACATGCTCAAGCTGTGGACCGCCATCGACGGCGCTTCCCAGGCGGGCAAGGGCGCCTTCCTGATCTACCAGGAAAGCAGCCTCGTCATCCGCGCCATCCGCGACTACTTCACCGCGGACATCGGCGAGATCCTGATCGACACCGACGACATCTTCGAGCAGGCCCAGCAGTTCATGAACCACGTGATGCCGGAAACGGCCAATCGCGTGAAGCGCTACCGCGACGACGCGGCCCTGTTCAGCCGCTTCCAGATCGAGCACCAGATCGAGACGGCCTTCAGCCGCACGGTCAACCTGCCCAGCGGCGGCGCCATCGTCATCGACCACACCGAAGCGCTGGTCAGCGTGGACGTCAACTCGGCGCGCGCCACCCGCGGCAGCGACATCGAAGAGACCGCCACCCGCACCAACCTCGAAGCGGCCGACGAGATCGCCCGCCAGATGCGCCTGCGCGACCTGGGCGGCCTGATCGTGGTCGACTTCATCGACATGGAAGAGAGCAAGAACCGCCGCGAGGTCGAGACCCGGCTGCGCGACGCCCTGCGCTTCGACCGGGCCCGCGTGCAGTTCAGCTCCATCAGCAAGTTCGGCCTGCTCGAACTCAGCCGCCAGCGCCTGCGCCCGGCGCTGAGCGAAGGCAACCACATCACCTGCCCGCGCTGCAACGGCACCGGCCACATCCGCGACACCGAGAGCAGCGCGCTGCAGATCCTGCGCATCATCCAGGAAGAAGCGCTGAAGGAAAACACGGCCGCCGTGCACGTGCAGGTGCCGGTGGAAGTCACCAGCTTCCTGCTCAACGAGAAACGCACCGAGATCACGAAGATCGAGCTCAAGCAGCGCGTGACCGTGCTGCTGGTGCCCAACAAGCACCTGGAAACGCCGAACTACAAGCTCGAGCGGCTGCGCCACGACGACCCGCGTCTGGAAAACCTGCAGGCCAGCTACACGATGATCGAGGAGCCCGAGGACGAGGTGGGCATCACGCGCCGCCGCAGCACCGAGGACCGCGCCAAGCCCAAGCAGGAGCCGATCATCAAGGGCGTGCTGCCCGACATGCCGGCGCCGCCGGCCCCGATGCCTGCACCTGCACCGGCCCCGGTGGCAGCCGCCCCCGTGGCGCCGCCGCCGGTGGTCATGGCCCCCGCCCCGGCCCCGATGCCCGCACCCGCGGCCGGCAGCGGCTTTTTCGGCTGGGTCAAGAAGATCCTGGGCGGCGCACCGGCACCCGCACCCGTTCCCGCCCCTGTGATGGCCGCACCGGTAGCTGCCCCGCAAGCCACGGCCGCAGCCCCGGCGGCCGGCGCCCCCGACAAGCGCGACGGGCGACGTGGTGAGCGCAACGACCGCGGTGGCGACCGGGGAGGCCGTGGCGATCGCGGCCCGCGCAATGGCCGCGAAGGCGGCCGTGAAGGTGGGCGCGAGGTTGGCCGTGACGGCAACCGCGAACCGCGCGAAGGGCGTGGGAACCGCGAAGGCCGCGACAACCGCCCG
>CAIJPE010000388.1 GCA_903822435.1 uncultured beta proteobacterium | reverse complement strand
GCAATCACCATGCGCACAGCTGATGCCCTTTCGTGCTCAGATGTCACCCCGCGCGCAAAGCCGACCTCGGTGTGATGGGGACCGCGACGGGGTTGATTCTGTTGTCGTGGGTATCGACGCGACGGGTGTGGTGCATCGCGACGACGGCTTCGAGAGCAAAGCCACTGGCGTTGTCACCATGACGGACACTCTGCCGAGGCCTTCGCCGGCGAGCTTGTTGGCAGAGGCAGAATCGAACATTCAGGTTGCCAACCTCGACAGCGCGAAGGCGCAGGTCGAGCAAGCGATGGCGCTGGCCGAGTCACTGGGCGACCGGTTCATGCTTGCGCGCGCCGCGACGCTTCTGAGTCGCGTCCTGTTCGTCCGGGACGAGGCCGATCAGGCTATGGCGGTGGCAACCCGTGCTGTCGAGTTGAGCCGCGACCTCGACGACCGAGCATCGGAAGCCAAAGCCCGCGCGATGGTGGCGCGCGTTCTGCTTTCGGTTGGCGAAACGGATGCCGCATTGGCGAGTTGCCTGGCCGCGCTCGAGGCGTCAGACGCGTGCAACGACGCAGAAGCCACAATGGCAGCGACGCGCGAGTTGACCAACGTGTACGGCCAGCTGCGGCAGTGGGACAAGGCATTGGAATTCGGCGAGCGCTATTGCGAGACCGCCCGGCTGCTGGGGAACCTGGCAACCGAAAGTTCCGCGATCGACACGGTCTCGTGCATTTACGGCGCCATGCGCGAAGAGGCCGTTGATCGCGGCGACCTCGCCGCCGCCTATCGCCACGCGGCCGAAGCCGAGTGGCGTTCCCGGATCGCCATGCAACTGGCACGGCAGGCCGGCAGCTATCTCGGGGAAGCGACGTGCCTGGCCAACCTTGCTGAAGCTTTGTCAGGCATCGGCCGTCATCAGGAAGCGCTTGTCCTGCTCGACCATTGGCACGACGATCCATTGCGAACGACGCCAACGGTGGCGTCTCATCACGCCCACACCCGGGGCATTGTGCTGACGCGTCTGGGTCGCGATCTGGAGGCCATCGAGATCTTGAGCCGCTGTCTGGCGCAGGCGCCTACCCGCCCGCTGGAAATCACCGCCTGCCGAGCGTTGGCCGAGATCCATGAGAAGACTGGCGATCTGAGGGCGGCGCTCGACCACTACAAACGCCTGCTGACGCTGAGCTCCCAGCAAAGTTCCGATACCGCGCGCCGCGCGGCGAGCGTGGCTGCAGTTCGGCTGGAGACCGCCCAGGCACACGCCAAGGCCAAGCGATACGAAGCGCAGGCGTCGCATTTGCGTCTCACCAACGAACAGTTGAGTCGTCGCTCGGCAGATTTTCAACGACAGGCTCTGGAAGATCCGTTGACGGGCCTGCCGAACCGGCGGCGGCTCGACGAACTCCTGGATCTGGAAAGGCAGTCGTTTTCGATCGTCATGGTTGACGTGGACCACTTCAAGCGCGTGAATGACAATCACTCCCACTTGGTGGGTGATGCAGTGCTGCGCGAACTGGGCCGGCTGCTGCAGGCAAACTGCCGAGAGGGCGACGTGGCGCTCCGAATCGGGGGCGAGGAATTTGTGGTCCTGTTGAGCGCGGCTTCCGATGAAGGCGCCGTGGCAACCGCCGAGCGTATCCGGGCGGCCGTGCTGGCGCACGCATGGACCGCGCTGTCGCCTGGCCTGGCTGTGACAGCCAGTTTGGGCGTGGCGATCTTCAGCGAGGCCGCCACGAAGATCGAGTTGTTGGCGTTGGCTGATCAACGAATGTACGAGGCCAAAGTGGGCGGGCGCAATCGGGTGGTCGGGCCAGACTGAGGAGACGGTTCAGTCGTGAACGAGGCCCACGAGCAGGTTGCCGCAGAAGTGACCTTCGTCCGCGGCCAAGAGACAGCCGCTTCCGGAGGCGCTCTGCCGGCCCTTCATGCCTCGAAGGGTCACTGAGGGCAGCACCTTGCTGTGCTTCCTGCTTCGACGCGCGCACGGCCGCTCTGCTCATACCGCTGCTGAACCGGGTGCACGCCTTGTCGCACCGGGGTTTCCGGGAATTTCGCGGGGCCCTTCATTGGTCCCTCCGACAGGAATCGAACCTGTATCTGGCGCTTAGGAGGCGCCCGTTCTATCCATTGAACTACGGCGGGTGTTTATGGTGGGACGATCGTGGATTTTCTCATGCCGGCATCGGTTGGGGTTTCCTGGAAGCGCCAAGTCCAGATGATGTCCAGCGAATTGTCCAGGCCGCTCTGCGCCCGCAGCGTGAAACGCTGCGCGATGCGGTAGATCAGCTGCCACGTGCCGGTGGTGGCGTTGACGCCGCGTTCATAGCCCAGGTACCAGCGTCGACTGAGCTGCTTGCCCAGGGTGACCACGGTCTCCCGCACGTCGGTGTCGCCCTGGCGCAGCGAGAGCTCGTCGATGCCCAGGCTCTTGAGAAGCGCGTCGGTGGGGGCTTCGCCCTCGCCCGACAGCAGCGCCACGGCTGCACGTTGCAGCAGCGCCGTGTCGTTGCGGCCCAGGCCGTCAGGGGCGCGGCCCAGCACCAGCCAGGCCAGCTTGTCGGTATCGGCCATGTCGGGCTCCGAGAAGAGCCGCACGCGCAGGGTCAGCAGGTTGCCGGTGATCTGCACGCCCACGCGGGTGTCGATGTTCGGGCGCAGGGCCAGCACGTCCAGCCGCGGGTTGTCGGCGGCACCGCTGAAGGCGATGATGCCGCGCTCGATGTCCAGCTTCTGGCCATAGGCTGCGTAGGTGCCGCCTTCGGTGGTGATGGTGCCGTTGACGGCCAGCTTGCCGGCCGGGTTGGTGATGTGCAATTGGCCCTTCAGGAGGGTGTCCAGGCCGCGACCCCGCACGCGCAGTTGCTCGCCCATGTCCAGGTCCAGCGCCAGCGTGAAGTTGCGGCGCGTGGCTTGCGCCGTGGCCGCCCCGCGCCGCTCTTCCTCGATGCCCGGCCGTCGCACGGTGACGTCGTCGTCCAGTGTCGGCGTGCCGCTGCTGCGGGCGTCGATGAGCCCTTCGTCCAGCTTGAATCGGCCCTCGAGCCTGCCTGCTTCGGGTTGCAGGTCGAGCTCGGCGTTGCCGCTCACGATGGCCTGGCGGTCGATCCGGCCGAGCAGGCGGAAGTGCTGGGCCACGATCTGCACCCGGGCCTGCGGCTGGCTGCCCAAGGTGGCCCCACCCGTCACGCTGAGCGTGCCTTCGCCCCCCTTGAAGCTGAAGCGCTCGATCTGCGCCGAGTCGCCGGCCAGCTTCACCGCGATCTGGCCGTCGCTGATGTTCACGCCCTGCAGCAGGTTGCGCACGCCCAGTCCGCTGCCGGTCAGGTCGCCCGTGAACTGCGGCTCGCCGAAGCGGCCGCCCACCCGCGCCGTGGTGCGCAGTTCGCCGATCAGGCGCCAGCCTGGTGGCACCCAGGCGCTCCAGATGCCGATATCGGCCACCCGCGCCTGGATGGCACCTTCGATCGGGGCTTCGGGGTCGGGCCAGCGGCGCTCGGGCGTGGTCTGCGCGCGCAGTTGGCCGGTGATCTCGCCCAGGCTGCTGCCGCGGAAGCTCTGGGTGAAGTTCCACACCCCCTGGTGTGCCGCCAGCGACAGCTTGAATTCGCTCAGGCCCATGGGCTGCGAGCTGTCGCCGCTGGTCACGCTGAGGTCGCCGTCGCGACGCTCGAAGACCAGGTCGGCATCCAGCTTCTCGCCGGCCCGGATGTCCACGCGCGCAGCCAGCCGCAGATCGCCCTGCCAGCCCATGCCGGGCTGCGCGCGGGCCAGCAGCGGGGCCAGTGCAAAGGCGTCGATGTCGGCGTGCAGTTGCAGCTGCGCCTGCTCGCCGCTCAGGTCCCACCGCACGGCATCCCAGCGCAACGTGAGGGCATCGGCCAGGCGGATACGGCCCGGATCGGCCTGCACCGACACCGGCGCGCCCTTGGCGTCGAACTGCACGTCGGCCCGCAGGTCGCGTGCCTCGGCCCAGCCCGATGCGGACGCCTGGGCGTCCTGCGTGCCGTCCCATGAGCCGGCCTGCAGCGTCTCCACCCGCGCCCGCCAACGGCCACCGCCGGCCGGCAGCGGCTGCCAGGCACCCTGCGCCTTGAGTTGCAGGCGGGTGCCTGATTGGGCATCGATGCCCAGCACCTGTTCGACGAGGGGCGGCGGCTTGACGGGCAGCGCGCCCGAGATGTCGATGCGGTGGTCGGCCAGCGTGCCCTGCAGGTCCATGTGCAGGTTGTCGGCGCGCTGCGCGTTCAATTGCAGGCCCGCCAACTCCAGGTGCAGCGACAGGGGCTGGTCCACCCGCTGGCCCGAGCGCGAGTCGAGCTTCCAGCCCAGCACGCCGCGGGCCAGCGCCAGCTTGCCCACCTTCAACTGACTGAGCTGCACATCGCCGTCGGTCTGCAGCGCGGGCCAGCGGCCCTGGGCCGACATCGTGCCCACGGCGCTGCCACCCCGCGGCAGCCAGTCCGCCAGGCTGGGTTCCAGCCGGACCAGGGGCGCCAGGGCGGTGAGGGATTCGGCCTTCAGCTCGGCGTGCCAGTGGTCCGACTCGCCACGGCCAGCCGGGTCGCCCCGGCCATCGACCAGGATCTGGTTGCCGCCCAGCAGGATGTCGGCGTGCAAGGTGGCGGCCGCGGCGGCCGGCTTGTAGCCGAGGGTGAACTCGGCCGAAACCGGCACGCCGGACAGCTGCGAGTCGCGCACGTGCAGCACGCCGTTGCCGGCCAGGCGCTGGGCCAGGGCCAGCGGCGCGAGCCGGGCGGCATCGCCGGGCAGCCGCACCTCGAAGCGCCAATCGCCCGACAACCGGTGCGGGCCCTGACGCAAGGCGGAACTGGACTCGCCCGGCCACCAGCGCAACGGGTCGAAGTCGCGCAGGGAGCCTTCGGTCTGCACCTGCCAATCGCCAGGCGACGCGGCGGCAACGGCGGAAGCGGGCCCCTTGCCGGTGGCTGGCAGGCGCACCACGCTGGCCTGCAATTCGGCGCGGGCGCTGCCGGATTCGGCCACCGCCCGCAGGATGTCGATCTTCTGTGCGTCGGCCCCGCCTTCGAGCTGCAAGCGGACCGGCTGCGGAGCGGCGTCGAGCTTGCCTTGCAGGTCCAGCTTCCAGTCGGCACGCAGCGCGGGCGGCGGTTTGGCGGGCGCGGCTGCCCGGGTGTCGGGCGAGGGCAAGCCCTGCACCGTCAAGGCCAGCGGCCCGCCCAAGGTCATGGCGGCAGCACGGCCGTCCAGTCGCTGCGGCATCACGCCCGCCAACTGGGTGGCCAGGGTCAGCGTGGTGCCTTGCCAGGCGGCGTTGCCGCTCCAGCGGCCTGCCTGCCGGGTGCCATCGGCCAGGATCAGCTCGAAGTGCGGCACCTCCAGCCGGTCACGCTGCTGGACCTGCCCCTGTACTTCCGCCGTGATGCCCTGGATCGGCAGGCGCTTCTCGTTCCAGCGGCCCGGCTCGGAGTTGGTCAGCTGCACCGTGGCCACCAGAGGCGCGCCGTCGGCCCCGCCCTTGAGCTCGGCATGGCCAGCCAGCCGCGTGCGTGGCGCGGCTGGCACCAGCGCGGCCAGGTCCAGCGCCTGGGTCTGCAGGCTCAAGGCCGTCAGCGGCCAGCCCAGGAAGGGCTGCACCACGGCCTGCACGTCGGCCGATGGCGCGTCCGGCCCGTTCGCGGCGCGCCCGCGCAACGTGCCGCTGAGCGTGATGCGAGGCACGTTGCCCTTGGCCTGCAGGGCGGCGGCCCAGCGCGGCACCTCGCCGTCGAGCGTGGGCCGGGCGGTGGCGTCGATGTCCAGGTCCAGGGGCGCGACCACGCCCACGGCCGCCCGGCCCACCACGGTAAGGCCAAAGCCCTCGAAGCCCAATTGCCGTGCGCTGTACCGGCCCTGCGGCCCGGGGTCGAGTGCCAGGTCCAGTGCGAGGACCGAATGCCAGGGGGCCAGCCGGGCGATGGTGAGCTCGTCGATCTCGGTGCGCGCCACCTCCAGCCGCAGTGGCGGCGCGATACGGGCTGGCAGCGTGGGTGGCTTGCCCGAAGGCTCGCCGGTGTGTACGGTCACGCGGCGGGCCTTCAGCTCCTTGGCCTGCACGCCGAGCCAGGCGTTCGCATCGGGGCGCCATTGCCAGCGCAGGCCGTTGGCCTGCAGTCCCTCGATCAGCACCCATTGCTGGCCCGAGGCCCAGCTCAGTCGCACCTGGTCGGCCCGCCAGGTGTCGCCCAGCAAGGCGCCTTCGAAGCCCTGGGTCTGGACCATCGGCAGGTGCCCCAGCAGCCAGGCGCTGCCCGCCGGGCTGGCCACCATCCACCGCACCGCGCCGGCCACGCCGCCCAGGGCCGCCACCAGCAGCCCCAGCATGACCGCCAGCGGCAGCAGCAGCCGCAGGCAGGTGCGCACCGCCGAGGCTGGCGGCGCCGGAGGCGCCGGAGGCAGGGGTGGCGTGGTGTCGGCCATGGTCAAAATGCGATGCCCACGCTGAAGTGCAAGCGCCACTTCTGCGTCTCGCGCCCGTAGGCGAAGTCCAGCCGGAGCGGCCCGGCCGGGCTGCGCCAGCGCACGCCCAGGCCCAGGCCCACCGCCGGCTTCAGGTGCGCGAAGCTGTTGCCCGCATTGCCGGCGTCGATGAAGGCGGCACCCCACAGGGATGGCAGCGAATTGATGATCGGCCGCGCCACCTCGAAGCTGGTGGTGTACAGCACGTTGCCGCTGCCCACTGCGCCGTCCACCAGCGGCCCCAGGCTGCGATAGCTGTAGCCGCGCACCGAGTCGTCCCCGCCAGCGCGGAACTGCTGCGACTCAGGAACCACCCCGGTGCTGGGGATGAAGACCTGCCCCACTTCCACCCGGCCCTGGGCGTACCACGCCTTGCCGACCGGCAAATAGCCCGTGAAGCGGGCGTATGCCCTGGCAAAATCGGCGGGCTCGGCGTCGGAGCCGTGTGAACGACCGAAGCCCACCTGCCCCGAGAACGTGAAGCCCTGCGTGGGCAGCACGATGCTGTCCAGCTCGCGCCAGACGCCGTGGTAGTTCAGCGAGAGGGCGATGGCCTTGCTGTTGATGACGTTGTCGTTGGTGTGCCGCGTGGAGCGCTCGGCTTCCAGGTAGAGCAGTCGATCGATGCGCTGGCCCTCCTGGCTGCGGCCCAGCCGCACCCGCTGCGACAGCACCGTGTCGGTATCGGATACCAACTCTTCCACGGCGGCGCCCACCAGGTTTCGGTAGAGGTCTGAACCCGCGTGGGCGCTGATATCGCCATCCCAGGCCTTGCGCAACTGGCCGTATTCGATCTTGTTGTGCGCCGTGGCCGCCTGCCCGAACAGCCGCCGATAGGTGTGCTCCACCGAGGCGCGCGGCCCGGTGTTGGCGCTGATGCCCACGCCGAAGGTCCAGGTCTGCAAGGGGGCCTCGCGCACGTGGGCCGTGATCCGTGCGGCGTCGGCGTGGGTAGGGTCGGCGTCCAGCGTGACGCTGATGTTCTCGAACAAGCCCGACTTCTGCAGCCGTTCCTGGAAGTCCAGCAGCAGGGCCTCGGTCACCGGCGCGCCGCGCGGGGCGTTGGCCAGGTTCAGCACGGTCTGCGCTTCCTGCACCACCAGGCCTTCGATCTGCAACTCGCCGAAGCGGAACAGCGGCCCGCTGTCGGCCACCAGGAACAGCCGCACCTCGTTCTTCTCGGCGTCGATCTCCGCCCCCGTGCCGGTCCAGGTTGCGGTGGCGTAGCCGGCCGCTCGCAGGCGGGCCAGCGACGCCGCCTTGGCTTCGGACCATGCCGGGTTGCGGAATTCCTTGCCTTCGGGCAGCGACCACGCGTTGCGCAGCTGCTGCAGGGTGGCCTTGGCATAGGCATCGCCCGCCGTGGCGCCGCGCTCGAGCTCGCCCTCGGCCTCGATCGTCACCCGCGAGACCACCACGCGCGGCCCGGGCTCGACCTTCAACAGCACGATGTCGGGTTTGCCGATGCCGCGTGCCTTGTCGCGTTGCAGGCTGACCCTGGGCGCGAAATAGCCTTCCGTCTGCAGCAGTTCGCGCACCTGGGCAGGGGCTGCCTCGATCAGGCGCGACCACTCGGTGTCGTCCACGTCGTCGCGCGCCAGCCGCCCCAGGCGCACCAGGTCGAGGTGACGCTCGAGCAGCGCCTTGAGGTCGGCCGGCGCCTCGATCTCGACGCCCACACCCTGCTTGGAGGAAGTTGCGGCCGACGCGGCCGAATCGGCCTCGGCTGCCGCCACCGGAGACGCTGCGCCCGGGGCAGACGCTGCGCCTGCCGGCGAGGCCGCTGGGGCCGACGGCTGCCCGCCCAGCATCGCGCAGCCCCCCTGCCCGAGCGCAGCCAGCAGCGCCAGGCCCAGCGCTGCAGCCGCGCGCCGCAGGGTCATTTGCTCAACAGCCGCATCGCACCTTCCAGCCCCGCCAGCGTCAGAGGGAACATGCGCTGATTCATCAACTGCTGGACGATGGCAACGCTTTGCCGATACTGCCAGACGCCCTGCGGCTCGGGGTTGATCCAGGCGAACTTGGGGAAGGCGTTCGTGAGCCGCTGCAGCCATTCGGCGCCCGGCTCTTCGTTGTTGTATTCCACGCTGCCGCCGGGCTGCAGGATCTCGTAGGGGCTCATGGTGGCGTCGCCCACGAAGATCAGCTTGTAGTCCTTGTTGTACTTGCGAATCACGTCCCACGTGGCGAACTTCTCGCTGAAGCGGCGGCGGTTGTTCTTCCACATGAAGTCATAGACGCAGTTGTGGAAGTAATAGAACTCCAGGTGCTTGAGTTCGGTCTTGGTGGCCGAGAAGAGTTCCTCCACCCGGTGGATGTGCTCGTCCATCGTGCCGCCCACGTCCATCAACAGCAGCACCTTCACCTTGTTGTGGCGCTCGGGCACCATCTTGATGTCCAGCATGCCCGCGTTGGCCGCGGTGCTGTGGATGGTGTCGTCCAGGTCGAGTTCGTCGGCCGAGCCTTCGCGGGCAAAGCGGCGCAGGCGGCGCAAGGCCACCTTGATGTTGCGCGTGCCCAGTTCCTTGGTGTCGTCGTAGTCCTTGAAAGCGCGCTGGTCCCACACCTTCACGGCACTCTTGTTGCGACTCTTGTCCTGGCCGATGCGCACGCCCTGCGGGTTGTAGCCGTAGGCGCCGAAGGGGCTGGTGCCGCCCGTGCCGATCATCTTGTTGCCGCCTTCGTGGCGCTCTTTCTGCTCTTCGAAGCGCTTCTTGAGAGTGGCCATGAGCTCGTCCCAGCCCATCTTCTCCACCGCCGCCTTCTCTTCCGGCGAGAGCTCCAGCTCCAGGGTCTTGCGCAGCCAGTCCAGCGGCACGTCCTGGGTGAAGTCGGTCAGAAGCTCCACCCCTTTGAAGTAGGCGGCAAAGGCCTGGTCGAACTTGTCGAACTGCGCTTCGTCCTTGATGAGCGAAGTGCGGGCGAGGTAGTAGAACTTGTCCACCGAAGGGCCGCCGTCGTCGTCGATCACGCCGGCCTGCAGCGCTTCGAGCAGCACCAGGTATTCCTTGACCGAGACCTTCAGCTTGGCCGAACGCAGGGTGTAGAAGAAGTCGATCAGCATGGGGTGCTCCGGTGCGCCGCGGTCGCCGCGGCCGCCGCTCAAGGCGGTTGGGTGCGCGGTCTCAGGCCTTCCTGGCGGCGGCCTTGCGCGCCGGCCTGGCGCCGGGGTCGTGGCGCTTGAGCCAGCCGAAGAATTCATCGAACCACAAGGCGCTGTTCTGCGGCTTGAGGATCCAGTGGTTCTCGTCCGGGAACCACAACAGCCGGGCGTCGACGCCCAGCGCCTTCAGCGTGTTGTAGTAGGCCAGGCCTTGGGCATCGGGCACGCGGTAGTCCAGCGCGCCGTGGATCACCAGCGTGGGCGTCTTCATGCCGCCGGCGAAGGCGTGCGGGCTCTGGGCGTGCACGCGAGCCATGTCGTTCCAGTACCAGTCGCCCAACTCCTTGGCGTGCCAGCTCCAGGCGTCGTCGGCGAACATGCCCACCCAGTCGAAGCAGCCGGCATGGCACACGTAGGCCTGGTAGCGGCCTGGCTTCAGGTGCCCGTTCATCCAGGCCACCATGTAGCCGCCATAGCTGCCGCCGGTGGCGAAGATGCGCTTCTTGTCCACCCAGGGCTTGCTCAGCAGCCAGTCGGTGCCGGCTTCCACGTCCTGCAGTTCCAGGTCGCCCCAGCGGTGGGTGATGCTGTCCAGGAAGGCATAGCCGAAGCCGGAAGAGCCGTGGTAGTTGACGTTGGCCACCACATAGCCCTGCGCCGCGAAGACCTGCGTATTCCAGCGGTAGTGCCAGTTGTCGCCCGGCCCGGTGTGGGGGCCGCCGTGGATGCTGTGCATCACGGGGTGCTTCTTGCGCTTGTCGAAGTCGGGCGGGTAGACGAGCCACATCTGCACGTCGTCGGGCACGGGGGCCTGGCCCGGCTGGGGCGCGAGGGAGGCGCCTCCCTTGATCCAGACCTCTTCCACGCGGCCCAGGGCCAAGGTGGACATCAGGGCATCGTTGAAGGTCTCCAGGCGCAGCGGCGGCTGGCCGGGCAGGTGTGCGTGCACCTGGGCCGGATTCATGGCCGTGTCGGACACGGTGGCCAACGTGCCGGCCGCCTTGTCGAAGCCCAGGACCCACCCGCCATGCACGGCGACCTCGGCACGCCGGTCCGGCAGGTCGAAGCGCCACAGGTGCGTGCGGCCGTGCTGCTCGGCCGTGAAGAGCAAGGCCTGGCCGTCGTCTTCCCAGTGAAGCGGCGCGTGGACGGCGTGGTCCCACTCGGCGCTTACCACTTCCCAGCCGCCGGTTTCGCGCTCCCACACCGCCAGTTGCGAGGGCATGGTGTGCTTGATGGCCTGGTGGCTGGCGGTGAAGGCCACACGGTCGCCCTCGGGGCTGTAGCGCGGCGTGCCGAAGTCCCAGGCTGCGTCGCGGGCGATGACGCGCGTCTTGCCGGACTTGATGTCCATCTCGGCCAACGCATAACGGCCGTCGCCCCGCTTTTCGGCTGCCGGATCGAAGGCGAAGACGATGCTGCGCCCGTCGGGCGAAATATCGAAGTGCTCGGCACTGGGGTCGGCGCGGCCCAGTTCGTAGCCGGTCCCCTCGAAAAGATCGCGCACCTTGCCCGGTGCGCCGTCCTTGCCGAGTTCCAGCAGGTGGAGGTGCGGCACCCGGCCCATGGGCAGGTTGCGGTCCCAGTGGCGGTACTGGGCTTCGCTGGTGACGTAGCCGGTTTCCTTGCGGTCCTTGAATTCCTTGTGTTTCTTCGCCTGGGCGGCGGTGCCCTTCAGTTCGGGCCAGACCCAGCTGATGAAGACCAGCCGGCGGCCATCGGGGCACCAGCGGAAGCCTTCCACGCCGGTGGCGACCTCGGCGGCGCGCTGGGCTTCGCCGCCATCGGGAGCGATCACGTACAGCTGGGGCTCGGTGTCCTTGGTGCCCTGCTGCTCGCGCTTGGCGGTGAAAGCGATGAGCTCGGCGCCGTTGCGCGGGTGCGGGCTCCAGCGCGGCTGGCCGTCCTTCTCGCCGCACTGGGTCAGCGGCCGCGGCTGGCCGCCCAGTGTGGAAAGCAGCCACAACGAGGACTGCGACTTGTTGTCGGCCATCGAGAAGCGCGTCAACGCCACCACCGCCTGCGCACCGTCCGGCGCCAGGCTCGGTGTGCCCAGGCGCTCGATCTTCCAGAGGTCTTCGACGGTGATGGGTTTCTTGGCCATGGGCGGTTCAGGGCTTTCGGATGGCGGGCGAGACGCCCGGTCGATCAGTTTCGCGGCTTGGCCAGTTGCCAGTCGAGGTGGGCCCTGACGGCCGGCCACTCGGGCGCGATGACGCTGTAGACGGCGGTGTCGCGGACGCTGCCGTTGGGCGCCAGCGCGTGCGAACGCAGGATGCCATCGAGCTGGGCGCCCAGGCGTTCGATGGCGCGCCTGCTCTGCTGGTTGAGCCGGTGCGTGCGGAACTCGACCGCGATGGCGTCCAGCGATTCGAAGGCATGGCTCAGCAGCAGCCGCTTGCACTGGGTGTTGAGCGCCGTGCGCTGCGCCTTGCGGGCGGTCCAGGTGCTGCCGATCTCCAGGCGCCGGTTGCCCTTGTCGATGTTCATGTACGTGGTCATGCCGACCACCGTGCCCTGCGCATCGAAGACCGTGAAAGGCAGCATCGAACCGGCGGCCTGCAGGCCCAGGCGGCGCTGGATCTCGGCGGCCATGCCCTCGGGCGAGGGGACGGCCGTGTACCAGAGCTGCCAGAGCTCACCGTCGCGTGCCGCTCCGCACAGCGCGTCGTGGTGGGTGGGGCTCAGCGGCTCCAGCCGCGCATGCGGCCCAGCCAGGGTTACCGGATCGGGCCAGGGCATGGCGATTCAGCGGTTATGCCGCTGCATGAAGACCAGCTTTTCGAACAGGGTCACATCCTGTTCGTTCTTGAGCAGCGCGCCCACCAGGGGCGGCACGCTGACCTTGTCGTCCTTGCTCTGCAGGGCTTCCAGCGGGATGTCTTCGGCCACCAGCAGCTTGAGCCAGTCGAGCAACTCGCTGGTGCTGGGCTTCTTCTTCACGCCGGGCAGGTTTCGCACGTCGTAGAAGGTCTTCAGCGCCGCGCCCAGCAGCTCTTTCTTCAGCCCCGGGAAGTGCACGTCCACGATGGCGCGCATGGTGTCGGCGTCGGGAAACTTGATGTAGTGAAAGAAGCAGCGGCGCAGGAAGGCGTCGGGCAGTTCCTTTTCGTTGTTCGAGGTGATGAAGACCAGCGGACGATGGCGCGCCTTGATCAACTGGCGCGTCTCATAGACGTAGAACTCCATGCGGTCGAGTTCGCGCAGCAGGTCGTTGGGGAACTCGATG
>CAIJPE010000387.1 GCA_903822435.1 uncultured beta proteobacterium | reverse complement strand
GCATGCGGATGGTGCCGTAGGTGCCGTTGTCCACCACGATGCTGATGAGCTTGCGCGCGCCATGGCCCGTGGCGGTGGCAGCGACCTCTTCAACCCCGACTTCGCCGCCCTGGCCCGCGCCTACGGCTGGCAGGCCGAGACGGTGGCGGAAACAGCTTCGTTCGAGCCCGCGCTGTGCCGCGCCATCGAGGCCGGCGTGCCCACGCTCATCCACTTGAAGCTCGATGCCGACGTCAGCACCAGCCGCACCACGCTGACGGCGATTCGGCAGGCCGCACAGTCGCGCGGGCCTGCGGGCTGAAGCGCTCGGCTAGCGCCGAGCAGCGACCAGCAGCAGCACGCCCGCCGAGACCACGCCGGCTGCGGTCCACTCCAGGACACTGACGGCTTCGCCACCCAGCACCACGCCCAGCACCAGCCCGATGATCGGGTTGACGAAGGTGTAGCTGGAGGCCAGGGCTGCGGTGGTGCGCTGCAAGAGCACCATGTACGCCGAGAAGCCCACCACCGAGCCGGCCAGCACCAGGTATAGCCAGCAGGCCACCGCACGCGGATCGGGCGGCAGCGTGGGGTGCTCGCCAGCCACCCACGAGCCCGCCAGCAGCAGCAGGCCGCCGGCCATCATCTGGCTGGCGTAGCCCGCTGCGCCGGGCGCCAGATCGAGCTGCCGGCCGCCCGGCAGGCCGTGAAGCGCCCACACGCTGCCCAGGGACCACGTGGTGCAGGCAAACCCGATGGCTGCCAGACCCTGCCACGAGGCCGAGAACCCCTGGCCCCGCGTCAGCAGCCACACGCCGGCCAGCCCCAGCGAGATGCCGCAGGCCTCGGCCCGTGTCGGCTTAACGCCGTAGGGCCATTGGGCGAGCGCCACCAGTGCCGGGACCACGGCAATGAAGGCCACCACCAACCCCGAACTCACGCTGGCCTCGGCCACCGCCGTCGCGCCGTAGCCGCCGCCAAGCATGAGGGCGCCCAGCACGAAGGCATTCAGCCATTCGCGGCGGCCCGGCCAGGGCATGCCGCGCCAGCGTGCCCAGGCGCCAAGAAGCACGGCGGCCGCCACGAAGCGGCTGCCCATCTGGAACAAGGGCGGCAGGCTTACCAGCGCCCACTTGATGGCCAGGTAGGTCGAGCCCCAGATCAGCCAGGTGGCGGCCAGGCATCCGGCGATCAAGGCAGGCATCCGCGGGGCAGCGTTCCCACGCAGCGTGAGGGTGTCGGACATGCCCGGTATGCTAGGCGGTGACGGCGTGAACAGCCGGCGTGAACAGGCGGCGTGCGCAGTTCTGCGGCTGGCCGGCCCGTGCTGCCGCCCGCCAAGGAGATCTCCCCATGACCGAGCCCCGTCCCACCCCCGCCACCTGCGACCTGTGCGATGCCCACGGTAGCGACCCCACCCTGCGCATGCTGCCCCCGGTGTTCCCGAGCTTTGGCGGCCGGGCACGCTTTTGCGGGCCCGTAAGCACCGTCAAGTGCTTCGAGGACAACTCGTTCGTCAAGCAGGCGGTGGACAGCCCCGGCGAAGGGCGCGTGCTGGTGGTGGATGGCGGGGGCTCCTTGCGGCGCGCACTGCTGGGCGGCAACCTGGGCGCGGCGGCGGCGCGCAACGGCTGGGCCGGCGTGGTGATCGACGGCGGCGTGCGCGACGTGGCCGAGCTGGCCTCGGCCGCGGTCGGCATCCGGGCCCTGGCCTGCGTGCCCTGGCCCACGGCCAAGCGCAACGAGGGCCAGCGCGACCTGGCGGTGCAGATCCAGGGCGTGTGGGTATTGCCGAGCGATTGGCTGTATGCCGATGAAGACGGCATTCTGGTGGCCGGCAGGGCGCTGGCGTGAGCGCGGCCATCGCCTCGGAGTGGGTGGTCGTGCCGTCCGACGACAACGATCTGCAGGCCATTGCCCGCCGCTGCCGGCGCCGGGTGGCCAGGCGGGCGTTGTTCGCGGCGGGCGTGGCCATGGTCCCGGTACCCGGGCTGGACTGGGTCACCGACATCGGCCTGCTGAT
>CAIJPE010000386.1 GCA_903822435.1 uncultured beta proteobacterium | reverse complement strand
TTCGCCCAGGCCGCCAGGCTGTTCGAGATGCAGGGGCATGCCGTGGGAGCGTCGGCCGTGGCCCTGGCACGTGCCGAGCTCGCGCTGGATGCGGGCCAGCTGCCTGCGGCGCTGGCTTGTGCCCAGCAGGCTGTCGATGGCTTTGCGGCGGCGGGCCAGGCCGAGGGCATGGCCCGCGGGGAGGTCGTGCTCGCCCAGGCCTGGCTGCGCAGCGGCCGCATCCAGGACGCGGCCGATCGCTTCGAGGCCACCTTGGCCAGGTCCTTCGAGCTGCAGCAACGCGCCGTGCAGGTGCGCTGCCAGACCGGCCTGGGGCAGACGGCCCTGGCGCAAGGCCGGGCCGCGCAGTCCCGCGCTTGCTTCGAGGCCGCCATCGAAGGGTTCGAGGAACAGCGCCGCGCCCTGCCCGGCGACGACCTGCGCGGCGCCTTCCTCACTGAGCACCTGCAGCCCTACACCGAGTTGCTGCGCATGGCCCTGGCCGGCGGCGCGGGCGCCGAAGTCTTGTGGCACCTCGACCGCTTCCGTGCCCGCACGCTGGACGACCGCCTGGCCGAGCGCGAGGCCGACGACTTGCCGCCCGACCCCGATGCCGAGCCGCTGCGCGAGCGCCTGAACTGGCTGTATCGCCGCGCGCAGCGACTGCAGGAAGATCAAGCCGATTCGCCCTGGCTGACCGACGAGTTGCGCCGCACCGAGCAGGCCCTGCTGGAGCGCAGCCGCCGGCGCCGCCTCACTGCCGCCGAGGCCCCGGCACAGGCCGACGCGAAGGCGGCTGACGAAAGCGTACACGCGCAGCACGTGCCATTGCTGGAAGGCGCGCTGCGCACGGCGCTGCAGCCGGGCGATGCGCTGGTGGAATACGGTGCCCTGGACGAGGAACTCTTTGCCTGCGTCGTGCGCCCGGAGGGCACGCAACTGATCCGGGGCCTGGCGTCCTGGCCGGAGGTGCTGCAGACGCTGCGATCGACCCTGTTCCAGCTGGAGACCTTGCGCCATGGGGCCGCCCCTGTCAGGCAGCACCTGGATCGGCTGCAGGCCCGCGCGCAGGCCCGCTTGTCGCAGTTGTACGGCCAGGTGTGGGCGCCGCTGGCCGAGCTGCTGGCCCCTTGCCGGCGTGTGATGGTGGTGCCCCACGCCCAGCTGGGCGCGCTGCCTTTCGCTGCCCTGCACGATGGCCACGGCGCGCTGGGCCAGCGCCATCAGCTCGCCGTTGCGCCCAGCGCCCGGGCGGCCCTGCGGGGGCTGGCACGGCGACCCGCGCCCGGCCGCCATGCGGTGGTGCTGGCCGAGGAATCGCGGCTGCCGCATGCCGCCACCGAAGCCTGGGCGGTGGCAGGCTGCTTCGAGCAGGCCGAGGTGCATCAGGGCGGGCAGGCCACGCGGGCCCTGCTGCAGGCCCGCGCTGCCTCGGCCGACGTGCTCCACCTGGCCTGCCACGGCCAGTTCCGCGGTGACAACCCGCGCTTTTCTGCGCTGCACCTGCACGATGCCGTGCTGACCGTGGAAGACGCCGAGCGCCTGGGCCTGCGGCCCTGCACGGTGGTGCTCAGCGCGTGCGAGACCGGCCTTTCAGAAGGCGGCAGCGGCAACGAGATGGTGGGGCTGGTGCGGGCCTTCATGGTGGCCGGTGCCGCCCGCGTGGTGGCCAGCCTGTGGCCCGTTGACGATGCGGTCACGGCCGGCTTCATGCGCGCCTTCCACGCGGCGCTGGCCGGCGGACGCAGCGCAGCCGTGGCCTTGCAAGAGGCGCAGGCGCACACCCGGGCGCTGCATCCGCACCCCGCCTACTGGGCCGCATTCACCCTGTATGGAGGTTGGTAGCTGCCTGGCTCATGTGCAATATGCACAGATAGATCGGTGTTTCGGCAACCCTGTGCGCTCGCTTGGGCACTCAGTGCTGAGCATTCGGGGCTTTCGATGGCTCTGCCGTGTATCAAGCCCCCATGGCCCTGCTCTGTAGGCCGTTCGAGCCGCCTTGTTTGCCTCCCCGCACGGTCGTTGCCTCTCGTGGCCGCGGTCCCGAGAGATCCCGAGAAAGCCCCGTCATGAATGCCGCCACCCGCGAGAATGCCGACCCCACCCGCCTCGCCCCAGCCCCTGGGCGTGCCGCCGTGCTGCGTCGCGGTGCGCTGGCGGCCTTGCTCGCGGCGGCCTGCGCCGTGGTCGCGCCCATGGCGGCCGCCAGTGGCGGCGGGGGTGGCAGCAGCGGTGGCAGCGACGCCGAGGTGGCGGGTGAGATCCTCGTCAAGCTGCGCACCACGACGGCCCTGCA
>CAIJPE010000385.1 GCA_903822435.1 uncultured beta proteobacterium | reverse complement strand
TGCGCGGTGAGGTAGGCCATCAAGTCGTTCATCTGCTCTATGGACGGGCGGTAGATGAGGTTGCGACCTTCGCGCTCTTGGGTCACGAGGCCGGCGTGCATCAGTTCCTTCAGGTGGAAGGAAAGCGTCGAGCCGGGCACGTCCAGCATGGCGGACAGCTCACCGGGCGTCATGCCCTGCGGTGCTGCGCCGATCAGGGCCCGAAAGATGCGCAGCCGCATGCCCTGGGCCAGGGCAGCGAGGGAGGCGATCGCGGCTTTTTCTTCCATGCTTCCATTTTGGTGGAAGCATGGATTTCCGTCAATCGTGACAGTGAGTCAATGAGTTCTCCGCCCGACCGGCGGCTTCGCGCTCGTCATTTGGGACTGCCGAAGGTCAGGTCAGGCTCGGCAGTGATCCGTCGAGCCGAGGAGGAGGGGTCGGTCCTGGCCAGGCTGCATTCACGATCATGGCCTTCAGCAGCGTCCGCAATACCTTGATGCGTGCCTCTGGCGGCAACGCCGCCCGCTCGCTCGATCTATCGCAATGCGTGCGTGACGGTGAGTTCGGCCATTGGCGGCGCCCTAAGGCGACAGACGGCAACCGCTGCGCATGTTCAACATAGCTACTATTTGCAGATGTCGGAAGTCGGCGACACTGGTTCCGAGGGCGCCCTCGTCGATGATGCGCGTTGCACAGGCTTTTGCACCAACTTCTGGCAACGCATACAGTCTCACTTGCCGCGCACATGACGCTCCGCTGTGAACATGCCGAGCTCATAGTCCAGCTTCTGTGAGATGTCCGGGCCGATTCACTTCATCTGGCAGCCGCAGCATGACTGACTTCGCCGACATCTTGCTTCAGGTCATTCGGGATATCGAACTTGACCGGCGAACCGCCGAACCGCCACCAGACCAACGCCAAATACCCAGAGCAATGCTGTCGTTGGCTCCGGCACCGGCGTCAAGACGCCGAGAACTCCGTGAGCTTCTGCATTGGGCCCTGCCGAGTAGTACAACAGAGATGAACTGCCCGCGCTACCGCCGTTGCCCGGCGTCAAGGCCCAAAGGCCGTCGATGACCAGTGGCGTACCGTTCGCCGCCTGGATCTGTCCGAGGTAGGTGTTGGAACCGAGGCCGAACGCGCTGATGGTGCCATCCCCGAAATTGCCAACCAGCAAGGAACCCGAGAGCGCGCCAAACGACGACGGGGCAATGGCCAAACCCCAGGGGGCGTTCAAGGTGCCACCGGTTGCAACACGGTTGAGGAAATTGCCCTGCAAGTCGAAAGCGTCAACGAAGCCCCGGCCTGCGCCTGCGACTTCGTTCATCCCCGTGCTGTCATGCTGGGCATAGGCCACGTAGAGCGTGCCACCGAGGTTCTGGACGTTGAAAGGCGCGTAACCCGTCCCCGTTGGCAGATAGGGATCCGTGAAACTTCCGGCCAGCGATGGCGTCCCAGCGGTGCCCTTCATCACGTCAATCGAGCCGTTCTTGAAGTTGGCCGCGTAGAGGTAGCTGGTGCCGTTGATGGTGGAAATCGCCGAGCCCTTGTAGACATTGGATGCGCTGGAGGCTTGCAGGGTTTCGGCGTTGTTCCCGAACGGGGCGCCTCCTCGCCAGCCCGATACGGTCCCGTCTTCGCTGACGAACAGGAACCGGTCGCCATTGAAGCTGCTGGCGTTGGCGTTGTAGACCTGACCGGTGACGCTGCCGTCGCCAGGAATCGACACAACCAGTGAACTAACCGCAGTGACCTGCGTGCTCGGGTTGACCGTGTAGACCGTTGATTTTCCGGTGCCGTTAGCTGAAGCCCAGAAGGGGCCGGTGGGGGAGTACGACAGGCCCCAGTTGTTGACCAGGTTCGGATCCGTCACCTGGCCTGCATTCGCGGACTGGTTGTCGGTGACCAACACGTTGGCCTGAAACGAAGCGGCGACTGCTGCGGCTGACAGACTCAGCAGGGAAGACGCGATAAGCGAAGCAAGGGCATTCTTGCGCATGAGCTTCATGGGGTACTCCTGGATAAAGAGGTTTTACGGCGCCGTGCGGAATCGCGGTCGGCCCCGGGACCTAGCCCTGATCGCGAATTGCCGCCAGCACCACCTGAGTGCCAAGTTGGCGTCTTGCGGTTGCCTGCGGTGCCAGCCCTATGGAAATTCATTTCTCTTGGGCTCGAGCTCCCGGTTCCTGCTCAGCTCGGCGCGCCGGCTCGTCAGTCCGGGCGTCGAAGGACGGCGTTTCAGGTGCGTGAATCGGTTGTGCAGCCGGGAGATGTTTGCCGAGCAGATC
>CAIJPE010000384.1 GCA_903822435.1 uncultured beta proteobacterium | reverse complement strand
CGATTTCGCCTCGCTGAGCTCGACGCAGATCGCCTCGATCACCACGGCGCAGGCCAGCGCCATGAACACGGACGACCTGGCGGCCATCAGCACCACGGCCATCCGCAGCTTCACCACGGCCAACGTAACGTCCCTGAACTCCACCCAGTTCAACGCGCTGGGTTCACAGCAGTTCGCGGTGTTCACCTCGGCGCAGGCCGCGGCCATCAACTCGCTGCAGACGGCCAGCATGGCCACCGACGACCTGCAGGCCCTGGGCACGGCCGATGTCCGCGCCCTGACCACGCTGGCCTTGTCCGGCATGGGCACCACGCAGATGGCCGTGCTGACCACCGCCCAGGCCATGGCCCTGAGCAGCGGCCAGATCGCCACCCTGGCATCCACCAACCTGAACGCGCTGACGACCGACAACTTCGCAGCCCTCACCACGACGCAGATCGCGGCCATCACCTCGGCGCAGGCCAGCGCGATGAACACCGATGACCTGGGTGCCATCAGCACCACGGCCATCCGGGCCTTTTCCACCGCCGACATCGCAGCGCTGGGCACCACGCAACTCAATGCGCTGAGCACCACGCAGTTCTCGGTGCTGACCTCGGCCCAGGCCGCGGCCATCACCTCGCTGCAGACGGCCAGCCTCGCCAGCGACGACCTGCAGGCCCTGACCACGGCCAACATCCGCGCCCTGACCACGCTGGCGTTGTCGGGGATGGGCACCACCCAGGTCAGCCAGCTGACCACGACACAGGCGGCATCGCTGACCACCGGCCAGATCGCCACGTGGGTCACCACCAACCTCAACGCGCTGACCACCGACGACTTCTCGGTGCTGACCACGGCACAGATCGCGGCCGTCACGTCGACGCAGGCCAGCGCCATGGCCACCGATGACCTGGCGGCCATCAGCACCACGGCTATCCGCGCCTTCACCACCGGCAACGTGGCCACGCTGAGCAGCACGCAGCTCAATGCGCTCACGACTACCCAGTTCGCGGTGCTGACCTCGGCCCAGGCGGCGGCGATCACCTCGCTGCAGGCTGCCAGCATGGCGACCGACGATCTGCAGGCGCTGAGCACCAGCGACGTGAAGGCGCTGACCACGCTGGCGCTCTCGGGCATGGGCACCACGCAGATGGCGGCCTTCCTGACCACCCAGGTGCTGTCGCTGACCACGGGCCAGATCGCCACGCTGTCGTCCACCAACCTGAACGCGCTGACGACCGACGACTTCGCGGTCCTGTCCAGCGCCCAGGCCGGTGCCATCACCTCGCTGCAGGCAGCCAGCCTGGCCACGGACGACCTCCAGGCCCTGACCACGGCGGCTGTCCGCTCGCTGACCACGCTGGCCCTGTCCGGCATGGGCACCACGCAGATGGCGGCCTTCACCACGGCTCAGGCCGCGGCCCTGAGGACCTCGCAGCTCTCCACGCTGTCGACCGACAACCTGAACGCGCTGACCACGGACAATTTCGCGGCCCTGAGCTCCACGCAGATCGCCTCTATCACCTCGTCACAGGCCAGCGCCATGGCCACCGACGACCTGGCGGCCATCAGCACCACGGCCATCCGCAGCTTTGCCACGGCAGACGTCGCGGCGCTGAACTCCACCCAGTTCAACGCCCTGCTGTCGACGCAGTTCGCCGTGCTGACCTCGGGGCAGGCCGCGGCCATCACCTCGCTGCAGACCGCCAGCATGGCCACGGACGACCTGCAGTCGCTGAGCACGGCCAACATCCGGGCGATCACGACCCTGGCGCTGTCGGGCATGGGTACCACGCAGATGGCGGCCCTGACCACCGCGCAGGCCATGGCCCTGACCACCGGGCAGATCGCCACGATGGCCACGACCAACCTGAACGCGCTGACCACCGACGGCTTCGCGGCCCTGACGACCTCGCAGATCGCATCCATCACCTCGTCGCAAGCCAGTGCCATGGCCACCGACGACCTGGCGGCGATCAACACGGCGTCGATCAAGGCGTTGACCTCCTCGAGCCTCGGCGCGCTGGACAGCACGCAGTTCAATGCCCTGACGACGACGCAGTTCTCGGTGCTGACCACGGCCCAGGCCGCGGCCATCACCTCGACGCAGACGCTCAGCATGGCCACCGACGACCTGCAGGCGCTGAGCACGGCGGACATCAAGGTGCTGACGACGCTGGCCTTCTCCAGCTTCGGCACGGCGGCTCTGGCCAACCTGACGACCACGCAGATCACGGCGATCACGACGGCGCAGATCTCGGCGCTGGACTCGACCCACTTCGACGCACTGACCTCACAGCACTTCGCGGTGATGACCAGCGCCCAGGTGGCTGCGATCACCTCGCTGCAGACCGATGCGATGACCACCGATGACCTGCAGTCGATCAGTGCGTCGAGCCTGAAGTCGCTGACCACGGCGGCGATGTCGGCCTTCGACACGGCGCAGTTCAGCAACCTGACGACGGCCCAGGTGCACAGCCTGACCACGATCCAGGTCGCCACGCTGTCGACGACGCAGTTCGCCGCCTTCACCACCGATCAACTGGTGGCGATGACGACGACCCAGGCCCATGCCTTCACCACGGACCAGGTCGCGAGCTTCCACACCAGCCAGATCGCCGGCCTGACCACGACGCTGATCTCGGGCCTGACCACCGCCGACTACACGGCCTTCGGGTCGGACGAGGTCGGGGCGATGAACGACTCGCAGATCAATTCGCTGCTGGCGGTGACGCCGATCGTGCTGGATCTGAGCGGCACGGGCATCCACACCCTGGCTGCCGGCAACGGCGTGAACTTCGACCTGACGGGCACCGGCAACACCGGCAAGTTCGGCTGGATCGGAGACGGCAACGCCCTGCTGGTGCGCGATGTCAACGGCGACGGCGTGATCAACAACGGCACCGAGCTCTATGGCCTGGGCACGCAACTGGCCAATGGAACCCGCGCCGGCACCGGTGTGGCGGCCCTGGCGGCGGAGGACACGAACCACGACGGCAAGATCACGGCGGCCGACGCACACTTCAAGGACATGAAGCTGTGGATCGACACGAACCACGACGGCAAGTCCACGGCCAGCGAACTGCACAGCCTGACCGAGATGGGCATCGTGGAACTCGACCTGAACTTCACCAAGGGCACCGGCAGCGACAACGGCAACCTGATCGGCTACGTGGGCAGCTACGTGACGGCGGACGGGCAGAAGCACATGATGGCCGACGTGTACTTCGCCAAGGACTCCGGCAGCACGACCACGGCGGCGGCCAGCACGCCGCAGTTGGGTGAGCTGCTCTCGGCACCGTCGACCGATTTGCTCAAGTCGCAGGCCGGCACCACGGCCACCCCGCCGGTGGCGCAGACCGACAGCCCGACGCTGCAGCACACGGCCAGCATGCACCGAGGCCTGCTGGACGACGAGTTCCACAAGAACAACATGCCGCTGATCTGAGGACCGCGAGAAGCACCGAACAGGCGGCCAATCACCGTCTTGTTCGGCGGCCGGGGAAGGAGTCCCGACCCGGAGAATGAGTGGCATGGGCGACGCCCCCTGCCGGCACCACGCCGGCACGGGGCGTCGCCGTTTATCACGGCCTCCATGAGCAGCAGCGACCGACTCCACTTCAAGCGGGATGTGCCCGGCCTTCCGGACGACTTGGCGACCGGCACCGGGCAGACGGTGTACGTGTACGAGGACGCCCAGCGCATCGGCTGGTCGACGCGGCTTGGCAGCCTGTTGGGTTTGACCGGCGCCGACCTTCGGCCCGACCCGCTGGGCTTTGCCGAACAGCTGGCGGGCACCCTGGGGGCTGGCCCGCGCACGCTGTTTGCGCACGTGCGCCGGCTGGCGCCCGCGGTGGCCTCGGCCCAGGGCCCGGCGGTCGAACACAGGCAGCCCTTCCTGGACGCCCTGGACGAACGCCTGCGGCGACTCCTGCCCGCCAACGGCCGCCCCGGGCTGCTGCTGGGCGGGGGCCTCTACAGCGGCCTGCTGGCGGGAGCGCTGCAGCGCACGGGCCGGGCGTTCGACGTCGCCGTGCTGCAGATGGCCGGCAGCGCCGACGGCAACCTGGCACAGGCCGTGGGCCGCGCCTGCGGTGCGCGCACCGCGGTGTGCGACTGGGGTGCTGCCGAGCAGAGCCAGGCGCTGGAGCGGTGGCTGCCGGGCCTGGAGGAACCGAACGCCACCCCTGCCGACCTGGCCCTGATGGCCGCCCGCCAACGCCTGCGCGACCAAGGCGCCACGCTGGTGCTGAGTGGCCACGCCGCGCAGGCAGCCCTGGGGCTTTCGCCGGGCCTGGCGCTCTTTCCAACGTCACTCGCACCTGCCAGTCCCTGGCTGCAGGCGCCACGGCGCCTGATCCTGCCGGCCCACGCGGCGGCACCGGGCTGGACGGCAGCCCAGCGCGCCACATCGGCCGGGCGGCTGGCCTGGGTCGAAGACGGGTTGCCGCTGCGACACCCCCTGACCGACCCAGCGCTGCCGCGGCCCGCATCGCGTGCCGCGTTGGCACAGCTCTCGGGCGCGGCCCAGCCCCTGGCCGCCGAGCATGCGCCCCTGCGCGCATCGGCCCGGCCCATGCTGGCGCCCTGGCAGGATCGCCTGAAGGCGGCCACCCGGGCCCTGCAGGGGACCGAGGCCGGCGACATCCTGGATCCGCTGGCGCTGGCCGACATGCTGGGCAGCCATTACGCAGGCCATGAGTCCGGCCAGGCCCTCACCTCGGACGTGCTCTGGCGCGCCGCCCTGCTGCTGCTGTGGTGGACCGAGGTGCTGCCCTTGCGCAAACCGCCACCAGAATCGGCGGCGCCGGTGCCGGCCGTTGCGCCTTCGGCCAGCCCGGCCACGGCTGGGACCCCGCTCGCGCCGCCCACGGGCCGGCCGCGCCTGGTGGTCTATACCGCCTTGATCGGTGCCAAGGAGGCGCTGGCCGATCCGCTGGACGGGCTGCCCGAGGGTGCCGCCAGCGATCTGGAACTCGACTTCGTCTGCGTCACCGACGACCCGGCCCTGCGCTCTCCGGTCTGGCGCATGCTCCTGATCCCGAGCGGCCACCTGCCCCCCGAGAAGCTGTCGCGTCGGCCCAAGGCCTTGCCGCACCTGTACTTCCCGGACGAGCGGCACAGCCTGTACATCGACAACACCGTGCGCTTCAAGCGACTGCCGCAGGCCGAAGACCTGCTGACGCTGCGGCCCTACCTGTTCAAGGCATTCCGCCATTCCACGCGCGACAACCCCGAGCAGGAAGCCGCCGCCGTGGCGATGCTGGGCTACGAGGACGTGGGCACCATTTGCCGGCAGATGGACTTCTACGCCAAGCGCCGGCCGCTGGACACGATCAGCCCCTTGACCACGGCCACCGTGCTGCTGCGCGACCATGCGGCCGACGCCGTGCAGCGTTTCGGCACCCTGTGGTGGGAAAGCGTGCTGGCCTTTTCCAAGCGCGACCAGCTGTCCTTCGACTTCGCCCTGCAGGAAAGCGGCTGCGCTGTCGAGTACTTCGAAGGCACCACGCAGGACAACACCTTCATCGACTGGAACGGCAGCCTGGCGCAGCACCGGGTGCGCGCCAGCTTCGACGGCCAGCGCTACGCCTGGCTGCACCGCGAGGACCCCGAGGCGCTGCGCGATCCCCGCGCGCACTTCCTGGCCCACCCGGGCGGCAGCGATGCGCCCTACCAGAAGCCGGCATCGCTGCTGGAATACGTGTGCTGGTCGCAGGGCAGCAGCCTGGGCGCCCAGGTGTCGCCGCGGCGCGACCTGGCCGGTGCCCTGGAAGGGCTTCTGGCACCGCACCGCCGGGCAGGCCAGCGCTTCCTGCTCTTTCGCGTGCAGGGCGGCACCGCCCCGCACGCCTGGCTGGCCGATGAGCAGGAGTCCGCGGCGCGCGCGCTGTCGATGTACCTCGGCCCGGCCCGCGGCACGCTGCTGGACGTGCCGGCCGCCGAGCTGGACACCGAAGGCCGTGTCTACCTGCGGCCCGAACCGCCCTGCGACCTGGTCATCGTGCTGGGCGCCACGGGCCGTCAGACGCTGGCCGCCGTGCAGATGGTGCACCGCATGGTCGACCCCGCCCGCGGGCAGATCGTGCTGGCGCTGTGCGACGGTCTGGGCCTGCGCCAGGCGGCCAGCCTGGAAGACTGGCTGGGCGGCCAATACGGCACCGAGGTGCGCAGTCAATTGCACGCATCGCGCCACGACGACGACACCGCCAGCCTGCCCAACACGCTGCTGGCGATCCAGTGGGACCGCGCCACCCGGCCGGCCGCCGTGGCGGCGTGATCGGCCCTGGCCCGCGGCGGCCGCGGGCGCCGGATCTATTGAGCCGATTTAGCCCTGCTTCTCGGGTCTTTCGGGCCTGGCCGAGCGCATAACCTGCCCTCCATCCTGGCGCGGTGCGCCCCCACGACCCCCAATCTCCTTCCCCCCGGAATCGACGATGCGCGTGAATCTGCTGAGCTATGAACCGGCCGGTGGCTGGATCCTGTACGACTACGCCGTGAAGCTGGCGGCAGCGCTCAGGCCGCACGTGGAGTCGGCCACCGTGGGTTTCGGGCAAGCGCCAGGCTTCGACGTGACCTTTCACATCAACTACGCCGGCCTGCGGCAGATCCAGGTGCCCGGCCTGCACTGCACGATGGTCACGCACATCGACACGCAGGACAAGTTCAACCTCGTGCGTTCGCAGGCCGCCGCGGGCGTGCTGGGGTTCTGCATGTCCGAGGAAACCACCCGACGCCTGAACACGCTGTCGGGCTACACGCGCTTCTTCAACTTCGCCCCGCCGGCCATGATCTCGGCCCCGCCCCGGCAGCTCACGGTGATGATCGCCGGGCGGCTGTACGACGACGGGCGCAAGAACGAACGCTGGGCCATCGACTTCTTCAAGTCCTTCCGCCCAGCCGACCTGAACATCCGGGTCATGGGTTCGGGCTGGGGGCCATTGCTGGAGCCGCTGCGCCGCCAGGGCTACTCGGTGGAGCAGACCGACGACTTCCAGCCCGAGCTGTATCACGCTTGGCTGAAGGCGTCGGACCACCTGCTGATCACCGGCAACGACGAGGGTGCACTGTCGACGCTGGATGCGCTGGTGCACGGCGTGGTGCCCATTGTCACCGCGCAGGGCTATCACCTGGAGCAGGAGAGCGAGATCCTGCTGTACGCCACGCACGAGCAGCTCATGCGGCTGGCCCAGCGGCTGCAGACGCGCCTGGACGGGGCCAACGACGTCCGCCGCCGCCTGACCGACTGGAACGGATTCGCCATCCGGCATGCCGACCACTGGGCAGCGCAGCTGGCGGCGATGAAGGCCGCGGCCTGACCCCCATTCAAGGAGAACCCCATGAAACGCGACTTCGAGGTCCCGGCGCTGCCGCTGGTCGAAAACATCCTGCACGGCGAGATGACCATCGCCGTGATCGTGCGTCGCGACTACCGCAAGGACGGCATCGAGTTCTTCACGCCGGGCAGTTTCTCGCAACAGATCGGCTACATGAACCGGCCCAAGGGCTACGTCATCGCGCCGCACGTGCACACGCCGGTGCCGCGCGAGGTGCAGTACACCAACGAGGTGCTGTTCATCAAGAAGGGCCGACTGCGCGTGGACTTCTACACCGATGCTCAGGTGTACCTGGAAAGCACCATCCTCGAAGCGGGCGACGTCATCCTGCTGGCCCAGGGCGGCCACGGCTTCGAGATGCTGGCACCCACCGAGATCGTGGAAGTCAAGCAGGGGCCCTATGCCGGCGAGCGTGACAAGCGGCGCTTCGAGCCGGTGCCCGCCGGCGAGGTGGTGCTGCGGCACACCGCCCTGAGCGTGGGCGTGGAGCCGCTGCAATGATTCCGGTCAACGAGCCCCTGCTGCAGGGCAATGAGCGCAAGTACCTGCTGCAGTGCCTGGACACGGGCTGGATCTCGTCCGAAGGGCCCTTCATCCGCCAGTTCGAGGAAGGCTTTGCCGCCCGCATGGGCCGTGCCCACGGCGTGGCCGTCAGCAATGGCTCGGTAGCGCTGGACGCGGCCGTCGCGGCCCTGGGGATCGGTCCGGGCGACGAGGTGATCCTGCCAAGTTTCACGATCATCTCCTGCGCCGCGGCCGTGGTGCGCGCCGGTGCCACGCCGGTGCTGGTGGACTGCGACCCGCACACCTTCAACATGGGCGCCGACGCCGTGGCTGCGCGCATCACGGGCCGCACCAAGGCTGTCATGGTTGTGCACCTGTACGGGCTGCCGGTGGACATGGACCCTTTGATGGACCTGGCCGCCCGGCACGGGCTGAAGGTCATCGAGGACGCCGCCGAGGTGCACGGCCAGACCTACAAGGGCCGGCCCTGCGGCAGCTTCGGCGACATCAGCACCTTCAGCTTCTACGCCAACAAGAACATCACCACCGGGGAGGGCGGCATGATGGTCATGGACGACCCCGCCTTGGCCCGTCGCTGCCAATCGTTGCGCAACCTGTGCTTCAAGCCCGAGCAGCGCTTCATCCACGACGAGCTGGGCTGGAACCTGCGCATGACCAACCTCCAGGCAGCGCTGGGCGTGGCGCAGCTGGAGCAGCTGGACGCCCTGGTGGCGCGCCGCCGCCGCATGGGCCGCCGCTATGACGCGCTGCTGGCCGGCACGCCGGGCATCCAGATGCCGTTGGCGCACACCGACACGGCCGAGAACGTGTACTGGGTCTACCCGCTGGTATTGGAAGACAGCGTGCCGCTGGATGCCAAGGGCGTGATGAAGGCCCTGGGCGAACGCGGCATCGGCACGCGGCCCTTCTTCTGGCCCATGCACGAGCAACCGGTGTTCCACAAGATGGGCCTGTTCCAAGGCGAGCGCCATCCCGTGGCCGAGCGCATCGCGCGCCGCGGCTTCTACCTGCCCAGCGGGCTGGCCCTGACCGATGCGCAGATCGACACCTGCGCGGCCACGCTCAAGGAGATCCTTCATGATGCCTGCCGTTGACGTGATCGACGCCAGCCTGTTCGAGCCCGGCACCCTCGTCGTCTTCTGCGACGGCGGCCTGGCCAATCGCGTCAACGCCTTGCTGGGCGGCCTGGTGCTGGCCCGTCACCTGGGACTCGCGCCCAAGGTCTGCTGGCCGCGCAACAACCGGTGCGGCGCGGCCTTCGGCCAGATCTTCGGCCTGTCCATTCCCGTGCACGAAGTGCGGCTGCAGGACCTGGTGCCGCACCAGCGACGCCTGCAGCTGTGGCTGCACGAGAACGACGTCGGCTTCACCGACCCCATCGCCCCGCTGCGGCGCTTTGGCAGCCTCGCGGCCGTGCCCTCGCTGCTGGAAGGCGACGCGCGCACCGTGCTGTACTGCGAAAACGCCGTGCTGCCCTGGCTGCCGGCCGCCGAGGTCGATGCGGCGCTGGCGCGCCTGCACATCCGCGACGAACTCGTGGCACAGGCCCGCCGCCTGATCGACCTGCACGCCCAGGGGCCTTACGTGGGCATCCACCTGCGGGCCACCGACTTCACCAGCCCACCGCCCACCGAACCCATGCTGGCGGCCGTGCAGGCCCAACGCGAGAGCCGCTTCTTCGTGTGCTCGGACGACCCCGAGCTCGAAGCGCGGTTCGCGGCCTTCCCGAACGTGTTCCTGCACCCGAAGACCGCGGTGGTGCAAAAGCGCGTGGACGGCCCCTGGCGGGCCCCGGTCACCGACAGCGACGGCCTGCCCTATGGCTCCAACATCGACCGCGGCGCGGCCAGCGTGGTCGAAGCCGCGGTGGATTTGCTGCTGCTGGCGGCGTCGCGCCCGCTGAAGACCTCCAACTCGTCCTTCCTCGCTCTGGCGGGGCTGCTGCGTCGCTCGGGCGCCCTGGCCAGTCGCCTGCCCCTGCACCTGGCCGCCAACGGCCCGGAAGAGCCTGCACCGCCTCCGCCGCCCGACCCCGCCACCACGCAACGCGAGGTCATCGAGGTGCTGGACCTGATGCGCCCCTTGCACATGGTCACCGACGTGAAGGTGCGCATCGGCGGCGACGCCGACGGCGGCTACGTCATGCCCTCGCTGGCGCTCAAGAGCACGGCCGTGCTGTCCATCGGCATCGGCGACCAGGTGAGCTTCGACGCCGAGCTGGCCGACCGCGGCGCCATCGTCCAGCAGTACGACCACACCATCCCCGGGGCGCCGCGCGAGCACGACAACTTCCGCTATCACAAGCTGGGCTGGGGCCCGGAGGACGAAGGCGAACTGCGCAGCCTGCACACCATGATGCAGGGCATGGACTGGAGCCAGGCGCGCCACGCGATCCTGAAGTTCGACACCGAGGGCGCCGAGTGGGCCTGCCTCACCGAGGCACGTTCGGAAGACCTGGCGCGATTCGCGGTCATCGCCGGCGAGTTCCACGGCCTGCACAACCTGGCACAGCGTTCGAGCCTGGAGCTCATCCGTAGCGTGTTCGCCAAGCTGAACCGCACCCACGCGCCGGTGCACCTGCACGCCAACAACGCCACCGGCATCCGCCTGGTGCAGGGCGTGCCCGTGCCGCCGCTGGTCGAGATCACCTTCGTGCGGCGCAACCTGGTGGTGCTGGCGGGGCATTCGAACGAGCCCATTCCGGGGCCGCTGGACCGGCCGAACATGACGGACCGACCGGACATCTGCTTGCGGCCGTTCTGACCGGCTGAGCAGCCAGGGCCGGGGACCCGGCCCAGCCTCCGACCTGGCCTGCAGCCGTTCTTACGGCTCATTGCCAAACGGCACCCCATGGCATATGGTGGGATTCGTCCAGACCTGTTCAACGCCCTGGGGAGGGTTCTCATGCCACAAGCGATCGGTCGTTCATGGGCAAGCTTGGCCACGGCGTCGGCATGCCTGAGCCTGGTTTGCGGCGGCGCAGCGACAGCCGCACCCATCACCCTGAGCAACGATGCCTACCAGTGGCTGGAGAACCGCTCCACCAACACGCTGGGCCGCATCCCGGGGCTGCGCCAGCTGATCGGCGTCACCTCGGTCACTCCCAATGGCCTGGATGGCACCACGGCGACGGCGAGCCAAGGTGGTTTCGTGATGCCCCTGCCCTACAGCGGCACCACGGCGATCCCCAACGAATTCAGCGTGTCGATCCCCGCCGACCCTGCGCGCTACGGGTCCTGGCAGCTCGATTTCAGCAATGGTGCGAACACGGCCAGCGCCGTGACTCCCGCCATCAGCCCCGCGCTGGCGCCCATGCCCTTTGCCACCGACGTGCGCCTGACCAACGTCACTTCCACGAGTTTTTCGTGGAACATCCCCACCTCTGCGTCGGTGGATGCAGTTCGCATCAACCTCTTCGACCACGGTCGCCTCAACCTGGCGGGGACTGGTGCGGACATCGTCTACAACGCGACGTTCGCACCCGGCACGAACAGCTTCACACTGCCCACTTCACTGGCCAACGGCTTGCCGCTGATCAACGGCAACCTCTACACCCTCGAGATCAATCTGCTCGATTTCGCCAGCAACAACCCGAACGCCAGCCAGAGCGACCTGCGCAACCGCTCGCGCCTTTACGTCGATTTCCTGCCGGGCACCACACCTGCGGCGGGGGCCTACATCCCGATCGTCGAGCCCGGCGTGGGCGGGGCCACGCCGGTGTTCCACTTCAACGTGTCATCGGTCGGCAGCAACACGATCTACATCGATCCAGCCACGGCCGTGGGCTATGTCTACCGGATCGGCGCCGGCGACCCCAACTTCAAGACCGTGCTGCTGCCTGCCGGCGTGGGCGACGGGCACTACACGGTGATGCTGAGCGACGGACGGAGCTTCGCCGTGGAGGGGGGCTCGGCCTTTTCCTTCCCGACCGGAGGCGTTTCGACCTTCACGGTGCTGGGCATCGAGGAGTCGGCGGGCCTGGATGCCAGCGACCCGACAGCGTTTGTCACCGGTCTGACCTTCACCCAGGACGGCACCTTCACGGGAACGATGCAGGCGCTGGCCGTACCCGAGCTGTCGACCCAGGCCATGCTTGCCGCTGGCCTGTGCGCGGTGATGTGGACAGCCCGCCGCCGCGCCGCCTAGGCTGGCCGGCTCAGCGCAGCCACTCCGTCACGCCCCGCCCCAGCGACAGCAGCAGCGCATTGAGTTGCTGCCCGTCGTGGATGGCGTTGACGTAAGCCACGCGAAGGCCGTAGTGGTCGCCTTCGGCGCCCATCACGTCGAAGAGCGAACGGCGGCCCAGCTGCTGCCACTGTTGCAGCGTGAAGTTGCGCACCTGGTCGCTGTCGCGCAGCACGGCGCCGACGCGGCGGGCGCGGTCGAAGGCGGATTGGGTCTGCTCGAAGATCTCGGCCACGCGGAAGCGGCGGGCCTCCAGGGCGTCGGCTCGCTGCAGCTGCGCGGCGGTGGCACGCAGGCGGGCGGCTTCGCTGGCGTAGGCCACGCCAGGGTTCATCAGCGGGACGCTGAGCTGCAAGCCCACCTGCAAGGAGGCGGCCCGGTTGTTGACGGTGGGCACATTGCCGCCCACGCCGGCCGTCTTGCTGCCGCCGAAGACCCAGCTCAGCTGGGGCTTGGTGGACGCCTCGGTGGCCGCCGCGTAGCGCTGCGCGGCCAGGGCCTGGGCCTGGTACTGGGCCAGGTCGGCAGAGCGCTCGACATCGGCCTGCAGCGCCTCCAGCGGCGGCACGGCCAGCAGCACGCTGCCCAGCCCTTCGATACCCGGCAGGCCATCGCCCACGAAACGGCGCAGTTGCACCTCCACCTGGCGGGCCTGCGACTGCGCCTGCACCATCGAGAGCTCGGCCTGCTGCTGCGACTTGCGGGCCTGCACCAGTTCGCTGGCGCGGCCGCGGTCGGCCTTGACGATGGTTTCCAGCGCTTCCACGAGGCAAGACATCTTGCGGGCGTACTGGCTGTAGACCTGCACCTGCATGCGGTAGCGGCTGCGCTCCAAGGCCAGCGATACGGTGCTCACCGCCACTTGCTCCTGCTGCGAGAGGTAGCCGTAGCGCGCGGCCTCGGCGATCTGCGAACGCCACTCTACCAGGCGGTCGGTACGGCCGCCGTCGTAGAGCAGCTGGCTGGCGCTGAGCGAGGCGCGGGCCTGCACGGCGGCTGTCTCGGTGATCGTGCCCGACTGCGCCAGCGAAGGGCCGAGGCCGCCGCCGGCCGAGGCCTGGATCTTCTTGCCGGCCTTGATCTCTTCCACGTCCTGCAGCGCGGCATCGGCCAGCATGCGCGTGGCACCCAACGCCTGGCTGCGGGACAGCGCATCGGTGACCATGCCGGCCAGGATGCCGCGAGGATCGGACGCCGCCAGGACACTGGCCGTCGGCCCCTTGCCCGTCCCTGCGGGCGTGCCGTCGGTGCCCTCGATGGTCTCTTCGTCCAGGCAGCGGGCTTCGGCTTCGCCACAGGCCAGCGACAGCACCAGGGCCAGGGTGGTCATCGTGAGCAAGGCACCGACCGCCCGTGCCGAGAGGCGATCGGGGTGCGTGCGGCTCGCGGCGTGAAGGACAGCTCTCATGAACGAAGTCTGAGTCGCCTCGCCCCCGCCTGATCGGCCGATGTCGGGCGGCTTCCGCGGGCTATTCCACGGAACCGGCAGCGCGCTCGTAAGCAGTCTTTTCCGGGAGCGGCAGGCGCTTCGGAAGGGGCCTTGCTAGCGCTCGCGGAAGGCCTCGGAAGTCTTCAGCATCGGCCGCATCACGAAGCCCAGCACCGAGCGCTGGCCGGTTCGGATTTCCACCGTGGCCGTCATGCCGGGCAGCACGGTCAACGGCTTGACCGGACCCTTGCCCGGCCGGGGCGGCATCTGCTCGGCGCGGATCAAGGCGCGGTCGTAGCTGGCGTCGGCGCCACCGCGCTCGTCGCTGATCGCGTCCGGGCTGAGCGAATCCACGGTGCCCTGCAGGCCGCCGTAGACGTTGTACTCGAAGGCCTGAAGCTTCACGACCACGTGCTGACCCACCTTCACGAAGCCGATGTCGGCAGGCTTGACGCGCGCTTCCACCAACACGCGCGGCCCCACCGGCATGATCTCCATGACGGGCGAGCCGGGCGGCACCACCCCCCCCACGGTATTCATGCGGATGGTCTTGACCACGCCCCGCACCGGCGAGACCAGCAGCGTGCGGCGCAGCGCGTCGTCCTTGACCACCATCTGCTCTTCGAGCATGGACAGCTCGGTGCGCACCCGCACGAGTTCGGCCGAGGCATCCTGGCGGAAGCGGTTGACGCGCTCCTGCGTCTGGAGGTTCAGGTCGTTGACCTGCCGGCGCACGCGCATCACCTCCACCTCGCTCATCAAGCCCTTGGCGGCCATGGCCTCGGCCACGCCCAGTTCGCGCTGGAGCAAGGCCACGCTGCGGCGGTTGGACTCCACCGCCTCGTTCAGGCCGCGTTGGCGGGCCTCGTAACTTTCACGCTCGCCCTGCACCACGGGCGGGGCGGCTTCCACCTCGGGCGGGAAGTGCAGCGGCAGCCCCGCGGCCTCGGCCTGCAGCCGGGCCACGGCGCCACGCAACGAAGTGCGCTTGGCCTGGCCTTCGGCCTTCTGGGCCTCGAAGCGCGTGGGGTCCAGCAGGGCCAGCTCCTGGCCTTCGACCACCTGCTGGCCCTCGCGCACCATCAGGTCGCGCAGGATGCCGCCTTCCAGGCTGGCGATGATCTGCTCGCGACCGTCCGGCACGATGCGCGCGGTGGCCACGGCGATGATGTCCACCTGCGAGACCGAGGCCCAGGCCACCACCGAGATCAGCGCGGCAATCATCACGTAGACCACGTACATGGCGGCGGGTGCGGCCTGCATGACGTGGGCGCCGTCGACGGGGCCCAGGTAGGCCACGTCGCCGGGCTGCAGTCGCGGGCCGGCCTGGCTTCGGGTAAGGGGCCACACCACTGTCAGGCTCCGTGAGGGCACATGGGCGTCAGACCGAGGCCTCACGCTGCATCGGCTGGGCCGTGGGATGCAGGTGCAGGTTGCCGGGGTTGGCGGCCGTCGGGCCTGCCGCCGGGCGGGCGCCCGACAGCGCCGCCAGCACCTGCTCCTTCGGGCCATCCAGCACCACGCGGCCGCCATCGATCACCACCACCCGCGTGACCAGTTCCAGCACGGCGGGGCGGTGCGTGACCATCACCAGCGTGCAGTCGCCACTCGCCTGCTTGAGCTGGCGCAGGAAGGCCGCTTCCGACTGGCCGTCCATGGAGCTGGTGGGTTCGTCCATCAGCAGGATCTGCGGCCGCGTGACCAGGCAGCGCGACAGGGCCACCAACTGGCGCTGCCCGCCCGACAACAGGCCCCCCGACTCGCCCACCGGCAGGTCCCAGCCCATCGGATGGCTGGCCACCACGCGATCCAGGCCCGTCAGGCGGGCCACGTCGCCCAGGCGGGCGGGATCGGCGCTGGGGCGGTCGAGCAGCACGTTCTCGCGCAGGGTGCCGGTGAACAGCCGCGGGTCCTGCGAGACGAAGCCCACCCGGGCCCGGAAGTCGGCCGGATCGATCTGCCGCAGGTCGATGCCGTCGACTTCCACCCGGCCCTCGGTGGGCTGGTAAAGGCCCGCCAGCAGGCGCAGCACGGTGGACTTGCCCGAACCGATGCGGCCGAGCACGGCCACGCGTTCACCGGGCTCCAGCCGCAGGTTGATGCCCTTGAGCACGCGCGGCGCGTCGCCCGGGCCGGTGTGCGGGTAGGCAAAGCCCACCTCGTGCAGGCCCATGTGGCCGATGATCTCGCGCCGCGGGGTGTAGGTCTTGCCGGCCTCGCGTTCCACCGGCAGGGCCATCACGGTCTCAAGAGCGCGCATCGCGGCGCGGGCGCCCTGGAACTTCATGGCCAGGCCCACCAGGCCGGCCAGCGGGGCCACCGCCCGGTTGGAGAACATCACCGCGCCGATCAGGGCACCGCCCGTGATCACCTTGTCATCGATGAGATACACCCCCCAGACCAGCATCAGCACCGTGACGATCTGCTGGGCCACGCCCGAGATGTTGCCCGCGATGGCCGTGATGTTGCGCGCCTTCATCGCCGTCGCGGCCGCGGCGGCGGTGGTCTCTTCGTAGCGACGCAGGAAGCGGCCCTGCGCGCCGGCGGCCTTCAGGTCCTCGATGCCTTCTACGGCTTCCACCAGCACGCCGTGGAGGTCGGCGTGCTGCTGCATGTTGGCCGACATCGAGCGCCGCAGGGATCCCTGGATCATCAGCGACATCAGCAGCAGCGCCGGGATCGCCCCGGCCACCACCCAGCCCAACGGGCCGGCCACGACGAACACCATGCTCACGAAGATCACGATGAACGGCAGGTCGGTCAGGGCCGACAGCGTGGCCGAGGCAAAGAACTCGCGCACCACTTCCAGCTGCCCCAGCGTGTGGGCGTAGGCGCCCGAGGACTCGGGCCGGTGCTCCATGCGCACCGCCAGGGTGTGGCGGAACAGGGCTGCACCGACGATCAGGTCGGTCTTCTTGCCGGCCATGTCGATCAGATAGGCGCGCAGCTGGCGGGCCGTGAAGTCGAAGATCAGGGCCAGGGTGCTGGCGCTGGCCAGCGTCCACAGCGTGACGTAGGCCTGATGGGGAATGACCTTGTCGTAGATGACCGAGGTGGACAACCCGGTGACCAGCATCAGCACGTTGGTCAGCAGGGCCGCGAACACGGCTCCGCGGTAATACGGGATGAAGCGGCGCAAGGTGCCCCACAGCCAATGCTGGGCCGGGTCGGCCAGCAGCGGCGCATCCTTGGGCGCGGGGGCCGAGCGTACCTGCGGCGAGGCCACCAGCACGAAGCCCGAGAACTCGGCCTGCAGCTCGGCCGCGCTGGCGGTGCAGGCGTGATTCTGCGGGCCGGGCATGACCACGTCGTAGCGCCCGTCCGCGAGCCGTGCCACCACGATGCACGCATCGCCGTCGCCCAGGAGCAGCACGGCGGGCAGCAGCAGCTCGTGCAGGTCGGCCAGCGCACGCTCCATGATGCCGGCGTTGTAGCCGGCCTCCCGCAGGGCGCGCACGGCCTGCTCCGGGGCGAGGCGGCCGCTCATGGGCAGGCCGGACAATAGAGAGGCCGCCGAACGCGCCTGCCCGTGGTGCTCGGTCAGCCACGCGATGGCGTGCGCCAGGGCGTCGTTGTCGATGTCCCACGCCGGCGCTTCGGCCTGGGCCGGGTTCGCGGGGGTGGCGGTTGTGGACATGGACGCTCAGGCAGGCAGTGGCTTCAGGCGCGCCAGGCCATCGCCAGCCGTTCGAATTCGGATTCGATGTCGCGCACGATCTGCGGCACGTCGAACAGTGCCGACTGCCGGCCATGCTCGGCCAGGTATCGCTTGTACGAGGCGGCCCGTGCAGGCTCGCGCCCCAGCGTGACGGCCAGGCGTTCGTAGTCGGCCAGGCTCTCGGTGATCAGGTCGGGCAGTCCCACGGCCTGCAGCAGGCTGCCGGCCATGCGCGAGATGTAGCTGCGCCCGGCCCGCGTGAGGATGGGCGTGCCCATCCACAGCGCGTCGCTGGCGGTGGTGCCGGCGGTGTAGGGGAAGGTGTCCAGCATCAGGTCGGCCACCGCAAAGCGCGCCAGGTACTCG
>CAIJPE010000383.1 GCA_903822435.1 uncultured beta proteobacterium | reverse complement strand
GTGCATGTGGCCGTGCGGCGCGTGGTCTTCGGCAAACACGTGCATGGCACCCACGATGGTCACCCCCGGCGTGTCCTTGGGCACCAGGATCATCGACTGCTGCTTGTGCGGCGGCGCATAGGGGCTGGTGCGCACCATCGTGATGAGGATCTTGCAGCGCGGGCTGCCGGCGCCCGAGATGTAGTGCTTCTCGCCGTTGATGACCCACTCGTCGCCTTCGAGCACGGCCGTGGTGGCGATGTTCTTGGCGTCCGATGACGCGTGGTGCACTTCGGTCATCGCGTAGGCCGAACGGATCTCGCCGTTGAGCAGGGGCTTGAGCCAGCGCTCTTTCTGGGCCGCGGTGCCCACGCGCTCGAGCACCTCCATGTTGCCGGTGTCGGGGGCCGAGCAGTTCATGCACTCGGAGGCCAGCGCGTTCTTGCCCAGTTCGGCCGCGATGAAGGCGTAGTCCAGGTTGGACAGGCCTTCGCCCGTGTCGGCATCGGGCAGGAAGAAGTTCCACAGGCCTTCCTTCTTGGCCTGCTCCTTCGCGCCATTGAGCAGGTCGAGCTGCCCGGGCGCGTACTGCCAGCGGTCGGCGCCCATCCGGCCTTCACCCAGGGCGGCGTACTTCACGCTCATGGGTTCGACCGTCTCGGCGATGAAGCGCTTGACGTGCTCGTACAGCGGCATCGCCTTGTCCGACATGCGCAGGTCGTTCAGCGCATCGTTGGGGTTCATGCCGAAGGACGAGGGGGTCTGGGGCTTGGAGCTCATGGCGGGTGTCCGGGTGGGTTGCGAGGCGCGCAAGCAGCACGATTCAGCCGGCCAGTATGGTCCGGCGAATGGCCCTGTGCAGTCCGGTTGGCGACAAAAGACGGCAGGGTTTGCACCGATCGCGGCCGTGGCGACGGCGGTGGTGAGGATGGTGGTGAAGAACCCACCATCCCGCCTTCACCGCATCCGGGCCGTGCCTATGCGCGCCGCCTGGTGCCGTGAGTTCGGCCAGGGCTGCCCCTGGCGCCGGCTTCAAGCCTGCGCGCGGGGCCCGCGCTGGCGCCACGCGGCCAGCACGCGGTCCACCCGTTCGCGCGGACCCGGTTCGAGCCGGCTGCAGCGCAGCAGCAGCGCCAGGGCCTGGTCGGGTGCCAGCGCTTCCGGGCTGGCCACGCGGCGGCCTTCCAGGGCGGTCTTCAGGGCCAGCAGCTTGCGTTCGCGGCGGGCGGCTTCGAAGGCCGGCGGGGTGGGGAGGTCCCAGGCCATCTCGATCTGCAGCAGTCCTTCGTCGACAGCGGCCGCGTCCGGCTCGGCGGCCGCCGGGGTGAGCCCGGCGCGCTGCCGCAGTGCGGCTTCCAGCGGCGCCGGCAGGGCCGGCAGAAGCTGCCAAGATTCGGCCAGCGTGGCCAGCGCGGCCGCTTCCACGGGCTCTGAGGCGGGCGGGCTTTCACGGGCCTTGCAAAGCGCCAACTTGGCATCCAGCGCATCGCACACGGACTGCCACGCGCGCTGGGCAGCGCTGTCCAGCCATTGCCGCAGCGTTTCGCGGGCGATTCGGAAGGCGGTCTCCAGCGCCTGGGCACGCGCGCGCGGGGCCGGTCCGCAGCGCTGCCAGGCGACGTCCACCTCGGCCAGGATGCGACGTTGCGCCTGCGGGCTGTCGTCGGGGCTCACGCGCAGCCGCTCGATCAGCGCCTCGCGCTCGGCGGCATGCGCCTCGAACTCGGCATCGCGGGCGTGGAAGGCGGCTTCGCGCGCCGCGAAGACGGCATCGATGGCGGTCTTGAAATCGGTCCACAGCGCCCGCTCGTCGGCCCGCGACAGGGTCAGTGCCTTGGCGTGCCGCTGCCATTCGGCCTGCAGTTCGCGCACATCGCCCGCACCGCCGCGATCACGCCCCGGGTCCGAAAGGGCCCGGGCGCGCGCCACGAGGGCCTCGCGTTCGACGCGGGCGGCCCGGCGCGCGGCCTGCAGCGGTTCGTCGACGCGGCGGACCGCCGCGTCCATGCGCGCCACCAGCGCCGCCTGTGCCGCGCGGGGCACGGTGTGTTCCACGGGCCCGAGCTTGCGCCACTCGACGCGGAAACGCTCGAGCGCTGCCGCCAGCATCTGGGGTGGCGCAGGGGCCGTCGCTTCATCGGAGCCGGCGAGCACTTCAGGCAGCACGGACTCCAGCCCATCCAGCAACTGGTTGCGCGTCTCCAGGTTGGCCGCGCGCTGCGCCCGCTGCACCGCGGCGTGTGCGGCCAGCGGCTCGGAAGCGGTCTTCAGCGCGGCGTCGAAGCGCAGCCACAGCGCACGGCCGCCGGCGCCGCCCAGGCGGTCGATCTCCTGCCACCGCTGGCGCAGCGTGGCGATGACGTCGGCGCGCTGGCGGATCGACAGCCGGGCGACTTCGGCTGCGGCCTCGGCCGCGGCCGGCGTTTGTTCCGCGGGTTCGGCGGGCGCGTCGGGCACGGGTTGGGCGGCCTCTTTCGCGGTGGCTGCCGCCAGGGCCTCGGCCTGCGCCACGAGTTCGTCGCGCGCACGGCCGCCGGCCCAGTGCTGCCAGCCGCGCAGCTGCGCCAGGCGGGCCTGAACGGCCGCCAGGCGGGCCCGCAACGGCTCGGGCGCCTCACGGCCCTGAAGCACCTCGTCGATGTGGCTCAGTTGGCCGTGGGCATCGGCGAGCTGGCCCGCGTCCAGCGCAGCTTCGGCGTGGCCCAGCGCCTCGGCCACGAACGTACCCTGCTCGTCCTGGCGTGAGCGTTGCCGCTCACGGGCCTGGTCGCGGCGGTGTTGCTGGGCCTCCTGGCGCGCATGGTCCTGGTCCTGGCGCCAGCGGGCGCGGCGGGCCTCGATCAGCGCTGCCAGGCGCGGGTCCGATAGCGGTGGCAGGGGTGCGGCCTGGGCTGGCAGAGCCTCCTCGGCCGGCCCCGCCGTGGCCATGACCGGACCCTGCGGTGCACCCTCCAGTGCCGCCAACTCGGCCAGATGGGCGTCCAGGGCCACGGCCAGCTGCAGGGCTTGCCCGAGGCCGGCCAGCGCGGCTTGCGTCATGGACTCCAAGGCAGCATCGGCCGCCGGCCCGGCGCTCGACACGGCCTGGGCCGCCTGCAGGGCAGCGGCCAGTGCCCCACGGTCCTGCGTGCCTTCGGCCGCAGCCTCGCAGGCCGCCCGCAGTGAATGCTGGGCCCGCGCCGCATCGGCCTGCCACCGCTTGCGCTGCCGTTCACGGTCGGTTTGCTCGCGGGCCTGGGCAGCCAACTGCGCCGTCAATGCGGCAAAGGCCTCACGTTGCGCGGGTTCGATGGCCGCGGGGTCCAGCGCCTGCCAGGCGCGGTCCAGTTCCACGCCGCGGTTCAAGGGCATCTCGGCCTTGCCGGCCCATTGGCGGGCGGCCTCGATCAGGCCCGCCGCCTGCTCGCGGGTCTCGCGCCCGGCCACCATCGCCACCAGGCGGCGCTTGGCGGCCTGGTGCACGCGGCGGTCGCGGTTGCGGAACTCGCGCTCGGCGCGCTGCAGGGCGGCCTCGCCCGCCAGCGCATCGACCGCGGCCTGCTTGATGGCCAGGGGCACACCGGCGGTTTGCGCCAGGGCCAGCAGCGCATCGTCATCCCGGCGGGCCTGTGCCAGGCGGCCCGCCCAGTCCACGGCCGGTGCCGGCGGGGCTTTCGGGGCTTTCGGGGGCGCCGCGGTAGGCACCACGGCGGGTGCCGGGCGCTTGTCGGCAGCCTTCGGCGCCGCTGCCGGCGCATCGCCGCTCTTCTTCTTGAAAATCCAGCCCAGCATGCTCGTGCCCGTTGTGCGCCTGAGGAGCGCCGATGGCGCATTGTCGATGCAAGGCCCTGGCGGAGGCGGGCCGCCGATCCAGCGCTCAGCCGGCGGCCGAAGGCGCAGGGCTGCGCGACGGCACCAGATCCGCCAACATCCCGGCCAGCGCCAGCGGTTGGTCGATCATCACGTGGTGGTCGGCGTCGGGCAGTTCCAGCCGCTGGGTGCCCGGCGGCGCCACCGACACCGCATGGTCCAGGATCTCGGGGGTCAGCAAGCGCGAGCGCCCGCCGCGCACCAGCGTCAGTGGGCAGCGCGCGTTGCGCAGGTCGCGGTAGGGCCGGCCGAACTCGAAGTGCCGGAACAAGAAGGGGTCGAAGCGCCAGACCCAGGCCGGCTGGCCGTCGGCGCCGGTGGTCTGCTTCAGCCCGCGGCGGGCCAGCAGGTCAGCCACGAAGGGGTTCGCGCAGGCCTGGGGCGGCAAGAGGCGAAAGCGCAGCAGGGCCTCGGTGAGCGTCGGATAGCGCCGCGCCGAGCGCAGGTCTTGCGACTGCAGGCGCC
>CAIJPE010000382.1 GCA_903822435.1 uncultured beta proteobacterium | reverse complement strand
GGTTGTCAGTGCCCTGAGCGGCCGCTGACAGCGACCTGACAAGCCGCCCGATCCCGGCCTTGGCGGGCGGGGCAGCGCTTATGCTCGGTGCGAACCACCCGACGACCGTTGGAGAAGCGCACTTGAGACTGCTGCTGGTCGAAGACGACCCCGATCTGGCCCAGAGCACCAAGCGGGCGCTGGAGTCGCAAGGCTGGACCGTGGACTGGACGGCACGCGGCGAGCCGGTGCCCCACTCGATCCGCCAGGATCCTTACGACCTGGTCATCCTGGACATCGGCCTGGCCGGCATCGACGGCTTCGAGACGCTGCGCCGCCTGCGCGCGCAGGGCAGCACCACGCCCGTGCTGATGCTCACGGCGCGCGACGCCGTGGAAGACCGCGTGCGCGGGCTGGAAGGGGGTGCTGACGACTACCTCGTCAAACCCTTCGCCGTGATCGAACTGGTGGCCCGCGTGCGCGTGCTGACGCGCCGCGCCCAGGCACGCAGCGACAACGCGCTGTGCCTGGGCGGCCTTCGCATGGATCTGGAGGCGCGGCGGGTGTTCGTGGGCGAGCAAGCGCTGGAGGTCTCGGCACGCGAATGGTCGGTGCTGGAATTCCTACTCGGCCGCGTGGGCAAGGTGGTGTCCAAGGAGCAGATCCTGCAGTCCATCGCCGGCTGGGACGAGAGCCTGAGCGAGAACGCCATCGAGGTCTATGTCTCGCGCCTGCGGGCCAAGCTCGAACCCGCGGGCCTGCGCATCCGCACCGTCCGCGGGTTCGGCTACCTGCTGGAAGTGAGCGAAGCGGCACCGTGATCTGGCCGGTGCCCTCGGGCGCTGCAGGGCGCGCATGACCGTCCGGCCACCCAGCCTGCGCGGCACGCTGCTGCTGTGGCTGCTGCTGCCGCTGCTGCTGATCGCCCCGGTGGCCGCGGCCATTCAGTACGGCCTGATCCTGCGTCCGGCACTGAAGGCCTTCGACCGTTCGCTGGGCGATGCCGTCGTCTCGATTGCCAACTTCGTGCGGCCCGGCCCCGCGGGCGTGGCCTTCGAGATGAGCGCGCAGACCGAGCGCTCGATCCGCACCGCGCAGGACGACGCGGTGTACTACGTGGTGCTGAACCCGGCCGGCGACGTGCTGGCCGGCGACCCGCCGCTGGCCGAGCCGCGGCTGCGCCTGGCAACCGACGAATGGCAGTTCTACGACGCCCAGCTGTTCGACCAGCCGGTGCGCGTGGGCGCGCGCGGCGTGGCCTGCGGCGAAGGGGTGTGCCAGGTGCGCGTGGCCGAGACCCGCACGTCGCGCGACCTCCTGCGCAGCGACATGCTGGTGGCCATCGGCGCCAGCCTGCTGCTGGTGGCCGTGGCCAGCGGCCTCACGGTGCTGGTGGCCACCGCCCATGGGCTGCGCCCTTTGCAGCGACTCAGCCAGCAGTTGGGCGCCCGCTCGCTGGACGACCTGCGGCCTCTGCAGCCGGCCGGCGTGCCCACCGAAGCCCTGCCGGTGGTGGAGGCGATGAACCGGCTCTTCGAGCGGGTGCAGGCCGGATCGGCCGCTCAGCAGGCTTTCCTGGCCGATGCGGCCCACCAACTGCGCACACCCCTGGCCACGCTGAAGACCGAGGCCGAGCTGGCCATGCTGCAGCCGCACCCCCCGGCGCTGGCCGCACCGCTGGCGCGGATCAACGCCGCGGCCGACCGGGCGGCCCGGCTGTCGTCGCAGCTGCTGGCCCTGGCCCGCACGGACGCTTCTGCGCGCGACGGCCTGCCGCTGGAGACGCTGGACCTGAAGGCGCTGGCCTCGGCCTGCGTGGACGAGTGGGTGCCGCGAGCGCTGCAGGCGGGGGTGGATCTGGGTTTCGAACTCCATCCCGCCGTGGTGACCGGCCAGCCCTTCCTGCTGCGCGAGCTGCTGGGCAACCTCATCCACAACGCCATCGTCTATGCCGGGGCGGGCTCGCAGGTGACGGTGCGCAGCGCCATCACAGGCGGCCTGCCCGTGCTGGAAGTCGAAGACAACGGCCCGGGCATCGCGGCCGAGGACCGGCCCCGCGTGATCCAGCGCTTCCAGCGCGGTCCGCAGGCCACCGGCAGCGGCAGCGGGCTGGGCCTGGCCATCGTGAACGACATCGCCCGGGCCCATGGCGCCGAGCTCCTGCTGGAAAGCGCACGGGCCCGTCCAGGCAGCGACGCCGGCTTGCGGGTCAGGGTGGTCTTTGCGGCCGCAGCGGGGCTGGCGCCCGGCGCAGCCACGACAGCGGACTGATCGGGCGCTCGACAGCTGGCCGTCAGGTCCCCTTCAGCTTCACCGGGCCCGCGACTTGGATACTGCGGTCCTCGGACATCGCCCTTGATGCCGACCCGTCCCCCTACCCACCCTGCCCTCATGACCCGGCCCTTCGGACCCCCGCCCTTGCTGAAGCGACGCACCGCCGTGCAACTGCTGACCGCGGGCCTGGCCGGATTGGCCACGGCGGCCCGAAGCGCCGAGGCGGATGCGGCACCGCCAGGGCGCATCGGGCAGCTGTCGGTGATGGGCGGTGCGGTGCAGGCCTGGACAGACCGCGCCAGCGGTTGGCAGGATGCCGAGCTGAACCTGCCCGTCAGCGCGGGCATGGGCCTGGCCGCGATGGGCGGGGGGCGCTTCGAGGTGCGTGTGGGCAGCACCGCCGTGCACGTGGCGCAGGCCGGGCGCATCACGGTGACCGAGCTGGCCGAGGGCCGCCTGAGCATCGACCTCGCCCAAGGCGCGCTGCTGATGCGCGTGCGCGCCCTGTCGGCTGGCGAGTACTTCGGCATCACGTGCGAAGGCGCGCGGCTGATGATTCTCGCTCCGGGCTTCTACCGCCTGAACCACGGAGCGCGCGAGCGCCGGCTGGCCGTGCGCGTGCTGGAAGGCCAGGCTCGGCTGAACCTGAACCAGCAGGACCTGCCCATTGGCACCAACCAACGCCTGGTGGCCGACACCCGGACAGGGACCGTCCTGCAGCAAGGGCCCGTCGAGGAGCGCAGCGCGCTGGACGAGTTCGCCGAGAACCGCGACCGGCGCGTCGACAACTCGGTGGCGCTGCGCTACCTACCCGCCGAAATGACTGGGGCGCAGGCGCTGGACGGCCAGGGCAGCTGGCAGGCCAAGCCGGGCCAGGGGCCCGTGTGGTTCCCCGACCGCCTGCCGCCCGATTGGGCGCCCTACCGCTTCGGCCGCTGGCGCTGGATGGCGCCGTGGGGTTGGACGTGGCTGGACATCGCCCCCTGGGGCTTCGCGCCATTTCACTACGGGCGCTGGCTCTTCCAGGGCGGGCGCTGGGGCTGGGCACCGGGCGTGCCCGCGGCGACGGCGGGCACGGCCAAGCCCGTCTACGCACCCGCCTTGGTGGGCTTTTACGGCAGCCCGGACACGGCGGCGTGGTTCCCGGGCGGCGCCGCACCGGCGGCGGTGGGCTGGTACCCGCTGGCCCCCGAAGAAGTCTACTGGCCGGCCTACACCACGCAGATCGACTACGTGCGGGCCCTGAATGCGGGCAGCGTGTCCGATGCCGGCGCCATCCGGGCCTTTCCACCCGCCAACACCCCGGGGCCGGCGCACCGATATGCCCGCACGGCCTTTGCGGCCACGGCCATGCCCGAGGCCGCCTTCATGGCCATGCTGCCGGCCGCCGACCACCCCTTGGCGCTGCCCCCTTCGGCGCTGGCGCAGGCGCCGCTGTGGGCGCGCCGCGCACCCCCGCCGGCACCGCCCGAGGGCAGCCCCCCGCCAGCCCCACCGCGCTAGGCCACGAGGGCCCCCTGGCCACGAGTTTCGCCAACCCTGCAGTTCAAAGGACGCACCCTCATGACGCCCAACACCCGCATCGGCACCCTCATTCGGTGCTGCCTCCTCGCGGCCGGCACCCTGTGCCTCGCCCTGCTCACGGCCTGCGGCGGTGGCACCAAGACCCCAGGCGCCGCCGCAGTCGACCCGGCCTTCACGATCCAGCCTGCGTTGGCCGCCGCCAGCGACATGAGCGTGACCGCCGATCGCGAGGGGGTCAGTCCCTTCATCCACTTCCTGACCCTGTCAGGCCACAGTCTGGCGGGGCTCCAGCGCGTCGGCTACACGATCGGGGCCAAGCCGGGGGCTGCCTCGGCTCCAGTCCATCTGACCTATGCCGTTTCAGCATTGGTCCAGCGCGGTTATTACGATGGTCATATAGCCATCACGGTACCCGTGGTGGGCCTGTACGCCGGCTACACCAACCACGTCAGCCTGGTGCTGGAGTTCGCCGATGGTTCATCGCAGCCGCTGAAGGCCGACATCGACACGGCAGCTTACGTGGATGCCAACGGCATCTACGACCACCCGAACGTCATCACGCGCCGGGCGCCGGGGCAGGCACTGGGTTTCAACTACTTCGCCATCAAGTCCTACTACGGCAGCCCGCTGATCGTCGACACCGACGGCGAGGTTCGGTGGTGGGTCCCGCAGACGGCGAGCGGCCTGACGTCCACCTTTGCCGTCGACCACTTCATCATGGGTGATCCGAACTCGGCCGGCCTGCTCCGCGTGGGCCTGGATGGCACCGTGGCCAGCGCCACGCTCGGGCTGCCCGGCGCCATCGACTTCCGGCACAACCTCGACCCTGGCAAGACGGGCACCATCGGCACGCCCGACGTGACCGGGGGTGGCATCACCGAACTCGAAAGCACCGCGGCGGAATTCGATGCCGGCGGCAGCGTCATCCAGTCATGGGACCTTGCGGCCATCATCAGCCAATACATGCGCGACCACGGCGACGACCCCAGCCTGTTCGTGCGGCCGGGCATCGACTGGTTCCACATGAATTCCACGGCCTACGATCCCACTGACGACACCCTGATCGCCTCCAGCCGCGAGAATTTCGTCATCAAGCTGGACTACCGCACCGGCAACATCGTGTGGATCCTGGGTGACCCGACCAAGTACTGGGCGACGTTCCCGTCGTTGCGCGCCAAGGCTGTCAAGCTGGCCGACGGCAGCCTGTACCCCATCGGGCAACACGGCGTCTCCATCAACTCGGACGGGTACCTGATGCTCTTCGACGACGGGACGCCCAGCCTGAACCAGCCCGCCGGTGCACCCTCGGGACAGCGCCGGTCCTACAGCTCGGCGGTGGCTTACGCGATCGACCCCGTCACCCTGCAGGGCCACGAGGCCTGGCGCTTCGACCACGGGCAGACGCTGTACGCAGCCTTCTGCTCCAGCGCGTACGAAGGGCCGGACAAGTCGGTATTGGTCGACTATGCTGACTACGACGGTGTGAGCCCCGCACACCTCACCGGCCTGGACGCGCAGCACAACATCGTCTTCGAATTCGCCTATGCGTCACGCACCGGCTGCGGCACGGCCTGGAATTCGATCCCGATCCCGCTGGAGAACCTGACCGTGCAGTGAATGCGGGCGGGCGGGCGGACATTCGCCGCCATACTCGCCCGCCATGACCCTTACCGTCGCGTACAAGCTGCTCGCCATCGTCATGGCGGTGGCGCTGGGCTGGCTGGCGGGCCGCCTGCGCTGGCTGGGTGAAGGCGATGCGGCCCGCGTGCTGGGCAACGCCGCCTTCGCCATCTTCGTGCCGGCGCTGTTGTTCCGCACCGCAGCGCGCATCGACTTCGCGCTGCTGCCCTGGCGCACCCTGGCGGCTTTCTTCCTGCCGGTGCTGGCGGTGATGCTGGCGGTCTACGCCAGCCAACGGTGGCGGCGCGGCGCGGCGCCCAGCGTCATGGCCCTCTCGTCGAGCTTCGGCAACTGGTGCAGATCGGCATTCCCATGGCATCGGCGCTGTTCGGCGAGGCGGGCCTGGCCATCCACATCCCGATCGTCAGCCTGCACGCGCTGGTCCTGCTGTCGGTGGTGACGACGCTGGTCGAACTGGACCTGGCGCGCCAGGCCGGCGGCTCGACCCTTGGCCGCACGCTGCTGCTGACCGTGCGCAACACCGTCATCCACCCGGTGGTGCTGCCCGTCCTGGCCGGCCTGGCCTTCAACCTGACGGGCCTGGCCCTGCCGGCACCCGTCGACGAAGCGCTGATGCTGCTGGCCACCGGCGTGGTGCCGCTGTGCCTGGTGCTCATCGGCCTCTCGGTGGCGCGCTACGGCCTGGGCGGGCGGCCTTCCAGGGCCCTGGGCGTCACGGTGGTCAAGCTGCTCGTGCAGCCGGCGGCCGTGCTGGGCGTGGCGCACTGGGGCTTCGGTCTGACGGGCACGCCGCTGGCCGTGGTGGTGATGGTGGCCGCCGTGCCCGTGGGCAGCAATGCGCTGATCTTTGCCCAGCGCTACGACTGCCAGGTGGCCGAGACCACGGGCGCCATCGTGCCGTCGACGCTGGCCTTTGCACTGACCGCGCCGTTGTGGCTGACGGTGCTGGCGTTATAGGCTTCGGCGCCGCCGATCTTCTTCCACGCCACCTGTACCGCACCCACCGTGAGCAGCAGGCCATCGGGCTGCAGCACGAAAGGAATGACGTCGGTGCCGACGGTCAGCTTGATGCCGTGTACCGACCATTTCATCGCCTCGCCGGCCAGCATGGGGGGCGCCATCAGGACGAGGCTCCACGCGCCGCAGGCAAGTCGCTTCGACATATCGTGCCCCGGTCGGCTGAACCTGGTCACGATGCCGCAAGGTGGTCAATGCCCACAACCGGCCAGAAGGGCACGGCTCTGCGGGTTGTCGCGCCCCCCGGGCTTCACCAACCCGGGCCTCGGCAAATTGCCTGGATCGGGCCCTCTAAAACAAGGGACCGGCAAACGCGAAGTCCGAGCTTGCAGTCGGCGCTGGCAAACGCGACCGTAGACACCAACGTCTCGGCGCCTGACGCGAGAGATTCGTTCGTGAGCGGCCCTCTGACTGCTCAGACCAGCATTGCTTACGCAATCACCCTTTTCACCGGGCGCTACCGGAGTTGCCGATCTGCAGTATCTGTTCGATGAAAGCCTGGTTGCTCCGAGCGCGCACACGACCGCCGCGGACGCATTTTTGGGGGTGACCGTCGATTGCGTTGAAGGGTCCTCTATCCACGAAATTGGGATGCTTCCGATCCAGATCGCTCCGGGGACGTTCAACATCGCGGTGATGCTTCAAGTCGTCGCGGAGAACGGCGCCACGGCGAATTTCTCGGACACGGCAGCGTTTTATCTCTCCACGCCAGCAGGCATTACGGTCTCGTCGAACGCCGGACACTTTCTGGATACGGCGACGCGCTTGATTCCTGTTCCCGAGCCAGGGACTGAGGTGTTTGATGTTGGCGGGCCTCGCCTTCATGGTGCGGACAGTCCGGTCACGCAGGAGCATTCGACAGGTGATCAACCGACGGCTCGTATCGAATCTCTACGGGCGCTGCTGCAACGCAGGGAGCGGCGAGTTCCATTGCGCCCTGGCCGCGAGACTGCCAGCCGGCGGCAGGCGCGTCCTTCCATCTCCTTCAGCGATCCACCGGGGTACAGGCGGTGGCGCCGGCGTGGCGTGAGTCGATGACGCCAGCGGGGAGATTTTGGTGATGCCAGGGTGCCCGGCAGGGGTGACCCGCAATTCGCGGACGCGCCAGTAAAGCGATTTTCATCGAGGCGGCACAGGGCCGGAGCAAAGCCTGCTGCGGGTGATTTCGAAGCCAGCCCGGCTCCGGCCAGGAACCGTCCTTGAAAGGGTCGGCGATTCGCCGGGCCAGCTCGGCATCCGAAGTCATCGTGATAGGCTCCGATGCAGTCGCTCCCAGCGGCGCCTGTCGCCGCGATCAGGCCTGCGCCGCAACGTGGACCGATGTGTTCCACTGGCTGCCAGCCGCCCGATCGTGGATGGTTGCAATCCCGGGAGTTTCGGTGATGCGCGCGATCATGAAAGCGCTGGAGACAACTTGAAGGCACTTCTTGTGGCCGCGATGGCGGCGTTCCTGGCGTCCATTGTCTGGGGATCGATCGTCAGTGCACAGCCGGTGCCCCCACGGATCAACGTGCGCGCCATCGTGGTCGATTCCGGATGGTATTCGGCGCTACCACTCAATCCCGCCGCGGCCACCGAGGCCTATCTCCAACGGGTTCCTGCCGAAGCCCGATCCCGCGGTGACGCGTTCACTGCCACACGCTACATCACGCTCGCCAGCCGCGTGGCGATCCTGATGGCGTCCGTTGCGCTCATCATGTTCTCAGGCGCCGCGGCCTCGTTGCGTGACCTTGCCCGGCGATGGGTTCCGTACCTCTGGATGCAGGACGCCCTGTTCGCGCTGTTTCTCTTCACGGCCCTCTTCCTTCTGAATCTTCCTATCGAGACCTATGCCGGCTTCGTCAGGCTGCGGCTTGCCGGTTTCACTCAACGGACCTATCTGGATTGGCTCGGCGAAGCGGTATTGGGATGGGCGGTGATCACGGCGTTCTACGTCGTCGGCGTCATTCTCATCATGCGTCTGATCCGCCGCCGGCCGGGATCCTGGGTGGGATGGGCAACGTTGGTCTACCTCGTGCTGTCGAGCTTCTACGTGCTGATCTCGCCGCAATATATCGAACCTCTTTTCAACAGCATCACGCCACTCGCCGACGGCCCTGAGAAGGAGGCGATCCTCTCGCTGGCACGAGCGAACGGAGTACCCGCCCATGAGGTCTTCGTGCGCGACGCATCCCGGCAAAGCGATCTGCTGAACGCGCATGTCTCGGGCATTGGTGGGACGGCACAGATCGTTCTCGACGACAACACCATCGCGAAGACGCCCAAAGCTGAGTTCGAGCTGGTTATGGCGCATGAGATTGGCCACTACGTGCTTGCACACATCCCGAAGGGAATCGTGTTCGACACCCTGGTCTCCGGTCTGGGGTTCGTGTTCATCGGCTGGGGTGCGCAGCGATTGATCGCGAGGCATGGCCGTCGGTGGAAGGTCGCCGGCCTGGGCGATACCGCGGCGATGCCCGTCTTCTGGGGCCTGTTGTTGCTCTGGGGATTTGTCTCGCTGCCCATCAACAACAGCATCAGCCGCGAGCAGGAAGCCGAAGCCGACAACTACGGCATCAACGCTTCGCGTCAGCCCTTAGGTTTGGCCGAGTTCATGATCCGCGATGCAGACGCGGCGAACCTCGATCCGTCCTGGCTCGAGGAGTGGCTCCTTTACGACCATCCGAGCGCGCGGCAGCGCATCTTTGCCGCCATGCGTTGGCGTGCGGAACACCGATCCGCCACCGGACCGTAGCAACGCCTCCAGGGCGTCCAATCGGACGGATTGGCGGTCTGCAAAGGGTCTGGCAGTGGCCCCGTGTGCTGGGGAAGCGCGTGGCGCAGCGTCGCTCGGCTCGAGCGCCGGAACACAGGGTTTCCGTGATCGATCGATCCCCGCCACGAGCGGCCCAGCGCCGCGGGCAGCTTCGTGGAACCCCAGTGGCTCACCGGGCTTCCCGGAAGGTTGGGATGCGTCGGTCCTCATGCCCTCATGCGCGAGGCCTTCTGCCATCGGCCCCAGGCCAGTGCCGCGCTTGGCCATGCCAGGGCCTCCAGCAAGCACCAGGCCTATCAAGGCCGGCAGGACAACCCCGAGCGCGCGCGGCAGGCCGCCACGCAGGCTTTGCAACCGGACTGCCCCGAACCCCTGCGCGCACACCCGTTGCACGCGCGTCCACCCTGCGCGATTCGCAAGAGCGCTTCGAAGAAGCACTCGCCGTGATGGGGTAGGTCTGCCAGATGCCACGGGCACAAGCCGACCGCTGGAGGCATGTGAAGGCAGTGATCAGTCAGGAACAGATCATCGCCGCGCAAGGCCCGCTGCCGGAATCCGAGGCTCGCGGTCGCGAATGGATGGCCAACGGTGTGCGCCCGTTGCGCGTCGATGACTTCTGGGGCGACCAGCCGTTGCACCGCCTTCATCGCGCGCGGCGTCGCGCCGAATCAGCGCACCGGCAGGTCCCGGACTCGCCGCGCCGGGTTGCCCGCGTACAGGCCGTTGGGTTCGGTGGACTTCAGCACCACGGAGCCGGCCCCCACCACGCAGCCGTCGGCGACGGTAACACCCGGCATGATGATGGTGCCAATGCCGATCCAGCAGCCCCGCGAGATCACCACCGGCAGGTTGATGTTGCCTTTTCCGGGCAGTCGCCGCATCACCGTCGGCTGGTATTCGTGCGTGCCGGTAAGGATCAGGACGCGGGGGCCCAGCCGGGCACCTTCACCGATGTGGATGGGCGCGTTGCCGTCCAGCAGGCAGCCGACGTTGACGAAGGTGCCGGCGTCCATGCGCAGGTTGGGCCCGCCGACGAAGACATCCTCGCAGACGGTGGCGTTGTACGCCATCTGGCAGCCTGCGCGCCGCAGCATGCGGCGGCGCCAGCGCTCGGACCACACGGGGAGGCGTTGCATGGCGTTGAACAGACGCCACCACCGCGGCTCGACGACCGGCGTGAGGGCGGGACCCTCGCCTGTCCGGGTGGCGGCGGTGTCATGAATCGGCGAAGAATCCATCTAGGTCGCGTTGATCGCGAAAGGGTGACTCCGGTGCCGAACCAATTTGATCCTCGAATCGTCGACCCCACGATTCCCGTGGACTCGCGGCCCCGGCGGCACAGCACGCACCCTGGACTTTCGGCGGGTCGGGGTGGCACTTGAGGATCGCCGCGGTCCTTGACGGCGGCCCGACGGGTTCACGGGGCGAGCCACCCGGCGCCTGCGATGGGGTCCAGGCGGCACGTTCCGCTGACCCCAGCCGCGCCAACGCCAACCCGAGTACGCAAAGCACGTGCCGCGCGCATGGAGCTGCTGGCGCACGACCGCTTCGGCGTCTGGCGATGAGCCTGGTGCGGTCGGTGAAGCTCGACGGGCACGAACCCTGGGCTTGCGGAACGGATAACTCCCGACCACTTGCGGGCAGTCGGGGCGTGTGATCCGGACGGCAATCCAGACCCAGTGGGCCCTTCCGGATTCGTTCGGACATGAAAAAACCCCTAAGTCGTTGATTTGCTTAGGGGTTTCGTCGTTTCTGGCCCCTTGCGGAGCCCTGTCTGGTGGACCGGGGTCACTCGCATTCACCTATGAAGGTGCATGGTCTTTCTGAAAAGTTACTGCGGAAGTTACTGCACCTCGGGCCCGCCATCGCACGCTCACTCATTGAGCCTGCCGCATCGTTCTCTCACAGGATGCGCCGTCTTCCCGTCATCGCTGCCCCGCCTAGATCCGGCCACACCTGCTAACACTGCGACCACTTCGGCCGGAGGATCTACTGAGGGGCGGCGGGCTGGTGCAGCCTAGCCCTCGGGACGCTTGCAGCGCCTGGGAGCGGGCGCAGGGCGCCGGCAATGCCTCTCGGCCCCGAACCGCCTGCAGGCACTGCCGCGGCCAATTCGTAAGTGCGCTTTGATTTGGCCTGATCCACTGTGGTCACTAGGCTAGCCGTCGAATCACAGCGGCGGCTGGCAGGACGCATACACTGCGAACCATGAACGGCAGTTTCAATCAGCGGTTCACCATCAGCTGGCACAGGGCTAGGGCCAAACAATGCGCGACCAGATTTCAGACTCAATAGTTTGCAGGTTGTGTGCAGCGCAGGCTGCGCTCCAGTTCTCACGGAAAGCCGGCGATGGTGATGAGATTGGATGCTACAAGTGTATCGGCTGCGGCTCCTTGCAGACCGAACCGCCATACTGGCTGCCTGAGGAGTATGCGCGCAGCAGTAGAAAGGGCTTTTTGAATCTGGATACTTACGCCGCAGAACGAAACCTGAAGCTTAGCAAGTCCATATATTTTTTGCGCGCCATTACAAAGCAGTCCGGGCTGGCCCATTCTGTATTGGATTGGGGCGGAGGAGTCGGTCTCCTTGTCCGAATGCTCAGAGACGTCGGAATCCCAGCGTATTTGCACGACAAGTACGCTCACAATCACTTTGCATCAGGGTTTTCGGCAGACCCTGATCGAAGCTATAGCATGGTTACCTCGTTTGAGGTCTTCGAGCACTTGGAAAACCCATCTGCTGAACTCGATGAAATATTCCGCCTGAAGCCAGCACTTCTCGTTGCGTCCACGGCCCTTTATGAGGGACAAGGCCCGGAGTGGCCTTACCTAGGACCGGCCAAAAGCGAGCACGTATTCTTTTATTCACGGCGTGCTTTGGAGTTGATTGCCGAACGCTACCAATATCGAGTGCTCATTCTT
>CAIJPE010000381.1 GCA_903822435.1 uncultured beta proteobacterium | reverse complement strand
CTCACCAGCACGGCCACCACCACGGTGATGCCGTAGGGGTAGAAGAACTTGCCGATGATCCCGCCCATGAACGCCACGGGCACGAACACCGCGCAGATGGCAAAGGTGGTGGCCATCACGGCCAGGCCGATTTCGTCGGTGCCCTCGCGGGCCGCGCGGAAGTGGTCCTTGCCCATGTGCACGTGCCGCACGATGTTCTCGCGCACCACGATGGCATCGTCCACCAGGAGCCCGATGCACAGGCTCAGCGCCATCATGGTCATGAAGTTCAACGTGAAGCCGAAGGCATACACGGCGATGAAGCTGGAGATCACGGCAATGGGCAGCGTCAGCCCCGTGATGATGGTGCTGCGCCACGAATGCAGGAACAGGAACACGATGGCCACGGTGAGCAGCGCGCCTTCGATCAGCGTACCGCGCAGGCCGTCCAGCGAGCCCTTGACGTAGTCGCTGCTGGCATTGATCAGGCGCAGTTCCACATCGGGCGGAAGGGTCTTGCGAATTTCCTCCATCACCTTCTTCACGGCTTCGCCGGTGGCCACGATGTTGGCGTCCTGCTGCTTGAAGACATTGAAGTTGATGGCCGGCTGGCCGTTGATGCGGGCCGTGGACTCGGGCTCGCGCTCGCGCTCGATGAGCTTGCCCAGGTCGGCCAGCGTGAGCGACAGGTTGCCGCGGTGGGCCACCACGATGTTCTCGAACTGGCGCGGATCGCGCACGCGGCCCTCGATGCGCATCAGGGCGTCCTGGGTGTTGTCGGTGATCAGGCCCACCGGCTGGTCGGCGTTGGCGTCGCGCAGCGCGGTGGCGATCTCGGCCGGTGTCACGCCGTAGGCCCGCAGGCGCGCGGGGTCGAGGTCGATGCGCACCTCGCGCTGGGTCAGGCCGTTGATCTCGACCCGCGCCACGCCTTCCACGCGCTGCAGCCGCTTGCCCACGGTCTGCTCGCCCAGGATGGACAGCTCGCGTGAACTGCGGGTGGGGTTGCAGGCACCGCTGGCCGGGCAGCGGCCCAGCAGAGCCAGGTTGACCACCGGCTGGGCGTTGTCGTTGTTCCAGCGTGCGATGGTGGGTTGCTTGACGTCGCGCGGGAAGGCGCTCTGCACGCTGGCCACGCGGTCGCGCACCTCCTGCATGGCGCGGCCCATGTCGGCGTCCAGCGCGAACTCGATGCTCATCGTGCCCATGCCCTCGCCGCTGCGCGAGGTGATGCGACGCACGCCGGCGATGCTGTTGACCGCTTCCTCGATGGGCTTGATGACCTCGCGCTCCACGGCCTCGGGTGCGGCGCCGGGGTAGCGCACCTCCATCCAGGCGCCGGGCATGGAGATGTCGGGCATCTGTTCGACGCCCAGCTTGGCGTACGAGAACAGGCCCAGCACGCACAGGGCGACCATCGCCATGCAGGCGAAGACCGGGTTCTGGATGGCAACGCGGGTGATCCACATGGCGGGCCCCCGGCTTCAGCGGACCAAGGGTTCAGAGGCCGCGGCCGAAGCCACGGGCGCGGTCCGTGCCGCGACGACCAGGGCCTTGGCGCCTTCGCGCAGGTTGTCGAATCGGGCCCCCAGCACCTGGCTGGCCGGCGTCACGCCCTGGAGGATCTCGACGCGCCCTTCGCGCGGGTCGCGCCGGCCCACGGTGACGGCACGGCGAGCCAGCTGGCCGCCCTCGATCAGCCACACGTGGTCCTGGCCCGAGGTGTTGCCCACCGCGCTGGCCGGCAGCGTCAAGCGGTCGGCGTCGTCGGCCAGCGTGGCGCGGGCCATGGCGTATTGGCCGGCGCGCAACTGCTCTTCAGGGTTGGGCAGCTCGATGATCACGCCGATGGACCGGGTACCTGGCTCGGTGGCTGGCGCAATGCGCGCGATGCGGCCGGCCACGGGATGGGGCTCTCCCTCGACCTCGACCTGCACCGGCATCCCCGGGGCAATGCGGGCCACCTCGTGCGTGCCGACGTTGCCGGCCAGTTCCAGTCGGGCCAGGTCGACGATGGTCAGCACCTGCTGCTCGAGCGCGACCTTCTCGCCCGGCAGCGCATGCCGCTTGGACACGATGCCGGAGATGGGCGCCACCAGCACGCCGTCGCGCAGGCTCACCTTGGTGGTGTCCAGCGAGGCCTTGGCCGCATCGAAATTGGCGCGCGCGGTGTCCAGTGCGGCGCGGGAGTTCTCCAGCGCGATCTGCGAGATGAACTGCTGGGCCACCAGGCGCTCGTTGCTGGCATGGGTGCGCTCGGCCTGCACCAGGCTGGCCCGCATCGACTCGAGGTTGGCGTTGCGCTCGGCCAGGCGGCTGGCCAGGTCGGCCAGTTCGATGCGGCCCAGCACCTGCCCGGCCTGCACGCGGCTGCCCTCGCCCACGCTCAGGCTGAGCAGCGTGCCGCTGGCCTTGGCGCGCACCATCGCAGTCTGCGGGGCCACCAGAGGGCCCGAGAACTCGACCACCGCCGGCAACCGGGCCAGCGTCGGCTGCACCACTTCGCGGGCTGCGAACTCCAGCGGCACGTCGGGCTTCTTGTCGTCCTTGTCGCCCCGGGCGGGCTTGTCGGCGGCGGCGGTCCTGGCATCGGCCGGACGGCCCAGCATGCCCGCCAGGCTGCCGCCGAAGTAAGCGCCTGCCAAGCCTCCGCACAGCAACAGCGCCCCGCCTGCGATACCGCCCAGAAGCAGTTTCCTGACCATGCTCGAACCCTCCGGTGTCATCCGCGGCATGGGCCCGGAACCCGGGATGCCAGCGGCTCGCAGTCTAGTGACGAAGCAAGACGATTCAAGGGCCCGTGGCGACAGAGCGCAGCTTCGGGGCGACGAACTGCAAGAGGCTCGGATGGGGCGGCCCGGCAGAGCTTCGGCAGCCCGCCCGACGGTCAGGGCCTCAGGCCGGCAGGACGGCAGCCTGGTCGCTCAGGCGCCGGGCCCAGCGTTCCAGCTCGGTGGCTTCCAGCGGCGCGCTGTAGAGATAGCCCTGCCCGCGATCGCAATCGAGTTCGCGCATCAGGGCGGCCTGCCCCTCGGTCTCGATGCCTTCGGCCACGGTGATCATGCCCAGGGTGCGCGCCACGCGGATCGTGGCCTCGATCAGCACGCGGTGGTACTCGACCGTTTCCGCATGCTTCACGAAGCTCCGGTCGATCTTGACGGTGTCCACGGGAAGCTGGTGCAGGCAGGCCAGGCTCGAGTAGCCGGTGCCGAAATCGTCCAGCGCCAGCCGCACGCCCAGGTTCTTGAGCTCGCGCAGGGTGGTTTGCACACGCTCGTCCTGTGCCGCCAGGCTCTCGGTGACTTCCAGTTGCAGCGCCGCCGGCTCGATGGAGCAGCGCTGCAACACGGCGAGCACGTCGTCCACGATGCCCGAGCGCTCGAGCTGCGCGCGCGACAGGTTCACGGCCAGCTGGCGGGGCGCCGCTGGGCCGAGGGTGCGCTGCCAGAGCTCGAACTGCGTGCAGGCCTTGTTGAGCACCACGGCGCCCAGGGCGTCGATCAGACCACACTCCTCGGCGGCGGCCACGAAATCCACGGGGTTGACCAGCCCCCGCACCGGGTGACGCCAACGCACCAGCGCTTCGACCCCCACCAGGCTGCGGTCGAGCAGATCGACCACCGGCTGGTACACCACGAAGAGCTCGTCTTCCTTCAAGGCACGCCGCAGATCGGCCTCCAGCGCCAGTGCCCGCACCACGCGCTCCTGCATCGAGTCGTCGAACAACACCCAGCGCCCGCGCCCGGCGCGTTTGGCCTCGTACATGGCCGTGTCGGCATTGCGCAGCACGCGCTCGGCCTGGGCATCCACGGAATCCTCACCGGCCTGCTGGCCCGGGGGCGCCGCATACACCACCACGCCGATGCTGGCACTGCTTTGAACGGGCACGTGCCCGATGAGGTAGGGCTCGGCCAGCTCGACGAGCAGCCGCTGGGCCACCACCTTGGCGTTCTCGGGATCGCGCACACCTTCGAGCACCACCACGAATTCGTCGCCGCCCAGGCGCGCCGCCAAGGGGCCCTGCGTGGTCCCGCCGTCTCGGTCCACCCGGGCCAGGGCGTCGCCCGGGCGTAGCGTGCGCTGCAGCCGCAGGGCGATCTGGCGCAGCAGTTCGTCGCCGGCGCCATGGCCCAGCGTGTCGTTGACCTGCTTGAAGCGGTCGAAGTCCATGAACAGCACCGTGAACCCGTAGCCCGGGTGCCGGCTGGCGTGTGCGATGGCGTGCAGCAGCCGCTCCCTGACGACCGAGCGGTTGGGCAGGCCGGTCAGTTCGTCGGTGCGCAGGTTGTCGGTGAGCCGGGCCTGCAGCATGCGGCTTTCCGAAATGTCGGAGAAGCACACCACCACGCCGCTGACCTGGCCCGACTGGTCGCGCTGCGGCTCGGTGTTGACCAGCAGCCAGCGCAGTTCGCCGTCGGGCAGGTGCACGCCCATGGTCTCGTTGTGCAGGGCCTTGCCCGTGGCCAATGTGCGCATGGCCGGATGCTCATGCCCCGGGTACGGGGTGCCGTCCTCGCGCACGGCCCGCCAGCGCGGGTCGAGCGACGAACGGCCCTGCATCTGCGCCAGACTCATGCCCAGGAGGCGCTCGGCCTCGCGGTTGCCGTCCACGATCTGTCCATCGGCCGCCTGCACCACCACGCCCGCCGGAAACACCCCCCACAGCGCCCGCAGCTCGGCTTGCTGCTGCGCGCGCGCTGTGGCGTCGGTGTTGACGCTGAGGTAGCCAACCAGGTTCTGCTGCTTGTCGTGCAGCGGGCGCAGGTCCACGTCCAGCCACAGATCGCGGCCGTCGCGCGTGCGGCAGAGCCACTCGTCGCGCACGCCTTGGCCTTGAGCCAGGGCATCGCGCACACGGCTCATCACCGCCGGATCGGCCGAAGGCGAGTGCAGGAGCTTCGATGGGTTCTTGCCCACCACCTCTTCCGCGGTCCAGCCGCTCAGCCGGGTGAAGGCCGCGTTGGTCCACAGGATGCGATCGTCCGCATCGCTGATGATCACCATCGCCGTGGTGTGCTCGGCCACCAGCGCCAGCCGCTGAAGCTCGGTGGCCTGCAGCGAAAGCCGGCGGCCATGGCGCCGCAACCAGCGGACCGTGGGCTCCACCACCGCCAGGCACAGGCCGAGCAGCAAGGCCACCAAAGCTGCCCCGCCCCACTGGACCTGTGCGCGCAGGCTCTGCGAACGCGCTTCGGCCGCCTTGCGCAGAGCCACGGTCAACTGCCTGGCGGCTTCCAGCGCCGAATCGGTGGGTTCCTGCAGGGCAGAGGCCGCACGCGCCAGTTCCTCGCTGCTGCCGGCCTCGGCCAGGCGAAGGATCTGTTCGGCGCGGTCTCGCAGGCGCTCCCGGGCCGCCTGCCAGGCCTCGAAGGGCAGGGTCAGCAGGTGCGCCGTGTCGGTCGAGCGGCCGATCTGCAGGCGGATCGAGGCCTCGATCGCCGACGCCTCGGTGGCAGACTCGCGCAGCAATCCCGACAGCGCCTCGACATGGCGCGAGCGGGAGGCGGGCTGGGCCGCCAGCAGGGCAGCCGCTCGACCCACTTGCTGAGAGAACGCGCGCTGGCCGGCGGCGCGGTCCAGGATTTCGACGTCCTCGGTCCACTGGTCCTGGAGCCGCAACACATTGGCGCCCTGGCCGAACGCCGCGATGGCGAGCACCGCGAAGGCCAGGTACATCGCCAGGCGCACCCGCTGGTGGGCCTGGCGCCGAGCCGGCAGTCGATCGAGCACGTGGGCTGCAACGGATCGATGGGGTGGTGCAGCGGTCTGGGCCATGGAGGTTGGTGAGGCGTGCCGGGGGTTGGCAGGGCGGATGTCATGCCCCTTGCCGCGCCTTTGGCGGGCCCAGTACCGGATATCGGCCGCGGCGCGCCGGGGTGTAGGCCGCCGCCGCTTGCGGACCGTCAACCCGACACGACGCGCAGCGCTGCGGCCGCACGCGCCACGCGGACCACGCCGCGGCCTTCCCGCTTGGCCTCATAGCAGGCGGCATCGGCGCGGGCCATCCACTCGGCCACCACGACCGACGCGGCCGGGTCGATTTCGACCACGCCGGCGCTGGCGCCGATCGTCAGCCGGCCATCCGCGTGGTCGATGCCGAGTTCGGTGATGGCCAGCCGCAGCCGCTCGGACAACTGCAGCGCCACCGCGGCCACGCAGCCGGGCAGAAAGAGCGCGAATTCGTCGCCGCCCATGCGCGCCACCACGTCGTCCCCACGCAACTGCACCCGCAGCAGGGCACCCACCTGCCGCAGCAGGTGGTCGCCCGCAGCATGGCCGGCGTTGTCGTTGATCTGCTTGAAACGGTCGAGGTCGACGTACACCAGAGAGGCCGGCGGGCGCGGTGCGTCCAGGCTGCCCGGCTCGAGCAGCCAGGCTTCCAGGCGGGCCTCGAAGGCGCCGCGATTGAGCAGCCCGGTCAGCGCATCGTGGCTGGCCGACCAGGACAAGCGCTCGCGGACCAGCCGGTGTTCGGTGACGTCCTCCAGCAACCAGATCGTGCCGGCACCGGGATTGGCCGCCTCCACCGGGCGGCCCTGCAAGCGGCCCCAGAAGCCCGTGCCGTCGCGGCGGACGAATTGCAGCTCGCCGAAATAGGGCTTGCCGGCCGCGAAGGCCGCCTGCACCGCCGGCCCCAGGGCCTGGTATTCGGCACCGGACGCAAAGATGTCGGCGGCCGGCCGCCCGGCCCGTTCGCTGGCCTGCCAGCCGAGCAAGGCGCAGAACTCTGCGCCGACGAATTCGAAGCGGCGGTCGCGGCTGAACGCGATGCCCACCGGTGCGGCAGCCAGCACCGATTGCATCTGCCGCGCCAAGGTGCGCTGAGCCTCTTCGCCCGCGGCGCGTTCATGCAGCGCCTGCTGCAGCACCCGGCTGAGTTCACCGATCTCGCCCTGCGGGTCGGGCCAGCCCTCGTGGATGGCCAGTTCGCCCTGTTGCAGGGCCAGCGCTCGGCGGCGCAACTGCGACAAGGGGCCCAGCAGGAGCGCCAGCAGTCCCAGGATCATCAGGCTGCCCAGCACCGCGACGCCGCCGGCCCACTGGATGGCCTCGCGGCGGGCCTGGTGCAGGCCGCCCAGCAATTCGGTGTCCGGGGCCACGCGGAAGACCATCCAGTCCGCGCCGGCCACACCGGCCATCGTGATGAATCGCCCGGGCGCGTGCGCCGCGAACCCCGTGGGCTCCACGGGCCGCCCTTGCGCCACCCAGCGGGCCACGACCTCCGCCAGGCCCGGCTCGGCCTCGATGGAGCGCATGACGTGCGCGCGGTCGGGGTGCGAGATGATGACCCCGCGGGCATCGGTGACGATGGTGGTGGCGGTGTCGGTTTCGCTGTGCCCGGCGTAGGTCAGGTCGTCGAAGAGGTTGCGCGTGGCCAGCCGCAGCGCGCCGCCGATGACCGCCTCGACGTTGCCGCCCTCGCCCAGCACCGGCATGGTCACCTGGATGATCGGCTCCAGCGAGATCCGGCCGCTCATGGGCGTTGAGACCACGGGAATGCCCTGCGAGACGGTGCGCTTGAAGTACTCGCGGTCCGCCAGGTTCAGCGTCCTCGCCGAGGCCGTGTCGCCGTCGTGCAAGGCCAATACCTGCCCTTCGGCATTCGCGATGAACAAGTTGGCGAAGCTCGTGGTCAGGGCCGGCTTGTCGCGCAGGAACTCGATGGCCGCGGGCGTTTCCCTGCGAACCGCGGCGGGCATCATCGCGGCCGTGGCGCGCAGCATCTTCTGCAGGCCGACCACACGCTGGCCGAGCATCGCGGCCATGCGCTCGGCGCTGTCGCGTTCGAGCTCCATCACGGCCTGCACGCTGCGCGCTTCCACGCGCTGCAGCACCACCTCGGTCGAGACAGCCACGCTGGCGGCAATCACCAGCGCGCTGGCCAGCATCAAACGAACCTTGAGCGTGCCAAACCAGCGGGCGGGCTTCTTCAGCACGATACGGCTCTGTCGGTGCGCGGCGCGGCTCAGGCCGCGGGCAGCTGAAACTGCGCCACCTCGCCGGCCAGCGAATGGGCCTGGTCCTTCAAGGTGGTGGCTGCCGCGGCGGTCTGCTCCACCAGGGCGGCGTTCTGTTGCGTGACCGAATCGAGTTCCTGCACGGCCTTGGCCGACTGGCTGACGCCCGCGGTCTGTTCGCGAGCGGCCACCGCCACGTCGCCCAGCAGCTTGTGCACGTGGCGCGCGGTGCCGACGATCTCGTCGATGGCCTCGCCAGCCTGGCGCACCACGCGCACGCCGCCTTCGACCTGCTCCACGCTGGCGGTGATCAGGCTCTTGATCTCCTTGGCCGCCGCCGCCGAACGTTGCGCCAGGGCCCGCACCTCGCTGGCCACGACGGCGAAGCCTCGGCCCTGTTCGCCGGCCCGAGCCGCTTCGACAGCCGCGTTCAGGGCCAGGATGTTGGTCTGGAAGGCAATGCCTTCGATGGTGCCGATGATGTCGCCGATGCGGCCCGACGAGGTGTTGATGGACTGCATCGTCTGCACCACCTGGCCGATGATCTGACCGCCCCGTTCGGCGGCCTGCGCGTTGGTGGTGGCCAGGCGCGCGGCTTCGTCCACCGTGGCTTCGTTGCTGCGCACGGTCGAGGCGATCTCCTCCATGGCCGAAGCGGTCTCTTCGAGGTTGGCCGCCGACATCTCGGTGCGCGTATGCAGGTCGGATGCGCCGCCGGAGATTTCGCTGCTGGCCGCCACGATGGTGTCGGAGGCGCCCCGCACCTGGCTCACGATGCGGCGCAGCTCCTGCTGCATCTGCGACAGCGTGTTCATCAGGCCCGCGGCCTCGTCGCGGCCCCAGGCGCGGGGCCGGGTCGTGAGGTCGCCGTTGCGCATCGCGTCGATATGCAGGGCCACCTCGCGCAGGCCGCCGTCGAGCACCTTTCGAAACGAGATGAACAGATACAGCACCAGCACCAGAGAGACCACCAGCACGCTGGCGCTCAGCGCGCGGGAACCTTCATCGCGATGCAGGCGCGCCTGCAGCACATCGTCCAGCACGGGCAGCCACTTGACGTAGATCTCGGCCACGCGCGACAGGGCGGCATCTCCGGCCGCGTCGCAGTCTGCCGGCGCGGGCCGGGTGGCCTCGAAGACGGCGGCGGAGCCGGTCTTGCGCAGTGCCAGCGCCGGGTCCAGCAGGCCCGTGTCCAGGCGCGGCTTCAAGTCCGCATTCGCAGCCACCACCCGGGCAATGAAGCCCTTGGTGTCGTCCACACCCGACAGCACCCGGGCCGACCAGACATGCCAGCGGGCTTCGTCGGCACCGCCGATCGGGCCTTTGACGGCCGCCTGCAGGCCGTAGGCCCACAGCTGGGACAGGTCTTCCAGCGTCTTGGGCAGCGTGAGCACCAGGGCATTGACGATGTAGAAGCTGTCCAGGTCGGGGTCGAGCACCAGCTGCGAGTTGTCGCCCGCCGCAGACAGCAGCTCGGCGGCCGCTTCGATGGCCGGGCCGAAGACCGGTTGGCCCTTGTCGTCGACACCGTCCCTGGCACCGGCCGTGGCCGCCCAGGCCTGCTGCAACTTCTGCAGCCCGGGTTTCAAGGCCAGGGCGTCGTCGCCCTGGCCGAGGCTGGCCTGCAATTTGGCCAGGGCTTCGTCGGTGCGCTTGCGGGCGTCCGTCAGCCGTTCGGCGGCGGGCGCGTAGCCGGCCTGGCGAGCCTGCGCCGCGCTGCGGCTTTCCAGCATGCCGCGGTACACGGGCACCAGTTCCCTGAAGACCGCAGTGCCTGCCAGCTCCATGCGGGTGTTGTTGATCTGCGAGGCCGCGGCGCTGAAGTACTGCCAGCTCAGGTGCAGCAGCGGCAGCGCGAAGACGGCCGAGATGACCAGGGCCTTGGTGCGGAAGCCGATGGCGCGGAACAGCCGCACGCCGGGCGCCCAGATGCCGTGGTAGCGGAAGAAGTCCTGCAAGCCGCGGCCGCCGCCGGAAACGAGCTCCGGGCGATGCCCCCGGGTGCGGGTGTCGTGAGGGAAGGCAGGGCCGGAGGGTGCGGGCATGGGCGGACTTCGGTCAGGCGTGGAATCGGCCGGGTTAGCCGGATCACCACATTGTCGGCAGCAGGCCCCCCAGACTTGACCTGAATTGCAACGGCAATGCGGCTCAATTCGGCATCGATGGCCCATGGCGGCCCGCACACCGGGCGCAGGCCACACCGGCCAGTGCGCACAGGCTGGCGGCCCAGAACACCGCGGCAAAGCCTCCCCACGACACCAGCCAGCCGCCCCCCACGCCGCCCAGCACGCCGGAGGCGCCGTAACCCAGCGTGGTGTACAGCGCCTGGCCACGCCCGCGCAGCCGATCCGGGAAAAATCGCTGAACGTGAGCGATGCAGGCAGCGTGGTGGGCCGCAAAGGTCACTGCATGCAGACCCTGCGCCAGCACCAGCAGCGGCCACCAGGCGCCGCCGGCGGCCGTGATGGCGAATCGCAACGCCGCCACCGCGGCCGCCACCTGCAGCCAGCGCGCCGCGGGCAGCCAGGCGAACCACCGGCCCTGGGTCCAGAAGAACGCGATCTCGCCGGCCACGCTCACCGCCCACAGTCCGCCCACGGCGCCCTTGCCGTAGCCCAGCGACACCAGGTAGAGCGACAGGAAGGTGTACACGCTGGTGTGGGCCAGCACGGTGAAGAAGGCCGACGCAAAGAACCAGGCCACCTCGCGGCGGCGCAACACGGGCCCCACCGGCGGGGCCGGGGCTTCGTGGCGGGCCTCGGCATGGGTGGCCGGCAGGCGCAGGGCTGCCATCAGCAAGAGGGTGTTCATCGCGGCCACGAAGGCCGGGAACACGCCGATGCCAACCCGCTCCAGCAGCAGGCCGAAGACAGAGACCGCCGCGATGAAGCCCACCGAACCCCACACCCGCACCCGCCCGTAGCGCGCCGGGTCCAGGCTCTTGCCGTCGGCGCTCTGGATGGCCTGCGCCAGCAGGGCCTCGGACAAGGGCACCACCCCGCTGTTGGCCAGGAACAGCAACCCGGTGACCAGCGCCACCGGCAGGGCCGACTGCACGCCCATCAGGCCCAGCGACGCCAGCAGTTCACCCACCACGGCCAGGCGGATCAGCTCGGTGCGGCGGCCGGTGTGGTCGCCGAACCAGCTCCAGGCATAGGGCCCGAAGATGCGGGTCCAGCTTTGCACCGAGGCGATGGCGCCGATCGTCAGCGTGCTGAAGCCCAGTGACTGGAACCACAGCGGGGCGTACGGGTTGAACAGCCCGATCGCCGCGAAGTAGGTCAGCGATACCGCGGCATAGCGCCGCAGGGGCGCCGAGGGAGTGTCCCGTGCAGCCTGCGAGGCCGGCAGGGCCGGGCCGGTCATCCGCCCGCTGGGCCGGCGGGAATCGCCGGTGTGGCCAGGACCACATCGCCGCACTGCGCGCGATGGCGCAGGGCATGGTCCATGACCACCAGGGCCAGCATGGCTTCTGCGATGGGCGTGGCGCGGATGCCCACGCAGGGATCGTGGCGGCCGTGGGTCTGCACCACCGTCGCGTGGCCTTCGCGGTCGATGCTGGCGCGCGGCAGGCGGATGGAGCTGGTCGGCTTGATGGCGATGCTCACCACCAGGTCCTGGCCCGTGCTGATGCCGCCCAGCACGCCGCCGGCGTGGTTGGTGAAGAAGCCTTCGGGCGAGAGTTCGTCGCCGTGCTGGCTGCCGCGCTCGGTGACGGTGGCAAAGCCGCTGCCGATCTCCACGCCCTTGACCGCGTTGATGCCCATCATGGCGTGGGCGATGTCGGCATCCAGCTTGTCGAACAGCGGCTCGCCCAGGCCCACCGGCATGCCGCTGGCACGCACCTCGATGCGCGCCCCGCAGGAATCGCCGCTCTTGCGCAGCGCGTCCATGTAGTCCTCGAGCCGGGGCAGGATGTCGGCGTTGGGCGCGAAGAACGGGTTGTGCGGGATGTGGGCTGCATCCACGAAGGGGATCGGCAGTTCGCCCAGGGCGCTCATCCAGCCGATGAAGGTGGTGCCGTGGACCTGGGCCAGCCACTTGCGGGCCACGGCCCCTGCCGCCACCATGGGGGCCGTGAGCCGCGCGCTGGAGCGCCCGCCGCCCCGCGGATCGCGGTGGCCGTACTTGCGCCAGTAGGTGTAGTCGGCGTGGCCCGGGCGGAACGTGTCCAGCAGGTTGCCGTAGTCCTTGCTGCGCTGGTCGGTGTTGCGAATCAGCAGGCAGATGGGCGTGCCGGTGGTCACGCCTTCATAGACGCCCGACAGGATCTCCACCGCATCGGGCTCGTTGCGCTGGGTCACGTGGCGGCTGGTGCCGGGGCGCCGGCGGTCCAGGTCTTGCTGAATGTCGGACTCGGACAGTGCCAACCCGGGCGGACAGCCATCGATCACGCAACCGATGGCCGGGCCGTGGCTTTCGCCGAAGTTGGTGACGCGGAAGAGTTCGCCGAAGGTGCTGCCGGACATGAGCGCGTCACGCAGGGTGTAGAGCCGACTGATTCTAGACGGCCGGCCTGGCGCGGCAGGTGCACCCCGACGACGCCTTGGAAGCCTCAACTTCGCGGCGAACCGGCCGAAAGAAGGTGCAAGAAAGCAGCCGGCCGCCAGGTCCACGCTGCCCCATGTCGTTCAACCTCAGGGAATCCACCCATGAATCGCCAACAATTCCTCAAAGGCCTGCTGGCCACCGCTGCCGCTGCGTCCTTCGCCAGCGCGCACGCCTCCGGCGCCACCGCCCCCGAAGCCGAAGCCATGGTCAAGCGCGCCGTGGCCTACATCAAGCAGAACGGCGCCGAGAAGGCTTATGAAGAGTTCACGCACGGCAAGGCCTTCCGTGACCGCGAGTTGTACGTGATCGTCTACGACCTGAACGGCAAGAACCTCGCGCATGGCGCCAACGCCAAGCTGGTGGGCAAGGACCTCATCGGCATGAAGGATCCCGACGGCAAGCTGCTGAACAAGATGCTGGTGGACCTGGCCAAGGAAAAGGGCAAGGGCTGGAGCGAGGAGTTCAAGTTCCGCAATCCCGTCAACGACGAGATCCAGCGCCGCAAGGTGTACGTTGAACGGGTGGGCGACACCTTCGTGGGCACCGGGATCTTCCTCGACTGAAGCCCCCGGGCTGGCGCCCGCCGGCCTGTGCCCCTTCCCGGTGGCGGTCTTCACGGCCGCAGCCGGCACTTTGCCGACCAGAGCATCACGCCATGAACCTCCGTTCGTTGCGCATCGGGCATCGCCTGGGCGCAGGATTCCTGTTGATCCTGGTGCTGTCCACCGGGCTCCTGGCCGGCACCTTGGCCAGCCAGTCGTACGCCCGCGATGCCCTGCTGGTGGCCACGCAGCAGGTGGAGCACCGCATGGCGCTGGCCACCGACATGCGCCAGGCCCTGATGGGCAGCGCAGTGGCCATGCGCAACATGGGCTTGCGCACCGAGATGGACGGCGTCAATGCCGCCGAAGCGGTCGCTCGCAGTCAGTGGGGCGAGTACCTGAAGCTCAAAGCCGCGCTGGAACAAGAGACGCTGTCGCCCGAAGAGACCGGCCTCTTCGGCACGCTGACCCAGGCCAACGCGGAACTCGAGAAGCAGTTCAAGAAGGCCGTGGGCCTGGCGCTGCAGCTGAACACCGACAAGGCGGTGGCCATCATCACCGACAAGATCGATCCCCTGTCGGTCAAGACCAACCAGACGCTGGGCGCCTTCATCGGGCTGCAGAAGCAGCGGTCCCGGGAGGCGGCGGCGGCGGCCGTGGCCATGGGTGACCGGGTGCGGGCCGGCGTGATCACGGCTGCCGCCGTCATCCTGGGCGTCTCGGGCCTGCTGGCCTGGCGCCTGACGGCCAGCATCACCCAGCCGCTGCGCGAGGCCATGCAGGCCACGACGAGGGTGGCTACGGGGGACCTCACGGCCCTCATCGCCGTGAAGGGTCGCGACGAGGCGACCGACTTGCTGCAGGCCCTGCGGCACATGCAGGAGAACCTTGCGCAGACGGTGGGCGAGGTGCGCGACGGCGTCGAGAGCGTGCGCTGCGCCTCGGCCGAAATCGCACGCGGCAACCTGGACCTGTCCGAACGCACCGAGTCGCAGGCCAGCAGCCTGCAGCAGACGGCCGCCAACACCACCGAGATCGCACGCGGCCTGGAGCAGAGCGCTGCCAGCGCGACCGAGGCCAACCGGCTGGCCGCGTCGGCTTCCTCGGTGGCTGAACGCGGTGGCGCCGTGGTCACGCGTGTAGTCCAGACCATGGGCGAGATCACCCAGAGCAGCCGCAAGATCGGCGACATCATCGGCGTGATCGACGGCATCGCCTTCCAGACCAACATCCTGGCCCTGAACGCCGCCGTGGAAGCCGCACGGGCCGGCGAGCAAGGGCGCGGCTTCTCGGTGGTGGCCAGCGAGGTGCGCAGCCTGGCACAGCGCAGCGCCCAGGCCGCCCGCGAGATCAAGAGCCTGATCCAGAGCAGCGTGGAAACGGTGGAAGGCGGCAACCTGCTGGTGGCCGAAGCGGGCCAGACCATGGACCAGATCGTCAAGCAGGTTCGCCTGGTGACCGACCTGGTGCAGGAGATCAGTGGCGCCACGCAGGCCCAGAGCGGCAGCATCGGGCAGATCAACAACGCCGTGGGCGCCCTCGACGACATGACCCAGCGCAACGCGGCGCTGGTGGAACAGGCGAGTGCGGCTGCCGCGAGCCTGGAAGGCCAGGCCGAGCGGCTTGCTCAGGCGGTGTCGGCCTTCAAGCTGGCCTGAGCCTGCCGGGCGGCCCGCTCAGCTTCCGGACGCGGCGCCGCCGCCATCGGCCGGCCAGTCGCGGATGTAGGCCTTGAGCATGCGGTTCTCGAAGTCCTGCGCGTCGACCACGGTCTTGGCCACGTCGTAGAACGAGATCACGCCCATCAGTTCGCGGCGCTCGAGCACCGGCATGTAGCGGGCGTGGCGCAGCAGCATCATGCGCCGCACCTCGTCGATCTCGGTCGAGGGGGTACATGTCAGGGGGGCGTCGTCCATCACCGAGCGCACGCGGCGCTCACCCACGCTGCCGCCGTTGGCCACCACGGCGCTGATGACCTCGCGGAACGTCAGCATGCCGACCAGATCGCCGTGTTCCATGACGGGCAACGAGCCGATGTCGAGCTCGGCCATGGTCTTGACGGCGCTGGCCAGCAGCTCGTCGGGGTTCACCGTGTACAGCGTGTTGCCCTTGACGCGCAGGATGTCGGTGACTTTCATGGCCGTCAATATAGCCCACAATGCGGCGCCAACGGGTGCCCTTCGGCGCCCGCGAAGGACCGACATGGCCGGCCCCTCCGACCCCGGATTCGACACCCTGGCGCTGCATGCCGGCGCGGCACCCGACCCCGCCACGGGCGCGCGGGCGGTCCCCATCCACCTCACCACCAGCTTCGTCTTCGAGAGCAGCGAGCACGCCGCCAGCCTCTTCAACCTCGAACGCTCGGGCCACGTCTACAGCCGCATCAGCAACCCCACCAATGCGGTGCTGGAAGAGCGCATCGCGGCGCTGGAAGGGGGCGCGGGCGCCATTGCCACGGCCAGCGGGCAGGCGGCGCTGCACCTGGCCATTGCCACGCTGGCGGGGGCTGGTTCGCACATCGTGGCTTCTTCGGCACTCTACGGCGGCAGCCACAACCTGCTGCACTACACGATGGCGCGCTTCGGCATCGCCACCACCTTCGTCAAGCCGGGCGACATCGACGGCTGGCGCGCTGCCGTTCGTCCCGAGACGAAGCTGCTGTTCGGCGAGACCCTGGGCAACCCGGGCCTGGACGTGCTGGACATCCCCACCGTGTCGGCCATCGCCCACGATGCCGGCGTGCCGCTGCTGGTGGACAGCACCTTCACCACGCCGTGGCTGATGAAGCCCTTCGATCACGGTGCCGACCTGGTCTACCACTCGGCCACCAAGTTCCTGGGAGGGCACGGCACGGTGATCGGCGGGCTGCTGGTGGACAGCGGCCGCTTCGACTGGCACCGCGCGCCCCGCTTCCCCGAGCTGAACCAGCCCTACGCCGGCTTCCACGGGATGGTGTTCAGCGAAGAGAGCACCGAGGGGGCCTTCCTGCTGCGCGCCCGGCGCGAAGGCCTCCGCGACTTCGGCGCCTGCATGAGCCCGCACACCGCCTGGCTGATCCTGCAAGGCATCGAGACCCTGCCCCTGCGGATGGCCCGCCACGTCGAAAACACGCGCAAGGTGGTGGGCTTCCTGGCCGCGCACCCGATGGTGGCGGG
>CAIJPE010000380.1 GCA_903822435.1 uncultured beta proteobacterium | reverse complement strand
ATGCCCAGGGCGATGGACTTCCGGTTGCCGACGCCGTTGTAGACCACCTTGGCGTCGTCCAGCTTGGTGTAGTACGTGAACACCTTGGTGCGCTTGCTCAGGTTGTAGTTGATGGCGGCGGTGAACTGCTTGCCGTCGCTGCCCGACAGCTTGGAGTACGCACCGGCGTGGCCGTAGTTCAGGTGGAATTCGGTGACGCCCAGGATGTACATGCCCGACAGGCGATAGATGGTCTGGTCGCCCAGCACCGCATCGGTGTGGCGCTGCACGTAGCCGCCGGCCACGAAGCTGCCGAAGTCGTACAGGGCACGCACGCCGAGCTGGTTGGAGGCGTCGTTCTTCTCGTAGCCCAGGCCCAAGGCCAGGGGGCCGGTGGAGTAGTTGGCTGCGACGTCGTAGGTCTTCGTCTGGCCGGCCACGCCTTCGGGCAGCGACACGGCGGCTTCCAGAGACAGGCTCTTCACCAGCGTGGGCAGGCGGTAGGCCACCTTGTTCTGGTTGCGCCCGATGTAGGCATACAACTCGTCTTCCGAGTTGCCCGTGTCGTGGTTGTGCATGCTGACGTAGTCCGCCGTGGCGAAGTAGGCTTCGCTGGTGAAGCGGCCCAGGCGGACCGCGCCGAAGCCGCCCGACAGGTTCACTTCGCTCTGGCGGGCCCAGAACGGCGAGCCGGGGATGCCGGTGCTGGCATCGAAGCCGTGCTCGAGCTGGAAGCCGGCGCGCAGGCCGCCACCCAGGTCTTCGGAGCCCTTGAAGCCGATCCGCGAGGCGTTGTTGGCCAATTCCTTGGTCGTGACGCCGTTGCGGTCGATGGACTCGGCCGACACGTTGAAGCGGCCGTAGATGGTGACGGTGCTCTGGGCGTGTGCACCCAGCGCGGACAGGGCGGCGATGGCCGCCACGAACAGGGACTTCTTCATGCTTACCTCGGTGGAGTGGATGCTGGGAGGGTCGGCCTTGCAGCCATTTTTTTACCCTTGTGTAAAGTTTACGGGGCGCATACGGGCTTACCCGCCCTCTGGGTCCCTCGGGCCGCAGAATCCCCGTCCTGGCGCAGCATCCACGCAACACTCGCGTTACGGTGTCACGATCTCGCCATCAACGCCCGAGGCCAGTTCGGTGATCTCTTCGGCCGTGAAACCCGCCTCGGTGCGCGCGCTCAGGTTGAAGGGCGGCCGCAGCCGCGGCGCGCCGTGGCGGGCTGCCAGCACCGTGTAGTGCGACAGCGGGTCCAGGCCGCCGCGCTGGCAGAGCCAGCGGTACCAGCGGTTGCCGATGGCCACGTGCCCGATCTCGTCGCGCAGGATGATGGCCAGGATCTCGCAGGCCCGGTGGTCGCCGGCCTTGGCCAGCCGGGCCTGCATGGGCGGCGTGGCGTCCAGGCCGCGGGCTTCCAGCGTGCGCGGCACCAGCGCCATGCGGGCAGTCACGTCACCGGCCGTTTTCTCCACCATCGACCACAGCCCGTCGTGCGCATCGAAGTCGCCGTAGGCGTGGCCGAGGCTGGCCAGGTGTTCGGCCAGCAGGGTGTAGTGCAGGGCTTCCTCCGAGGCCACCTGGATCCAGTCGAGGTAATAGCGTTCGGGCATGCCGGGGAAGCGCCAGGCGGCATCCAGCGCCAGGTCGATGGCGTTGAGCTCGATGTGCGCCACCGCGTGGAGCAGTGCGGCGCGGCCCACGGGCGTGTAAGCGCTGCGGCGGGGCAGGGACGCCGGCAGCACGAGCCTCGGGAGCGGCGGCCGCCCGGGCAGGGTGCCGGCTGGCTGCAGCACGGCCGCGGGGTCGATGGCTTGCGGCCGCGCTGCCAGGGCCGGCAGCGCACGGGCGGCTGCAGCCTTGGCGGCCGGATCCGGGGTCTGAAGGACCTGCAAGGCGGCGGCACGGAGCTCCATCCTTAGAATTATGGGTTGAGCCAACCCTGGAGCCCCTCTTGGCCATCTATCAACTCGACGACGACAGGCCCGAGGTCGCAGCCACGGCCTGGGTCGCCGACAGTGCCCAGGTCGTGGGCCGTGTGCGCCTGGCCGAACAAGCCAGCATCTGGTACGGCGCCGTGCTGCGGGGCGACAACGACTGGATCACCATCGGCGCGCGCAGCAACGTGCAGGACGGCAGCGTGCTGCACACCGACATGGGCTGCCCGCTGACCCTGGGCGAGGACGTGACCGTGGGCCACCAAGTGATGCTGCACGGGTGCACGGTGGGCGACGGCAGCCTGATCGGCATCCAGGCCGTGGTGCTCAACGGCGCGAAGATCGGCCGCAACTGCCTGGTGGGCGCCGGTGCGGTGGTCACCGAAGGCAAGGAATTTCCCGATGGCTGGTTGATCCTGGGCAGCCCGGCCAAGGCGGTGCGCGAACTCACGCCCGAGCAGATGGCGAGGGTACGCAGCGGCGCAGCGCATTACGTCGAGAACGCCGCCCGGCACCGCCGCGGCCTGAAGAAGATCGATTGATGTCGGAACTCTCCAAGTTCCTGTTCGAAGGCCTGCCGGTGCGCGGCATGATCGTGCGGCTGACCGATGCTTGGCAAGAGGTGCTTCAGCGCCGCCAGGCGATCGGCGAACACCCGGCCGAGGTGCGCCGCCTGCTGGGCGAGATGGCGGCCGCGGGCGTTCTGATGCAGGCCAGCATCAAGTTCAACGGTGCGCTGGTGCTGCAGATCTACGGCGACGGCCCGGTGAAGCTGGCGGTGGCCGAGGTGCAGCCCGAACTCACCTTCAGGGCCACGGCCAAGGTGGTGGGCGCGGTGGTGCCCGGCGCGCAGCTGGAAGGCTTGCTCAACGTGAACGGCGGGGGCCGCTGCACCATCACGCTGGACCCGCGCGACCGCTTCCCCGGCCAGCAGCCCTACCAGGGCGTGGTGCCCCTGCACGGCGACCAGCGCGAACCCCTGCAGGAAGTGGCGCAGGTGCTGGAGCACTACATGCTGCAGTCCGAGCAACTCGACACGTGCCTGATCCTCGCCGCTGACGACCACGTGGCTGCCGGCTTGCTGATCCAGCGCCTGCCGGTCGAAGGCGAGGGCAACCTGGGCCGCCGCAACGAGGACGACATCGGCTTGTCCGAGGCCTACAACCGCATCGCCACGCTGGCCGCCACCCTCACCCGCGAAGAACTGCTGACACTGCCCAGCAGCCAGATCCTGCACCGTCTTTTCTGGGAAGAGACCCTGCGCCTGTTCGACCCCCAGCAGCCGCGCTTTGCATGCACCTGCTCGCGCGAAAGGGTGCGCGGCATGCTGCGCTCGCTGGGCCGCGAGGAGAGCGACAGCCTGATTGCCGAGCGCGGCCTGGTCGAGGTGGGCTGCGAGTTCTGCGGCCTGCAGTACCACTTCGACGCCGTGGACGTGGGCGAGATGTTCACCCCCGAGCGCGATCAGCCGCCCGTTCCGGGCTCCGTGCAATAAGGGCCGCCGCGCTCAGTGCCGGGCGGTGACCTGGACCAGGATCTCGTCGGGCTTGATCATGCCAAGCTCCGAGCGCGCCTTGTCCTCGACCATCTCCAGGCCTTCCTTCAGGTCGGTGACCTCGGCAGCCAGTTGCACGTTGCGTTCACGCGACTTGGCGTTGGCGGCCTTCTGCTCGGTCAGCTGGCGCTGCAGGCTCATCACGTAGGGCATGTTGCCCTTGCCGAACCACAGGTCGGCCTGGACCATGGCCAGCAGGCCTGCCAGTACGAGCGTGGCCCAGCGCATGGTGGTGTGCCTCAGGGCGCCGTGCGTGGTCAGCGCAGGTTGTAGAACGCCGAGCGGCCGGGATAGGTGGCGATGTCGCCCAGGTCTTCCTCGATGCGCAGCAGCTGGTTGTACTTGGCAACGCGGTCGCTGCGGCTCATCGAACCGGTCTTGATCTGACCGGCATTGGTACCCACGGCAATGTCGGCGATGGTGCTGTCTTCGGTCTCGCCGCTGCGGTGGCTGATGACGGCGGTGTAGCCGGCGCGCTTGGCCATCTCGATGGCCGAGAAGGTCTCGCTCAGGGTGCCGATCTGGTTGATCTTGATCAGGATCGAGTTGGCGATGCCCTTGGTGATGCCTTCCTGGAGGATCTTGGTGTTCGTGACGAACAGGTCGTCGCCCACCAGCTGCACCTTCTTGCCCAGGCGCTCGGTGAGGTGCTTCCAGCCGTCCCAATCGCCTTCGTGCATGCCGTCCTCGATGCTGATGATCGGGTACTTGTCGACCCAGGTCGCCAGCATGTCGGTCCACTCGGCCGCGCTCAGCGAGAGGCCTTCGCCGTCCAGCTTGTACTTGCCGTCCTTGTAGAACTCGCTGGCCGCGCAGTCCAGGCCGATGGCGATCTGTTCGCCCGCGGTGTAGCCGGCCTTGTCGATGGCTTCCAGGATGAGCTGGATGGCGGCCTCGTGGCTGGTGACGTTGGGGGCGAAGCCGCCTTCGTCGCCCACCGAGGTGGGCATGCCGCGCACGTCCAGGATCT
>CAIJPE010000379.1 GCA_903822435.1 uncultured beta proteobacterium | reverse complement strand
GAAGTAGTACATCCTGAACCATCGTCTTGAAAGGTTGGGCGTGACCTCGAGCTACAGGCCGGCGCCATCGGTCAGGCGGATGCGCGGCCTATCCGCCGGGCAGCTCGAATGTCGGCAAGCAGGGTCGGTCAGGGGCAGGGCAGAGGGGACATAGGGGCACAAACTTGAACCGCTCCCCGACTATTGCCCTTGTTCCCCTACTTGTGCCCCGAATCTGCGCGGGATGTCACGGGACTGCTTGGGCCGTTCTGGCAATCTAAGCGTTTGATTTTCCTAGGTTTTCTAGGCAATCTGGGACGCTCCGGGACGTCCCGAAAACCCAAAATGGCCTGCCCGGAGGGACTCGAACCCCCGACCTGCTGCTTAGAAGGCAGCTGCTCTATCCAGTTGAGCTACGGGCAGTTGAAATGCGAGGGCATTCTAGGTCGCGGGGCCAAAGGGCCGATGTGCGGGCGCATTCCTCGCCTCGCTCGTCTTTGGGGTGGGCACGCAGGCCGGGCCACGCATACACTCGAACCATCGAATTCATCCGGGGCTGGGAGCCAGGCGGCGGCCACGCGCTCCCAACCGCAGCCCATGCTCGAAGGCTTCAAACGCTTGTTTTCAGGCGCTGGCGCACTGCCCGCCAAGGGGTGGGAAGGCATCGCGCCTTGGGCCACCGGGCGCGGATATGCCTTTCGCGGGGTCCAGGCTGAAGGTTTCGTGATCGATGGCCGCATGGGCTCCACGCCGTGGCGGCTCGAGTGGGGCCCCTCGCAGCGCCCCTACATCGAGGGCCACGAACTGCGCCTGCGGGCCGAACTGGGATTGGCATCCGACCTCCAGGTGGTGATCATGAACCGCCAACTCCAGGAAGCCATGGAAAAGGCGGTCTTCGAGCAGTACGTCGAAGGCGTGCAGACCCGCATCGACAACCAGACACCGCCCGAGATGCGCTGGCTGGTGATGTTCCCCAAGCTGGCCGGCAGCGAGATGCCCGGCCTGCGCGACCGCTTCATCGCCTTGTCCAGCATCAAGCGGTGGCTGCAGCAGTGGCTGGAAGGCCCGCTGTCGCTGTCGCTGGCCGCGGTCCAGATGGAGCCGCACGTGCCCTTCGTGCTGATGATCGGCCGCGGCCGGCTCATGCTGCGCACGGCCCTGCCGGACGCCGATGTCGAGTCGCTGCAAGTCTGGCTGCGCCTGTTCGAGAGCGCCATGCGAGAAGCCGCGCGCGTGACCAGCGAGGCCGCCGATTCCGTTGGCCTGAGCACCTCGGCCAGCCTCTGGTCGGCCAGCGCGCTACCGGGCGACGAACACAAGAAATAACGGCAGACCGGTGCGGCGCGGGCTGCGCAGCACCGGGTCGGCCGCTAGGCCTGGGCCTTGGGCTGGATCTTGCCCAGCTCGATCTTGGCGATGGCGTTGCGGTGCACTTCGTCCGGGCCGTCCGCAAAGCGCAGCGTGCGCGAATTGGCAAAGAAGTGCGCCAGCGGCGTGTCCTGGCACATGCCCGCACCGCCGAAGACCTGCATGGCCCAGTCGATCACCTGGCAGGCCATGTTCGGCGCCACGACCTTGATCATCGCGATCTCGGCCTTCGCGCTCTTGTTGCCGGCCTTGTCCATCATCCACGCGGCCTTCAGCGTGAGCAGGCGGGCCTGGTCGATCATGCAGCGCGCCTCGGCGATGCGCTCCTGAGTCACGGTCTGCTGCGCGATGGTCTTGCCGAAGGCGGTGCGGCTGACGGCGCGCTCGCACATGAGCTTGAGCGAGCGCTCGGCCACGCCGATCAGGCGCATGCAGTGGTGGATGCGGCCCGGGCCGAGACGGCCCTGGGCGATCTCGAAGCCGCGGCCTTCGCCGAGCAACAGGTTGGAGGCCGGCACGCGCACGTTCTTGAAGTCGACTTCCATGTGGCCGTGCGGCGCGTCGTCATAGCCCATCACCGACAGGGCCCGCATCACGGTGATGCCCGGTGTCGCTGCCGGCACCAGGATCATGGACTGCTGCGAGTGGCGTGGCGCCGCGGGGTCGGTCTTGCCCATGAAGATGTAGATCGCGCAGCGGGGGTCGCCGGCGCCGCTGGTCCACCACTTGCGGCCGTTGATGACGTATTCGTCGCCATCGCGCTCGATGCGGGCTTCGATGTTCGTCGCGTCCGAAGAGGCCACGGCCGGCTCCGTCATGGCAAAGGCGCTGCGGATCTCGCCGGCCAGCAGCGGCGCCAGCCAGCGCTGCTTGTGCTCTTCGGTGCCGTAGCGGGCCAGCACTTCCATGTTGCCGGTGTCAGGGGCGGAACAGTTGAAGACTTCGCTGGACCAGGGCACGGCACCCATGATCTCGGACAGCGGGGCGTAGTCCTGGTTGGACAGGCCCGCACCGAGCTCGCTCTCGGGCAGGAACAGGTTCCACAGGCCCGCGGCCTTGGCCTTGGGCTTGAGGTCTTCGATGACCTTCAGCGGCGTCCAGCGCTTGCCGGCCGCGGTGTTGGCCGCGAGTTCGGCCACGTAGCGTTCTTCGGCCGGGTACACGTGCTCGGCCATGAAGGCCGACAGGCGGGCCTGCAGGTCTTGCGTCTTGGGGGAGTAGCTGAAGTCCATGGTGTGCTTTCGAAGCGGCCGGCGGGGCGGTCGGGGTGTGCGGTCAGGACGGGCTGGTCAGCAGGCCTGTGCAAACTGCCAGGCCATCTCGGCCAGGGTGCGCGTGGCGGCGCCGGACGAGCGGGCCTGCGCGCTGGAGGCCGTGCCGTCCACCACCCGCTTGGCAATGCCTTGCATGATGGACGCCAGCCGGAAGAGGTTGTAGGCGAGGTAGAAATTCCAGTCGGCCATGAGGGCCTCGGGGTCGGGGCGCGGTCCGGTGCCGTGCACGCGCCGGCAGTAGCGACGCACGTACTCCGCCTCGCTGGGGATGCCCAGGGCGGCGTGGTCGAGCCCGCCGATGCCGCGAAACACACCCGGCGGGATGCGCCAGGCCATGCAGTGGTAGCTGAAGTCGGCCAGCGGGTGGCCGATGGTGGACAGCTCCCAGTCGAGCACGGCGATGACGCGCGGCTCGGTGGGGTGGAATACGACGTTGTCGAGCCGGTAGTCGCCATGCACGATGGACACGCGGCTGTTGTCGCGGCTGCTGTCGGGCATGTGCGCCGGCAGCCAGTCGATCAGGCGGTCCATCTCGGGGATAGGCTCGGTGACGGAGGCCACGTACTGCCGGCTCCAGCGCGCGATCTGGCGCTCGAAGTAGTTGCCGGGCTTGCCGTAGTCGGCCAGGCCCACGGCCGCCACGTCCACGCTGTGCAGCGCCGCGATGACGCGGTTCAGCTCGTCGTAGATGGCGGCGCGGCCGGCCGGCTCGAATCCCGGCAACGACTGGTCCCACAGCACGCGGCCGTCCATGAACTCCATGACGTAGAAGGCGCGGCCGATGATGGCCTCGTCCTCGCACAGCACATGCATGCGGGCCACCGGCACGTCGGTGCCGGCCAGGGCCTTCATCACGCGGAATTCGCGGTCGACGGCGTGGGCCGAGGGCAGCAGCTTGGCAGCCGGCCCGGGCTTGGTGCGCATCACGTAGGCACGGGCCGGGGTGATGAGCTTGTAGGTCGGGTTGGACTGCCCGCCCTTGAATTGCTCCACCGTGAGCGGGCCGCCAAAGCCCTCCAGGTTCTGCAGCAGGAAGGCCTGCAGCGCACCCACGTCGAAGGCGTGGCTGGCGGCAACTTCCTTGGTTCCGACGAAATGATCCATCTGTGTCATGGTGCGGCTTTCACCGTTCGGCAATGGCCATGAGTTTCTCTCGTGACAGCACCACAAGTCGAGTCGGTTCCACCCTGACGGCCCCCTCCCGCTCGAAACCCTTGAGTTCCTGGTTGACGCGCTGCCGTGAAGCCCCCAGCAACTGCGCCAGGTCTTCCTGCGCCAGCGCCAGGCCGATGCGGATCTCTTCGCCCTGGGCCACGCCGTAGCTGCGGGCCAGCAGCAGGATCTGCTTGGCCAGCCGCGCCTGCAGCGGCCGGGTGTTGAGGTCCTCGATCTGGTCGAACATCAGGCGCAGCCGCCGGCAGTTCAGGCGCAGCAGGGCTTCGTACAACTCCACGTGCTGTTCCAGCAACTGCTTGAAGTCGGGCTTGCGCACCACCAGCAAGGTGGTGGCGCCATGCGCATCGGCATCGTGCGTGCGGGGCAGGCCGTCGAACAGCGCGATGTCGCCGAACCAGGTGCCCGGCTCGGCGTAGGTCAGCGTGACCTGCTTGCCCGACAGCGAGATCGAGCTGATGCGCACGGCACCGCGCGCCACCCCGCACCACTCTTCGGCCGCCGAACCGCGGCTGGCCACCGCACCCCCATCGGCGATGCGGCGCACGGTGGTGCGCGACAGGATGGCGCGTTGCAGCGTCTCGGATAGCTTGCTGAACCACGCGCCCGACTCGATGTTGTGAAGCTCTTCCATTGTAAGAACGGGGGTATTCATGACTTGTCTCAGAAGCGACATACGCGCGAGCATCGGCATTGTCCGCCGGCCAGCGCTGCCGGTTCGGACGGCACCCCCCCCACTCATCGCACCCGGAGTCACGGCATGTCCACGCCCGCCTTGCATATTCCCGATCTCCGCCATGCGGTGAGCGCAGCAGAGTGGCAGATCCGTGTCGACCTCGCGGCCGCGTACCGGCTGGTGGCCCTGTTCGGCTGGGACGACCTGGTGTTCACGCACATCAGCGCCCGCCTGCCGGGGCCCGACGACCAGCACACCGGTGAGTTCCTCATCAATCCTTACGGCCTGATGTTCGAGGAGATCACCGCCTCCAGCCTGGTCAAGATCGACGCCGAGGGCCGCAAGCTCGACGGCTCGCCCTTCGACGTCAACCCGGCCGGCTTCGTCATCCACAGCGCCGTGCACGACGCGCGCCACGATGCGGGCTGCGTGCTGCACGTGCACTCGCTCAACGGTATCGCGGTGTCGGCTCAACGCGATGGCGTGTTGCCGATTTCGCAGCCCTCGATGTTCGTGCTGTCGTCACTCGGCTATCACGACTACGAAGGCCTGGCCGTGCACGACGACGAGAAGCCGCGCCTGGCGGCCGACCTGGGCCACAAGACCTACCTGATGCTGCGCAACCACGGCCTGCTGACCGTCGGCGCGACGGTGGCCGACGCTTTTCATGCGATGTACCGCTTCGAGCAGGTCTGCACGATCCAGGTGCGTGCCCAGGCCGGCGGCGGGCCGCTGGTCACCGTGGATCCCCGCCTGATCGAGACGGCTGCGCAGCAGACGGCCAAGGTCACGCGCGGCCAGGGCGCGAGGCTGATCTGGCCGGGCCTGCTGCGCCGCCTGGCACGGCAATCGCCGGGTTACGACACCTGAGCGGGCTGTCCGCGCACCGCGCGGCGCGCAGGCGTGGCTGCTGCGTGGCAAGGGCCACGGAAGTGCGGTGTGCGCGTGCCTGAACCGCAAATTCTTCGTGCTAGAGTGAATCGATCCACCCTTGTGTCCCTATTTTTCTGGCATTGCATGTTGAAGACGCGGGCCCGGCCGACGATTGCAAGACTGGGCGCCGCCTTTGCTGCCTTCGCTGCGCTCAACGCAAGCCTGCCCGCCCGGGCGGCAGTGGCCGGCTTTTCCGGCTACCCGACGTCGGCTTCGATGGGCCAGCCGCTGGATTTCGCGGTGGGTGTGCACCTCGAGGGGGGTGAGTCCCTGACCGCCGAATGCGTCACCGCCGAGGTCACCTTCGGCGAGCGGCGGCTGATGCCCACGCAGATGAGGATCGCCGTCGAGGCCACGGGCATGGACACCGCCCGCATCCGCGTGCAGTCCCTGGCCAGCATCGACGAGCCTCTGGTGGCCGTGCAGGTGAATGCCGGCTGCGGCAACAAGCTCTCGCGCCGGTTCGTGTTGATGGCCGACCCGCCGCTGGCGCCGCCGCCGGCCTTGCTGCCGATGGTCGCGCTGGCCAACGTGCCCGAGGCGGCAGCGATGGCGCCGACGCGATCGGTCTCGCCGGGCACTGAAACGACGCTGGGCGCCACGGCCACCCAGCCGGTGCCGGCGGCGGCAACCCGCAACGTCTCCACCCGCGCTGCGCCCAGGCCGCCGCGCGGCCGTGCTGCGTTCACGCCGGCCGCCGGTGGCGCGGTTCAGGCGCTGGGCGACGCGCTGGCCCGAGCTTCCACGCCGCGCACCCGGACCAAAGCCACGGTCCAGCCTCGCCGGGTGGCCGCCGCAACGGCCCGCTTGAAGCTCGAGCCCGCAGAGCCGGCCGTGACGCGGCGGGTGGCCGAGGCCGATAGCAACCAGATCATCGAGGATGCCATCGAGGCCGTGGCGCAGGCCGCCAGTGCGGCCCGGGCCACGGCCGCGGCTGCCTCGGCGTCGGCCGAACGCATGGCCGCGCTCGAGCGCTCGGTCGAGAAGCTCAACCGCGACGCCGTGGCCAGCCAGGCCCTGCTGTTGCAGTCCCGCGAGCGCCTGCAGCATGCCGAAGACGCCGCCCGCTGGACCTGGCCCCTGGTGGGTGCCGTCTTGGCGCTGGGCGGCCTGGCAGTCTGGCTGAGCCTGCGCTTGCGCACGGCCCAGCTCAGCCGCTCGGCCGAATGGCGGTCCGCGGCGGCCCCGCTGGTGCCGCCAGAGCCCAACACCGGCAAGCAGCCGACGGCGCCCACGCCCTTCGTGACGGCACCGATCCACGCGCCTGCCACCAACCCCGCCACCCGGCCGTTCGAGAGCACCCCGGCGGTCCAGCGCTGGGCGGTCTCCCCGCTGGACATCCCCGACACCGTGGCAGCCACGGTCCCGCTGGCTCCGGAGCCGCCCCCCGAGCCGTCGGTGATGCGCACCGACCTGCTGCCACCGCGACTGTCGACCGAAGAAGGCCATGCCCGCGATGTCTCCATCGAAGAGCTGATCGACCTCGAACAGCAGGCCGAGTTCTTCGTCGTGCTGGGCCAGGACGAGGCCGCGATCGACCTGCTCAACGAACACCTGCGACAGACCGGCGGCGGCAGTCCGCTGCCTTACCTGAAGCTGCTGGAGATCCACCGCCGGCGTGGCGACCGGGCCGACTACGAGTCGATGCGCGAGCGCTTCAACCACCGCTTCAACGCCTACGCCCCCGACTGGGACACCGACATGCAGACCGGGCGGTCGCTGGACGACTACCCGGGTGTGATCCCTCGGCTGGAAGAAGTCTGGGCCCGCCCGATGGACGCCATGGCCGAACTGGAAGCGCTGCTGTTCCGCAAGTCGCGTGGCGAACTCTTCGACCTGCCGGCTTACCGCGAGGTGCTGTTCCTGTATGCCCTGGCGCGTGACCTGCTGGACCGCGAGTCGGCAGGCACGGGCGATGTCGATCTGCTGCTGCCGCTGTCCCTGGGCTCGGGCTTCGGGTCGACTGCGCCGGCGCCTTTCCTGGGGCTGGGCGAATCAGAGCCGCAGCCCGCGCCAGGGGGTGCAGTGGACTTCGACCTCAGCATCGAGGCCGACCGCCAGACCAGCATCTTCGACGCGCTGGAAGAGCTTCCACCCACCCGCCGCCACTGAAGGCCCGGCGGGCCGCCCGCCGCGGCGCTACAGGCGCTGCAGCCTTTGCAGCGCAGCCAGCAGCGTATCGTCCTTCTTGGCAAAGCACAGCCGGGCCAGGCCCTGCTCGAAGCCGCCCTCGTAGAAGGCCGAGACCGGGATCGCGGCCACGCCGATCTCCCGGGTGAGCCACTGGCAGAACTCGCCCTCGGGCAGGCTGCTGATGGCGCTGTAGTCCACCAGCTGGAAGTAGCTGCCCTGGGTGACCAGGGGCTTCAGGCGCGTGCGGGCCAGGCCGTCGCGGAACAGGTCGCGCTTGCGCTGGTAGAAGGCCGGCAGGTCGCGGTAGGGCGCGGGTTCGGCCATGAAGCGGGACAAGCCGTGCTGCACCGGCGTGTTGACGGTGAAGACGTTGAACTGGTGCACCTTGCGGAACTCGGCGCTCAACGGCGCCGGGGCCGCCACGTAGCCCACCTTCCAGCCGGTGACGTGGTAAGTCTTGCCGAAGCTGGAGACCACGAAGCTGCGCGCGGCCAGAGCCGGGATCGAGGCCGCGCTGACATGGGGCATGCCGTCGAACACCATGTGCTCGTAGACCTCGTCGGACAGCAACAGCACCTGCGTGGGCGCGAGCAGCTCGGCCAGCTGCTCCATCTCGGCCTGCGTCCAGACCGTGGCGCTCGGGTTGTGGGGGCTGTTGATCATCAGCAGCCGCGTGCGGGGCGTCAGCGCCGCGGCGATGCGGCCGAAGTCCGGCCTGAAGGTGCCTGGGGTGAGGGGCACGCGCACCACGCGGCCGCCGGCCAGCTCGATGTTGGGCGCGTAGCTGTCGTAGCAGGGCTCCAGCACGATCACCTCGTCGCCGGGGTGCACGCAGCACAGCACCGCCGTGAGGATGGCCTGGGTGGCGCCTGCCGTGATGGTGATCTCGGTGGCCGGGTCATAGTGGCGGCCATACAGGGCCTGTACCTTCTGCGACACCTGGTTGCGCAGTGGTGCCACCCCGGTCATGGGCGGGTACTGGTTCAGGCCCTCGCGCATGGCGTCGGTCACGTGGTCCAGCAGGGCGGGGTCGCAGTCGAAGTCCGGGAAGCCCTGGCCCAGGTTGACCGCGCCGACTTCCTGCGCCAGGGCCGACATCACGGTGAAGATGGTGGTGCCCACCTGCGGCAGGCGGCTCTGGATGGCGGGGGTGAGGACGGCGGTCATGGTGTCGGGTCGGGTCGAAAGTGGGGGGTCAGAGCTCGTAGTCGGTGCCCAGGCCGAGCATCGCGCGTTCGAGCAGCGCCGGTGTCAGGCGCGGCGAGAGCATCGCGGCAAAGGCCAGCACGAAGCGGCGCAGATAGGCCCCGCGCTTGAAGGCCACGCGCGTCATGTTGCTGCCGAACAGGTGCCCCAGCGGGCGCCATGTCAGGTCGGGCTCGGGCGGCTGCGGGTGCATGGCCAGTTCGGTGACGATGCCCACCCCCAGGCCCAGCCGCACGTAGGTCTTGATGACGTCGGAGTCGATGGCTTCCAGCGCCACCAGGGGCTTGAGCTTGGCGCGCAGGAAGGCCTGGTCGATGCGGGTCCGGCCTGTCACGGTCGACTGGTAGAGCACCAGCGGCCAGGCCGCCAGTTGCTCCAGTGTCGGGCGTTCGACCGCGGCCAGCGGGTGCTGGGCCGGCACCACCAGGACGTGCTGCCATTCGTAGCACGGCAGGGTGATCAGGTCGGGATGGTTGGCCAGCGATTCGGTGGCCAACCCGATCTCGGCCACGTCGTCGATCAGCATGCGCGCCACCTGGTCGGGCATGCCCTGGTGCAGCACCAGCTGCACCTTCGGGTAGAGTTTGCGCAACTGCGCCACGGGCTCGGGCAGGAAGTAGCGGGCCTGGGTGTGCGTGGTGGCGATGGACAAGGTGCCCGCGTCCTGCTTGGAGAACTCGTCGCCGATGCGCTTGAGGTTGGCCACCTCGCGCATGATGATCTCCACCGACTTGAGCACGAGCTCCCCCGGCTCGGTGACGCGGCGCAGGCGCTTGCCGTGGCGCGCGAAGATCTCGATGCCGAGTTCTTCCTCCAGTTCGAGGATGGCCTTGCTGATGCCGGGCTGCGAAGTGAACAGCGCCTTGGCCGTCTCGGTCAGGTTCAGGTTGCGGCGCACGGCCTCCTGCACGAAGCGCAGTTGGTGCAGGTTCAAGCGGGGCTCCGCAGCAGGCCGGCGGCCACGTCGGCCATGGCCTGCACCACGCTGGGGGCCTCGCCCACGGCCGGATGCAGGCGCACGGCCGAGCCCGGGTGTGCGGCCTGCATCTGCTCGATGAGCAGCGGCAGGTCCTTGCGCACATGCCCGCCGGCGCCCAGGAAGAGGGGCAGCACCTCGATGTGGGCGCAGCCTTCGGCGGCCAGCGCCGCGCCGGCCTCCAGCAGGCTCGGGCTCATGAACTCGAGGAAGGCCAGGCGCACGGGCGATCCCGGTCGAGCCTGGCGCACCCGCTCGGCCACGGCCTCGAAGGGCAGGGCCCAGCGGGGGTCGCGTGCACCGTGGGCAAACAGGATCAGGCCGGTCTTCATGGGCTCAACGGTACCGCACCAGCCAGGCAAAGGCGGCCATGGACAGCATCAGGTAGATGCCGCTGGGTGCGGCTGCTGCCACCCAGGGCGTCCAGCCGCGCAGCAGCCCGATGTGGCCCGACAGGTTGTTCAGCAGCACGAAGCTGATGCCCAGCATGATGCCGCCAAAGACCTTCAGGCTCAGGCTGCCGGACCGCGCCTGCAGGTAGGCGAAGGGTAGGGCCAGGGCCATCATCACCAGGCAGGCCAGGGGGTACAGCGCCTTGCGCCAGAAGCGGATCTGATATTGCTGCACGGCCTGTTCCTGGTCGCTCAGGTGCTCGCTGTAGCGCCACAGTTCCAGCGTGGTCATGGTGGCCAGCGGCAGCACCGCCGACGCCACCACGCCGGCCGTCAGGGCGCTCGGCCAGGACATCGTGTCTTGCCGTGTCAGGCGCACTTGCGCTCGATCGGGGTCGGCGGACTCGCCGTGCGGCCACACGGCAACCTGTGCGTCGTGCAGCGTCCAGCTGCCGTCGTCCATGACCTTGCCTTCGCGCGCCTCGATGCGCGAAACCAGCCGGCCATCGCCATCGAACTCGAAGATGCGGATGCCCACCAGCATGCCTGCCGCCCCGGCACCGGCCACGTGGACCGAGTAGCTGCGGTCGCCTTGCGGGGTGGTGCGGCGCTCCTTCAGCCACGCCCCGGTGCCTTCGAGCTTGTCGCTGCCGTTGAAGCGGCCCTTGAGCAGCACGCTCTCGCGCTCGCTGGCCGGGGCGATGAAGTCCCCGGTGACGAACGTAGCCACCCCGAAGGCCACGCCCAGCACGGCCAGCAGCGACAGCGCCCGGCCTGGCCCCAGCCCGCCGGTGCGCAGGATGGTGTATTCGGAGGACTGCGCCATGCGGGCCAGCGAGTAGATGGTGCCGATCAGCACGGCGATGGGGAACAGCTCGTAAAGGTGGCCGGGCAGCTCCAGCGCCGTGGCCAGCACCGCGTCCCAGGCCGTGCGCCCGTGGCTGCCCACGCCGTCCATGGCCTCGACGAAATCGATGAAGAAGAACAGCGACAGGAAGGCCAGCGCGACGAAGCCCACCGAGGCCACGATGTCTCCGTAGAGCAGCCGGCGGACGGTCTTCATGCCACCGCGCTGCCGGTGCCGGAGGTGGCTGCGGGCCGTCGCCCGAGGCGGATGACGGCGGCGTGGTCGCGCCACCAGAGCAGGAGCAGCGCCACCGCCAGCGCAGCACCGTGCAGCCCGGCCAGTGCGGCGCCCATCGAGGTCCGGCTGCTCGCCACCCAGGCCTGCGACAGGTTGATGAGGTTGTAGTAGACGACGAAGGCCAGAAGCGCGAAGAGCAGGTTCCAGTTGCTGGCGCGCCGCGGGTTGCTGGCGGCCAGGCCGATGCCCAGCAAGAGCAGGTTGGCGGCGCCCAGCAGCAGGCCGAAGCGCCACGTCAGTTCGGCCTCGTTGGCCGGGCTGGGCTTGCCGATCAGTTCAAGCGTGTTCATCGCCTTGGGCGGCTGGGCCTCTGCGGCCTGTGCGGCGCGTTCGCTGGCCAGCACCCGGTAGTTCTCGAAGCGCGAGACCGAGCGTTCGCCGCTGGCGTTGTCGGTGTCGTTGCGCTGGCCGCGTTCGAGCACGAGGTAGCGGTCGCTGCCGTCGGTCTCCAGGCGGCCGGCATGCGCCGAGGTCACCGATTCGCCATGCTCCTGCTGGTTCAGGATGAAGACATTGCGGGCATTGACCCCGTCGGCGCTGTCGCGCTCGATGAAGAACACGCGCTGCCCGTTGCTGGATGTCTGGAAGACGCCCGGCGCAACGCGCGAGAGGTCCGAGCGCTGCTGGTAGCGGTCGCGCAGTTCGAGGTAGTTGCGGTTGCTCCAGGGCCAGACCACCAGCAGCAGCAGCGCCACCACCAGCAGCACGGGCCAGCTGGTGCGCATCACGGGCCGGATGAAGCGCGAGATGCTCACGCCGCTGGCAAACCAGATCACCATCTCGCTCTCGCGGTACATGCGGCCGAGCGCCACCACGATGGCCACGAACATCGACATCGCCATCATGGTGGGCAGGTGCTGCAGCGCGGCGTAGCCCAGCAGAAGCACCACGTCCTGCGGTGCCACGGCCCCATCGGCAGCCTGCCCGACGGTGCGGATGAGGAACATGGTCAGGACGATGGTGAGGATCACCACCAAGGTGGCGCCGAATCCTCGCGCCAGCTCACGGCGCACGGTTGAATCGAATAACATCTTGCGCTTTGGGCGGATGACCGATTATGGACTTCAAGACTCAGGTGATTGGCGCCCAGGGCCTGTCCGGCGTGGGTGCCGAGGCGCTGCTGGTCCTGGTGAGCGGGCAGCAAGTGCCCGAAGGGCTGGATCCTGCGCTGGCCGATGCGCTGTCGGCCGCCGTGAAGGACGGCGACTTCGCCTTCAAGTCGGGTCAGACCCTGTACATGCACCGGGTGGCCGGTGTGAAGGCCGCGCGCCTGGTGTTCGCCTACCTGGCCGATGACACGGCCAAGACGCTGCGCAAGTCCATCGGCCTGTCCGTGACCTACGTCAAGGGCAGTGGCGCCCGCCAGCTGGCCGTGGCGGCTGTGGGCGGCCCGGGCTGGACGGCCGCGCAGGCCGAAGCCGTGGTCGCGGCGCTGTCCGACGCCACCTATCTCTACCGCGAGACGAAGCCCTCGGCACCGCCGCCTTCCAAGCTGGCGCTGGTCAGCCTGCTGTGCAGCAAGGCCGATGCTCCGGCCGTCGCCGAAGGCTTGCTGCGCGGCGACGCCATCGCAGCCGGCACGCTGCTGGCCAAGGAATGTGCCAACCTGCCCGGCAACCACTGCACGCCCACGTACCTGGCCGAAACGGCCAAGAGCCTGGGCAAGGAGTTCGGCCTGAAGGTCGAAGTCCTGGATCGCAAGGACTGCGAGAAGCTCGGCATGGGTTCTTTCCTGGCCGTGGCCAAGGGTTCGGCCGAACCCCTGAAGTTCATCGTGGCACGCTGGATGGGTGGCGCAAAGGCCGACGCACCAGTGGTGCTGGTGGGAAAGGGCATCACCTTCGACAGCGGCGGCATCAGCATCAAGCCGGCCGCCGAGATGGACGAGATGAAGTTCGACATGGGCGGCGCGGCCAGCGTGCTGGGCACCCTGCGCGCCGTGGCGCAGCTCAAGGCCAAGGTCAACCTGATCGGCATCATCCCGGCCTGCGAGAACCTGCCCAGCAGCACGGCGGTCAAGCCGGGCGACGTGGTCACCAGCATGTCCGGCCAGACGATCGAGATCCTGAACACCGATGCCGAAGGCCGCCTGATCCTGTGCGACGCACTGACCTACGCCGAGCGCTTCAAGCCCGCGGTGGTCATCGACATCGCCACCCTCACCGGCGCTTGCGTGGTCGCCCTGGGCCATCACCGCTCGGGCCTCTTCAGCCCCGACGACGCCCTGGCTGCCGAACTGCTGGCCGCCGGCGACAAGGCGCTCGACCCCGCCTGGCGGATGCCGCTGGACGACGAGTACGACGAAGGCCTGAAGAGCAGCTTTGCCGACATGGCCAACGTGGGCTCGCGCGCGGGCGGCGCCGTTACTGCCGCCATGTTCCTCAAGCGATTCACCGGCAAGCAGCGATGGGCGCACCTGGATATCGCTGGCACGGCCTGGAAGTCGGGCACCGCCAAGGGCGCCACGGGGCGGCCGGTGCCGTTGCTGACGCATTTCGTGCTGGCCCGGGCCCGTTGAGGCGGCCCGCCAGGCCCTGCTTGCGCCCGCACCCTGCCGCCGGAACAGCACGGTGCCATGACGCAGGTTGAATTCCACACTGGCGTGCCCGACCCGGTGGCCTACGCCTGCCGGCTGCTGCGCAAGGCCAGCCGCCGTGGCGTGCGGGTGCTGGTGACGGCGCCCGAGGCGGTGCTCTCCGAGCTCGATCGCCAGCTGTGGACTTTAGAGGAACGCGACTTCGTGCCCCACATCCGGGTGTCTGCCGATGGCGCAGCACCCGTTGCGCGCGTGGCGGCCCGCACGCCGATCTGGTTGGCCGCCCGGGCGGGTGTGGCCGGATCGCCCGGGGTGGTGCTGAATATCGATGCCGCGGCGCCGTTTGATCTGGGGGGCATCGAAAGGCTGATCGAGATCGTCGGCGCCGAGCCCGAGCCAGCCGAGCGGGGCCGCACCCGCTGGCGTGCCTACCGGTCCGCCGGCCTGCAGGTGGTGCACCATGTCAATGGCGCCGTTCGGGAGTGAGGCCCGGCCGGTTCATCCGGACCGGCTTCCCACGTTGACCGAAGTCCTCGAACTGGGCCGGGGCGAGGGCGCCGCGGCGGAGGCGGTGCCCTCGCGGCCTGAAACACCGGTGCTGGACTGGCCGGGGTCGCTGTCACCACTGCCGCCCGCACCCGCAATCGACGATGGGGTCTCGTGGGGCCCGCCGCCCCTCGTGCCTGCGCCGCTGCCAGTGGCCTCTGCCCGGGCGCTGGCCCAGGTGCCCGATGCCAACGCACTGGTCGCCCTGGTGATGGCCGAACTGACGCCGCGCCTCGAACTGCTTTTCGAAGCCCGCGTGCGCGAGGCCGTGGCGCCGGCTCTGGCCCGCGCGGCGGATCTCCTGATTCGCGAGGCCCGGCCGGAGCTTTCTGCAGCCTTGCGCGAACTGGTGGCTGAAACCGTTTCGCGCGTGCTCGACCGGCGGACAGACCCGTGATTTCCCGGGGGTCTGTCGGCGGGCCCGGGACTTGCTGCGTTCAAGGGTACGCGCAGCAATGCCGGTAATCCGACTGGCGCAAGCCCCGCTAGGTGGGGGTGTGCTTTTCGGGTATCGTCATCCGCTTGCCATTTTTGAAGCCCGCTCTTCTCAGAGCGACAACATCCATACCCGGAGGTATTTGCATGCAAGTCAAGCTGAACGTGTTAATCGGCGCCGCCGCCCTGCTGCTGGGCAGCTCGGTCTTTGCGCAGACCATCGTCAAGATCGGCCACGTCGGCCCCACCAGCGGCGCCATCGCCCACCTCGGCAAGGACAATGAAAACGGCGCCCGCATGGCCATCGACGACCTGAACGCCAAGGGCGTGATGATCGGCGGGCAGAAGGTCAAGTTCGAGTTGCTGGCTGAAGACGACGGCGCCGACCCGAAGCAGGGCACCGCTGCAGCCCAGAAGCTGGTCGACAGCAAGGTCAACGGCGTCATCGGCCACCTGAACTCCGGCACCTCGATCCCCGCATCGAAGATCTACAGCGACGCCGGCATCCCCCAGATCAGCCCGTCCGCCACCAACCCCAAGTACACCCGCCAGGGCTATAAGACCACCTTCCGCGTGGTGGCTGACGACGTGCAACTCGGCGGTACGCTCGGCCGCTACGCCGTCAAGGAACTCAAGGGCAAGAGCATTGCGGTGATCGACGACCGCACGGCCTACGGCCAGGGCGTGGCCGACGAGTTCGAGAAGGCCGTGAAGAGCTCGGGTGGCAACACCGTGGGCCGTGAGTTCACCAACGACAAGGCCACGGACTTCACCGCCATCCTGACCACGTTGAAGGCCAAGCACCCGGACATCGTGTTCTTCGGTGGCATGGACGCCGTGGCCGGCCCGATGCTGCGCCAGATGAAGCAATTGGGCATCACTGCCAAGTTCATGGGCGGCGACGGCATCTGCTCGAGCAAGCTGCCTGAACTGTCGGCCAACAGCATCGCTGACGGCCAGGTCATCTGCGCCGAAGCCGGTGGTATCGACCCGAAGGATGCCAAGGCCACCGCCGCCATGGAAGACTTCAAGAAGCGGTTCGAAGCCAAGTTCAATACCAAGGTCGAGATCTACTCGCCCTACGTCTATGACTCGGTGATGGTGATGGTCGCTGCCATGGAAAAGGCCGGCTCGGCCGACCCCGCCAAGTACCTGCCGGTGCTGGCCAAGACCGAAGGCTACAAGGGCATCACCGGGACCATTTCCTTCGACGAGAAGGGCGACGTGAAGAACGGCGCTTTGACGCTCCACACCTACAAGGGTGGCAAGCAGGAGTCGCTGGGCGTGGTCAGGTAAAGGAGCCACCCCCGAAGCGGGCAAGCCCGCTTCCCCCTCAAGGGGGCGACGCCAGCGGACCGGCAGAGCCGGATCCGCGGCGTCCACTTGAGGGACGTTCAAAACCCGCCTCGGCGGGTTTTTTCGCTTCTGGGCTCAGCGTCGATGGCCTGTGTGTCGCGAATCGCGGCCCACAACGCAAAAGACCCGCTTAGGCGGGTCTTTGCACTTCAAGTAAACACCACGGAACCGGCTTTGCCGGGCCGCCTGGGTTTGCCCCCTCGAGGGGGAAGCGGGCTTGCCCGCTTCGGGGGTGGACCATCCCCGGGGGCTTACTTCAGTTTCACTTCTTTGTACAGGACGTGCTTGCGCGCCTTCGGGTCGAACTTCAGGAATTCGAGCTTCTCGGGCGTGGTCTTCTTGTTCTTGCTCGTCGTGTAGAAGTGACCGGTACCGGCACTCGATTCGAGCTTGATCTTTTCGCGTCCACCTTTGCTGGCCATGGTGTGCTCCTGTCAGGTGATGGGGGTCAGATTTCGCCGCGGGCGCGGAGGTCGGCGACGACCTGCTCGATGCCCACCTTGTCGATCAGGCGCAGAGCCGCGTTGCTGATGCGCAGGCGCACCCAACGGTTCTCGTTCTCGACCCAGAACCGGCGGTAATGCAGGTTCGGCAGGAACCGACGCTTGGTCTTGTTGTTGGCGTGGGAGACATTGTTTCCCACCATCGGCCGCTTGCCGGTGACTTGACAGACGCGTGCCATGACGCTTCTCCGTGATATGTTGGATGTGTTGCTGTCGGCAGCAACGCTGGCCTCAGCAAAGCCCGCGAGTATAGCGTGATTCAGCGGCCCGCAACGCAGCGGCGTTCACGCTTCCTGCTGTTCCAGGTAACGCTGGGCATCCAGCGCCGCCATGCAGCCCGTGCCCGCGCTGGTGATGGCCTGGCGGTACACGTGGTCCTGCACGTCGCCGGCCGCGAAGATGCCGGGCACGCTGGTCATGGTGGCCATGCCGTCGAGCCCGGTGCGGGTGACGATGTAGCCGTCCTTCATCTCCAGCTGGCCCTTGAAGATCTCGGTGTTGGGCTGGTGGCCGATGGCGATGAAACATCCCTTCAAGGGCACGTCGGTGGTGCCGCCGCCCTGGGTGCTGCGCAGGCGAACGCCGGTCACGCCGGTCGCGTCGCCCAGCACCTCGTCCAGGGTGTTCCAGAGGTGCAGATCGATCTTGCCGGCGCCGACCTTGGCCATCACTTTGTCCACCAGGATCGCCTCGGCGCGGAACTTGTCGCGCCGGTGGATCAGGTGCACCTTGCTGGCGATGTTGCTCAGGTACAGGGCTTCCTCGACGGCCGTGTTGCCGCCGCCCACCACGCAGACCTCGTCCCCGCGGTAGAAGAACCCGTCGCAGGTGGCGCAGCCGCTCACGCCCTTGCCCATGAACGCCTGTTCGCTGGGCAGGCCGATGTATTTCGCGCTGGCACCGGTGGCAATGATCAGGGTGTCGCAGGTGTAGACGCCCGAATCACCCTTCAGAATGAACGGCCGCGTGCCGAAATCCACGGTGTGAATGTGATCGAACACGATCCGTGTATTGAAACGTTCGGCGTGTTCGAGAAACCGTTGCATCAATTCGGGCCCTTGGACGCCCGACACATCGGCGGGCCAGTTATCGACCTCGGTGGTCGTCATCAACTGGCCGCCCTGGGCGATGCCGGTGACGAGAACGGGTGCGAGGTTGGCGCGGGCGGCATACAGCGCTGCGGTGTAGCCGGCGGGGCCGGAACCCAGGATCAGCACGCGGGCGTGTTGGGGTGAGCGGTCAGCGGTCATGGTGAGGGTTTTAGGCAGGTCAGAGGTTCTGAGGATAATTCTTAGGGATCGATGGACTCCGGATCAGGCGGCGTTTCCACGTCGCGTCCATCCCACGTTGGATTGGAGATCAGTGCCGCAAATGCCGCTTGCACGCGTGTAGATCGTCACAATAGACAGATTCTTGCAGACGGCCTGGCCCGCAGCCTGATGTGGGCGCGAAGATAACAAGAAAGGGTTTGCCGATGTCGATGTTGTCCAATCTGGACCTGATCCGCCGGGTACCGTTGTTTTCCATGCTCACGGCCGAACAGGCCCAGGCCATCGCCGACAGCGTGGTCAAGCGCCGTTTCCGGCGCGGCGAGCTGGTGGTCGAGCAAGGTCGCAAGAGCAATGCCCTTTTCATCCTGCTCAACGGTCGCGCCCGCGTGCTCACCAGCGACACGCGGGGCCGCGAAGTGATCCTGGCCGTGCTCGAGTCCGGCGATTACGTCGGCGAGATGAGCCTGATCGACAACGAGCCCCACTCGGCCACCGTCCGTGCCGAAATCCAGACCGACATGCTGGTGCTGTCGCGGGCCGATTTCGCCCGCGGTCTGCCTGAGGCCTCCACACTGGCTTACGGCATCCTGCGCGGCCTCGTGCGGCGCTTGCGCAACGCCGACCGGCAGATCGAATCGCTGGCCCTGCTCGACGTCTACGGCCGCGTGGCGCGCACGCTGCTGGACATGGCCGAAGAGATCGACGGCGTGAAGATCATCCGCCACAAGGTCAGCCGTCAGGACATGGCCAAGGTGGTCGGCGCATCGCGCGAGATGGTCAGCCGCGTCATGAAGGACCTGGAAGAGCGCGGCGTGATCGAGACGCAGGAGAACGGCTCGGTGATCATCAAGGAACGCCTGCCGGCCGATTGATCGCCGGCCCGGTTCGGCCACAATGCCGGGCATGGGATTCCCCTTGGGTTCATTGAGCGGCGACGACGTGCCGGCCCGGCAGGCCACCCGGCCGACTTCGGCCAGCGCAGCCTTGCGCTGGCGCCGCCAGGTGCTGTTGCTGGTAGGTGGCCTGTCGTGGCTGCTCTTCCTGCTGGCCATGGTCACGCATGGCACCAGTGATGCCGCGTTCAGCACCTCCGGTACCGGCGAGCCCTTGCACAACAAGGTCGGCGTGCTGGGCGCCCGGCTGTCGGACATGGTGCTGTTCCTGTTCGGCTTTTCGGCTTGGTGGCTGGTGCCGGTCTCCTTGCGGGCCTGGTTGTCGTCGCTGGCCCAGTTGCTGCGCAACGGCGGCTCCGACGCAACCGATCCCGACGGCACGGCCAGCCATCCACCGCGCTGGAAGTTCTGGCTGGGCCTGGCGCTGCTGCTGATGGCCAGCAGCGCGCTTGAATGGACCCGCCTGTACCGATGGGAAGCCCTGCTGCCCGGCCATGCCGGCGGCGTGCTGGGCTACACCCTGGGCCCGCTGTCGATGCACTGGCTGGGCTTTGCCGGCTCGGGCGTGCTGTGGATCGCGGCCTTGGTGACGGGCTCGGCCCTGGCGTTGCGCTTCTCGTGGCTGCAGGTGGCCGACACCATCGGCCGGCAGTTCGACCGCCTGCGTGAAAGCCAGCAGGGCCGCCGGGAGGCCGAGGAGGACCGCCGCCTGGGCGAGCAGGCCGCCCGCGAACGCGAGCAGGTGGTGGAGATCGAACGGCACGAGCTTGAAGAGCATGTTCCCGTGGTCATCGAGCCGGCGCTGCCCGGCCCGCAGCCCTCTCAGCGCGTGGCCAAGGAGCGCCAGAAGCCCCTGTTCGCCGAACTGGTCGATACCCGGCTGCCCCAGGTCGATCTGCTGGATGCCGTGACCACCACGCGCCAGGAAACGGTCACGCCCGAGTCCATCGAGATGACCTCGCGGCTCATCGAAAAGAAGCTCAAGGACTTCGGCGTGGAGGTGCGGGTGGTGGCGGCCTCGCCGGGTCCCGTGATCACGCGCTACGAGATCGAGCCTGCGACGGGCGTGAAGGGCTCGCAGGTGGTGAACCTGGCGCGTGACCTGGCCCGCTCGCTCTCGCTGGTGAGCATCCGCGTGGTCGAGGTGATCCCGGGCAAGAACTACATGGCGCTGGAGCTGCCCAATGCGCGGCGCCAGACCATCCGGCTGTCGGAGATCCTCGGCTCGGACGTCTACAACGAGTCGGCCTCGATGCTCACGATGGGCCTGGGCAAGGACATCGTGGGCCACCCGATCGTGGCCGACCTGGCCAAGATGCCGCACTGCCTGGTGGCCGGCACGACCGGCTCGGGCAAGAGCGTGGGCATCAACGCGATGATCCTGAGCCTGCTCTACAAGGCCGAGGCGCGCGACGTGCGGCTGATCCTCATCGACCCGAAGATGCTGGAGATGAGCGTCTACGAGGGCATCCCGCACCTGCTGGCTCCCGTGGTCACCGACATGAAGCAGGCTGCCAACGCGCTGAACTGGTGCGTGGGCGAGATGGAGCGGCGCTACAAGCTGCTCAGCAAGCTCGGGGTGCGCAACCTCGCCGGCTACAACAAGAAGATCGCCGAAGCCGCCGAACGCGGCGAGAAGCTGCCCAACCCCTTCAGCCTGACCCCGGCCGAGCCCGAGCCGCTGGAGCGCCTGCCCCACGTGGTCGTGGTCATCGACGAGCTGGCCGACCTGATGATGGTGGTGGGCAAGAAGATCGAGGAGTTGATCGCCCGCCTGGCCCAGAAGGCCCGCGCCGCCGGCATCCACCTCATCCTGGCCACCCAGCGGCCCAGCGTGGACGTCATCACCGGGCTGATCAAGGCCAACATTCCCACGCGCCTGAGCTTCCAGGTCAGCAGCAAGATCGACAGCCGCACCATCCTCGACCAGATGGGCGCCGAGGCGCTGCTGGGCCAGGGCGACATGCTGTACCTGGCCCCGGGCACCGGCCTGCCGGTGCGCGTGCACGGTGCCTTCGTCAGCGACGACGAAGTGCATCGCGTGGTGAGCTACCTGAAGACGCAGGGCGAGCCCAACTACATCGAAGGCATCCTGGAGGGCGGCGTGCTGGACGGCGAAGGGGCGGCCAGCGATGCGGCGGCCGGCGCCACCGGCGGTGGCGAAAGCGACGCGATGTACGATCAGGCCGTGGAGGTGGTGCTGCAGCACCGCCGGGCGTCGATCTCGCTGGTGCAGCGCCACCTGCGCATCGGCTACAACCGCGCGGCGCGGTTGCTGGAACAAATGGAGCAATCCGGGCTCGTAACTGCGATGGGACACAACGGCAATCGGGACATCATCGTGCCGAAGCAAGAATGAAGTCGCTCCCTCCCGAAGCCGCTGCGCCGCTCCCGGCCGGGGGTGCGCCTCCGGCGGCCCGGCGGAGCCGGTTCCGGGGCGTCCACTTGATGCTGGGTGCTGGATTGGCGCTGTGGGGGGCCGTGGTTCGTGCCGACTCCGTGGACACGCTCCGCGAGTTCGTGCGCGATGTGAAGTCGGGGCGGGCAGCCTTCACGCAGACGGTGACGTCGGCCGATGGGGCGCGCAAGAAGACCTCCAGCGGGTCGTTCGAGTTCCTGCGGCCCAACCGCTTCCGCTTCGGCTACACCAAGCCCTTCGAGCAACTCATCGTGGCCGATGGGGTGAAGGTGTGGATCTACGACACCGACTTGAACCAGGTCAGTTCACGCCGGCTGGCGCAGGCCTTGGGGGCCACGCCGGCGGCGCTGTTGGCCGGAGGGTCGCTGGACGGCGACTTCACGCTGGCCGCGCAGCCTGCAGCCGGAGGCCTGGACTGGGCCCTGGCGACGCCGAAAGCGAAGGACGGGCCCTTCCAATCCATGCGCGTGGGCTTCAAGGGCAAGGACCTCGCAGCGGTGGAGATCCTGGACAGCTTCGGCCAGCACTCGCTGCTGCAGTTCAGCCGCTTCGAGCCGAACGTGGCGCTGGATGCCGACCGCTTCCGCTACACGCCGCCCGCGGGCGCAGACGTGATCGAGCAGTAGACGCGGCCTTCAGTCGGGCCGCGAGACGATCAGCACGGCGTTGGTGCCGCCGAAGGCAAAGCTGTTGCTCATCACATGGCGAAGTCCGGGTAGCGCGCGCGGTTGGCCGCGCACCAGATCGATGTCCAGACGCGGGTCGAGGGTGTCCACGCCGCCCGTGGGGGGCGCACTGCGGCGTGTCAGTGCCCGCAGGGCTGCGACCAACTCCACGGCGCCACCGGCACCCAGCAGATGGCCCATCACGGCCTTGGTCGCGGTGACCGCCGGTGGCGCACCGGCGAAGACGCGGCGCAGCGATTCGGCCTCGGCGGCGTCACCGGCCGTGGTGGCGGTGCCGTGGGCGTTGACATGGCCGATCTCGGCGGCACTCAGCCCGGCGTCCCGCAGCGCGGCCTGCATCGCCCGCGCCTGGCCCTCGGGGTCGGGCTGCGTGATGTGGCTGGCATCACACGTGCTGCCGTAGCCGCTGATCACCGCCTCCCATCGAGCCCCGCGGGCTCGGGCGTGCTCGGTGGTTTCCAGCACCAGGGCCGCCGCACCCTCACCGAGCGCGAAGCCGGCACGGTCGGCCGCGAAGGGTCGGCAAGCGTGCCGGGCTGCATCGGCTGGCAGCCCGGTGACAGGGGCCAGCACCCGCATGGCCTGCCACGCGCCGATCACGCCCGGTGAGAGCAGCGCTTCGCTGCCGCCGACGATGGCCACGTCCAGTTGGCCGGCGCGCAGGGCCCGCAGCGCCTCGCCGATGGCCACCGCGCCCGACGCACAGGCACAGGCGAAGCCCAGCGCCGCCCCACGGGCGCTGAAGCGCAGCGCCAGTTCTGCAACCGGGGCATTGGGCATGGCGGTGACCACACTGGTGGGGCGGATGCGGCGGTGCTCGGCGTAGACGGCGCGGCATACCGCGTCGAAGGTGGCCGCGCCGCCCATGCCGCTGCCCCAGTAGATGCCCAGGCGGAACGGGTCGATCTGGTCTGCTGACCAGGCTGCCTGCGTGGTGGCGGCTTCAGCGGCCAGCAAGGCCATGGCGGTGCCTCGGTCGATCGGCAACCGCGATGGAGGTCGGGCCGCGGCTTCATCGAAGAAGGATCGCGCCAGTGGAACCTGCACGGGATCGATGCCCGGCAGCGTCAGCGCCTCGGCACGCACGGCAGAACGACCGCCATACAGTGCCTCGTCGAACGTTGGAAGGTCGAGGCCCAGCGGGGAGACGATCCCGCAACCGGTCACGCAGACGGTGTGCACGCGTGGTCAGGCCGCCCGCCGGGGCGGCGAGGCCTGCGCGGCGTCCAACGCACGGCACAGGTCGTCCAGCGTCAGGTCCGCCTGCCGGGGATCGAGCTTGTCCTCGGGGATGCGCAGGCCGAAGTGGTCTTCGATCGCAAAGACGAACTCCATCAACGACAGGGAGTCGAGGCCCAGCGCGTTCAGCGGCGTGTCTTGCTCGACGATGGCCGGATCGACCTTGAAAGTCCCGATCAGGACGGCTTTGACGGCATCGAACGAGGCGGTGGTCATGGGAAGTCGCCTTGCCGGCGCGAATGCTGTCGAATCGTCATTGTGAAGGAAGGCGGAGTTCGTGCGCAGCGGCGACGGCGTCGATGAAGCTGACGGTCTCACGGGCCACGGCCTCGCGGTCGTTGTCGATGCTGATCATATGGTGGCTATCGGGCAGCAACACGCTGCGGAAAGAAGTGGTGCGCAAGGTGGCCTGAAGCCGAGCCACGTTGGCCGGGCTGGCCACCTCGTCTTCCTGGGCGTGCAGCGCCAGAACCGGCGGGCACCGCAGCGTGGCCAGATGCCGGATGACCAACCGGCGCAGGCGGTCGTGTTCGCGCAGGTGCGGTACGCCGATCACGGCGGCACCGGCGCTGGAGACACGGCGGGTGTTCATCTCGCGTTCGATCCAGCGGCGCACACGTTCGTTCTTGACCCCGTAGGGTGGGCGCTCGCGGTACTGCCAGAAGCGCCCCAGCGGCGTGTACAAGGCCAGCGGCATCAGCACGTGGTGGCGGGGCACGGCCCAGCCGTCGTACTTCAACGGGGTCGACATCAAGACCATGCCGTGGACCGCCTCCGCACAGTACAGCAGCGCGGCCAGCGCCAGCGTGGCGCCGGCGGACAGGCCCACCAGGACCACGCGGCGACCTTGCGCCTGCTCGGCGCGGGCCGCGTTGGCCACGGCGTGGATCCACTGCGCATGCGAGGTGGTGCTGCGGCCCGCGGGCGAGGGGTCGAAGGTGTAGCCGGCCACGCGCAGGGGCACCACGCCGTGGCCGGCCTTGCTCAATGCCGCGTTGACCGGCAGCAGCTCATCCGGCGTGCTGCACAGGCCGTGCAGCAGGATCGCAGTGGTCGAGATGGGGCTCACGGAGCCTCGGGTCGCGCGGGCCTCGAGAAAAAGGCCACGTACAGCGCAGGCAGCACCACCAGCGTGAGCAGCGTGGCCGTCACCAGTCCGCCGATCACCACGATGGCCAGCGGCCGCTGAGTCTCGGACCCGATCTCGTGCGAAAGGGCCATCGGCAAGAGTCCCAGGGCCGCCAGCAGGGCCGTCATCAACACCGTGCGCAGCCGTTGCATCGAGCCCAGCCGCACCGCCTCGGTCACGCTGCGGCCCTCGGCCTGCAGCTGCTGGAAGACCGTCAGCATCACCACCCCGTTGAGCACGGCCTGCCCCGACAGGGCGATGAAGCCGATGGCCGCCGACACCGACAGCGGGATACCCAGCGCCCACAGCGCCACGAAGCCGCCCATCAGCGCCAGCGGCACGTTCAACAGGATCAGGCTGGCGGTCTTGAACGAGTTGAAGGCGTTGAAGAGAAGCACGAAGATCAGCAAGAGCGAAATCGGCACCACCACCGACAGCCGCTTCATGGCGCGCTCCTGGTTCTCGAATTCGCCAGACCAGGCAATCGTGTAGGTGGGCGGCACCTTGACGTTCTTCTCCACGCGCTCCTTCATGTCGGCCACCACCGAGCCCATGTCGCGGTCCTTGATGAAGATGCCGACGGCCATGGCGCGCCGGCCGGCCTCGCGGGCGATGTTCATGGCGCCGCTGGTCTCGCGGATGGTGGCCACCTGCCCGAGCTGCACGTAGCCGCCGTCGGGGGTGGGGATGAGCGTGCCGGGCAGCTTGCCGATGGCGCGGCGTTCTTCGGGCAGCCGCACGGTCACGGCGAATTTGCGCTCGCCTTCCCAGAGCTGGGTGGTGGCCTTGCCGGCCAGCGCCGCCTCGATCACGTCTTCCACGTCCGCCATGTTCAGGCCCAGCCGGGCAGCCCGGTCGCGGTCGATGTCGATGAGCAGCTGCGGCAGTTCGCCCTGGCGGTCGACCTCGGCGCGGTACACGCCGCGCACCTGGCGGATCTCGCGCATGATGGCGTCGGTGGTCTTGCGCATCTCGGCCAGGTCGTCGCCGGACAGCTTGATCACGATCTGCCCGTCGATCTGCGAGATGGACTCGAGCACGTTGTCGCGGATGGGCTGCGAGAAGCTCGGCTCCATGCCCGGGATCGCCGACACGGCGCGGTCCATCTCGTCGATGAGCATGTCCTTGGTCTTGCCGGCGCGCCACTGGTCGTCGGGCTTCAGGCCCACGAAGATCTCGGCCATGCTGATGGTCTTGGGGTCGGTGCCATCTTCGGGCTGGCCGGCCTTGGACACGGTGGTGCTCACCTCGGGAATGGTGAGCAGGGCTTTGCGCACTTGCCGCAAGGCCCGGCTGGCTTCGTTGGTGGACACGCTCGCGGGCAGGCGCAGGTTCACCCAGATGGTGCCTTCGTTGAGCTCGGGCAGGAACTCCGAGCCCAGCCGCGAGGCTGCCAGCAGCGCCAGGCCGAAGGCCGCCACGCCGATGGCCATCACGGCCTTGCGGTGGGTGATGGCCCAGTCCAGCACCGGTTCGTACAGGGACTTGGCGCCCGCCACCACGCGGTTGTCGCCGTGCGGCAGCTTGCGCCGCAGCATCCAGTAGGCCAGCAGCGGCACCAGGGTGAGCGAGAAGATCAGCGAGCCGATCAAGGCCGTGGTGACCGACAGCGCCATGGGCTGGAAGATGCGGCCCTCGTGCCGCTGCAGCGCGAAGATGGGGATGTGCGCCGCGATGATGATGAGCATCGAGAACAGCGTGGGCCGCCCGACCTCGCCGGCGGCATCGACGATCACATCGCGCCGCTGCTCGGCATCCATGTTCTCGCCGCGTTCGGCCAGGCGGTGCATGATGTTCTCGATGACGATCACCGCCCCGTCGACGATGATCCCGAAGTCCATCGCGCCCAGGCTCAGCAGGTTCGCCGGCACGCCCATGATCTTCAGTCCCAGGAAAGTGGCCAGCAGGGCCAGCGGTATCACCACCACCACGGCCAGGCTGGCCCGCAGGTTGGACAGGAACAGGTACAGCACCAGGGAGACCAGCACGGCGCCTTCGACCAGGTTGCGGAACACCGTGGACAGCGTCTTGCCCATCAGCCAGGTGCGGTCGTAGAAGGGCACCACGGCCACGCCCTTGGGCAGGCCGCGCGCATTGAGGTCGGCGATCTTGGCCTTCACGCCCTGCAGCACGACGCTCGGGTTCTCGCCCTTGCGCATGACCACGATGCCGGTCACCACGTCGTCGTCCAGATCCTGGCCCACCACGCCCAGGCGAGGCACGCCGCCGACCTTGACCTGGGCGATGTCACGCACCAGGATCGGCGTGCCGCCACGCGCCGAGACCACCACGTGGCCGATGTCGTCGGCCGAGCGCAGAAGCCCGATGCCGCGGATGGCGTACTGCTGCGGGCCCTGCCCCACGTAACTGCCGCCGGCATTGGCGTTGCCGCGGCCCAGGGCGTCCAGCAGGTTCTGGAAGGTCAGCTTGAGCGAACGCAGCTTGTCCAGGTCGGGCTGCACCTCGTACTGCTTGATCAGCCCGCCCATCGCCACCACGTCGGCCACGCCGGGCACCTGTCGCAGTGCGCGTTCCACCACCCAGTCTTCCAGTGAACGCAGCTCGGTGGTGGACTGACCGTCGCCGCGCAACCGGTAGCGCATGACCTCGCCCACCGGCGTGGCGTTCGGGGCGATGTCGGACTCCACGCCCGGCGGCAGGTCGATGCCGCGCAGCCGTTCGGCCACCTGCGCCCGTACCAGGTTCACATCGGCCTTGTCGTCGTAGGTGATGACGCTGAAGCTCAGGCCGAACTGCGTGTGCGAGAACACGCGGATCGAGTTGGGCAGGCCGGCCAGCGCACTCTCGATCGGCAGCGTGACCTGCTTTTCCACCTCTTCGGCCGCATGCCCAGGGAACAGGGCGATGACCGTGACCTGGGTGTCGGTGACGTCGGGAAAGGCCTCGACCGACAGGTTCTGGAAGGCCACCACGCCCGCCATGGCGAACAGCAGCACCGCCAGCACGATGAGCACCGGCTGGTTGAGCGAAAAGCGGATCAGCTTTCTCACTTGGCGGCCACCCCGGTCGGCACCGAGCCGGGTGCCGCGGCCGCGGGGACCGCGCCTTCTTCCTGTGCCAGACGGAACTGCCGTGCCAGCAGCAGCAGGTTCTCGCTGACCACCTTTTCACCCACGTGCAGGCCGCTCTCCACCACGGCCTGGGTCGGGCTCTGCCAGCTCAGCTTGACCTCGCGCGGCTGGAAGACCCCGGGTGCGCTTTCGACGAAGACGATGTGCTGCGTGCCGCGCAGCGCCACGGCCTGGGCCGGCACGGCCGCGCCGGCCCCCATGTCACGCTCGAAGCGTGCCGTGGCCAGCATCTCGGCCCGCAGGATGCGCTCGGGGTTGGCCACCAGGCCGCGGATCTTCACCGTGCGGGTGGCCGGGTCGATGGCGTCCGAGACCACGATCACCCGGCCTTCGAAGGCCCGGTCGCCCAGGGTCGGCACCACCAGTTTGAAGCCCGAGCCCGGGCGCACCGTGCCGACCTCGTTCTCGCGGGCGTCGATCTGCACCCACAGCGAGCCAGGGTCGCTGATGACGAACAGCGGCGGCACGCCGGGCCCCTGTTGGTCGGGGCGGAGTTCCTGGCCCGGGTTGAGGTTGCGCTCCACCACCACGCCGGACAACGTGGCGCGCACGGCCAGTTGCTGGTCGACGCTGCCGGCGCTGCCGTACATCGCCACGCGGCTCTGAGCGCGAGCGCCTTCGGCCGCAGCGCGCTGCGCATCGGCCTCGGCCTGCTCCAGATCCTTGCGCGCCGCGATGCCGGCTTCGAAGAGTTCGCGTTGGCGGGCCAGCGTCTTGCGCGTGAGCTCGATGTCCGAGCGCGCCTTCGCGGCATCGGCCTGCGCCGCCCCGAAGTCGGGCGACGAGATCCGCGCCAGCACCGTGCCGGCCTTGACCACGCGACCCACGTCGGCGTCGATGCTGTTGACGCGGCCGGCAAAGCTGGGGACGATGCGCTGCGTGCGCTCTTCGTTCCAGACCAGCCGGGCCGGCAACTCGACCGTGATGCGGCTGGGCGGCGTGGCGGCCGTGGTGGTGATCAAGGCCAGTTGCGGGTGGCCGGGCGGAAAGCGCAGCTGCCCCGCCTGGACGATCGGGGTGGGGGCTTCGGGCGGCGGTGGCGGGGCCTCCTTGCAGGCGACGAGCAACGCTGCGGCCACCAGGGCGGCGGCATTCAGGCAGGCATGCGGGATGGGCTTCACGTGGAGGCTTTCGGGGTCTGACGGTGAAGGGGATGCGCCGCTCAGGGTGCGCCGCGGCTGCGCAACTGCCAGGCGCCAACGGCTTTGGCCAGGCCGGCCCGGGTGGTCCAGGCGTCCAGCAGCACGGCGCGCAGCGTGCGGCGCGCGTCCAGCAGGTCGGTCAGGGGCAGGGCGCCCTTGGTGTAGGCCAGCTCGGCGCGCTCGGCCACCGAGCGAGAGCGGGGAACGATGTCGCGATCGAAGCGCTGCGCACGCAGCGCGGCGATGGCCAGTTCGGCCTGCAGGCGTTCCAGTTCCGTGCGGGCGCTGCGGCGGGTCTTGTCCAGGGCGTCGCGGGCGGCGTCGAGCTGAGCCTGCGCGCGGCCGATCTCGCCCTCGAAGTGGTAGCCGAAGGCCAGCGGCATCGACAGCCTGAGCTCCACCTGCCGCGTGGACGTGCCTGGGTAGTGGTCGAGCGACGCGCCCCAGGTGATGTCGCTGCGCCGCTGGGCCTGCGCCCCCTGCAGGGCGGCCTCGGCGGCACGCACGCGATCGGTGGCTGCGCGGACATCGGCCCGGGAGTCGATCAACGGCTCCAACGGGCCGGCTGCTTCCGGCGGCGGGCCAGCTGGCCAGTCGGCACTCGCCTCCAGCGTCGCGGCTTCGGCTTCACGCCCGATGAGCTGGCCCAGCACCCCGCGTGCGCGGCGCAGGTCCAGCTGCGCGGACTCCACGTCGATGCGGGCTCGCTCGACTTCGATGACGGCCCGGTCGGCATCCTGCATGGCCACGTCGCCGGCCTTCATGCGGGCCCGTGCGGTCTCGGCCGTCTGCTGCGCGCTGAGCTCGATGGCCACCAGCTGGGCCTGCCGGCCCTGCGCCGCCAGCAGGTCGAAGAAGGCGGAGTAGCTGGCCAGCACCTGCTGGTTGCGCACTTCCTCGAGATCGGACTCGGCGGCTGCGGCGGCTCGGCGCGCGGCCTCGGTGCGCAGCCCGCGCTTGTCGCCGCGCTCCCAGGTCCAGTCCAGGCCCACGCCCTTGTCGATGCGCTTGTCGGCCAGCAGGTTGCCCGGGCCGATGCCGTTCTGCAGGTCGATCTGCGAGAGCTTGGCGCTGAGCTGTGGCGCCGGCGCATGGTCGGCGGCGGCGATGTCGGCCTGTGCGGCGGCGGCGGCGCGGCCGGCGATGGACACATCCAGGTTGCCACGCGCCAGGGCCAGCGCTTGGTCCAGCGACAGCGTCGCCGCCTGCGCGGTGCCCAGTCCGGCCAGGGCCAGGGCCGCCAGGCCGCTGCGCCAGCGGCAGGATGGCAGGCCCCAGGAGGGTGCGTGTCGTATGCTCATCCTCGAGTTATCCCCCGCGCCGCCTGACCACGCCCTGACTGCCCAAGCCCCGAGTACCCATGCGTTTTCTGCTGGTTGAAGACGAAGCCGTGCTGCGCGAGGTCGTCCAGAACAGCCTGATCCAGGCCGGCCACCGCGTGGACGCGGCCGCCACGGCGGAGCAGGCACGCCACCTCTGGCGTGTGCAGCCCTTCGACGCGGTTCTGCTGGACCTCAACCTGCCCGACGCCAATGGCCTGGATGTGCTGCGCGAACAACGCAAGCGTGGCGACCGCACGCCGGTCCTGGTGCTGACCGCCCGCAACCGCACGGACGAACGCATTGCAGGGCTGGACGCGGGGGCCGACGACTACCTGGGCAAGCCCTTCGAGCTGGCGGAAGTCGAAGCCCGGCTGCGTGCCCTGGTGCGTCGCGCCCAGGGCGCCGAAGACCGCACCGAGGTGGGCGGCCTGCTGCTGGACCGCCGCGCCCGCCGGCTGTTCGTGCGCGCGCGGGGCGCCGGGCCGCCGGCCGAATTGGAACTGCCGGCGCGCGAGTTCGAGGTGCTGCTGGAGCTCATGACCCCCCCGGGCCGCGTGGTCAACAAGCAGACGTTGTCGGACAAGCTCTCGGGCTTCGACGACGCCCTGGGCCACAACGCGCTGGAGGCTTTCGTCTCGCGCCTGCGGCGCAAGCTGCACGGCAGCGGCGCGACCATCCGCACCTTGCGCGGCCTGGGCTACCTGGTCGAGCCGGAGAAGGGCGGCGCTGAATGAAGCTGCCTTCGCTGCGCCGGCGCATGCTCTGGCGTGTGATGGCGCCGCTGGCCCTGACGTGGCTGCTGGGCAGTGTGGTGGCGATCTCGGTGGCCAACGTCTACACGCGCAAGGCCTTTGACCGCTCCTTGATCGACGACGCCTATGCCATCGCGGCCAACGTCTCGGCCACGGACGGCGAGTTGAGTTTCAACCTTTCTGCGCGCGAGGTGGGCGCGGTGCTCTTCGACCAGTCCGAGCGAGAGTTCTTCGCGGTGTTGCGCGAGGATGGCTCGCTGGTGGCCGGGCAGGGCGGTCTGCGTGAGGCGCCGGTGGATCGGGCCGAGCCCCTGGTCTTCGAGGAGCGGCACTACCGGGGCCTGGACCTGCGCATGGTCACGCTGTGGCGGCCGCAGCCGTTGCCGCATGCGGTCGTGGTGGCACAAACCACGCGCAGCCGTTCGCGCCTGGCCGCACAGGTGCTGGGGGCCTCGGTGGTGCCTCAGGTGGGCTTGCTGTTGCTCGTCGGTTGGTGGCTGCGCCGCTCGATCGGCCGTGAACTGGAGCCCTTGGCTCAGCTGGAGGCGGCGCTGGAGCAGCGCGACGCGAACGACCTGACGCCGGTCGACCTGGCGCCGCACACCAGCGACCTGGCCCACCTGACGGACGCCTTCAACGCGTTGATGGCGCGGATCGAACAGGGCGTGCGGGCCCAGCGCGAGTTCGCCGGCAACGTGGCCCACGAGCTGCGCCAGCCGCTGGCCGGCATCCGGTCGCTGGCCGAGTACGGCCTGGCTCAAGGCGACCCCGCGGCCTGGGCGGCCCAGCTGCGCAGCATCGTGGCCAGCGAGCAGCGCGCCAGCCACCTGGTCGAGCAGTTGCTAGCCCTGGCACTGGCCGACGAAGCCCGTGAGAGCCTGCAGTTGCAGCCGCTGCCTCTGGATGGGGTGGTGCGCGACGTGCTGCTGCGCCGCATGCCGCAGGCCGACGCCCTGGGGGTGGACCTGGGCGCCGAAGGGCTGGACCGCCCGCTGTGGGTGAATGGCACCGTGGCGCTGGTGGAGGGCCTGCTGGCCAATCTGGTGGACAACGCCTTGCGCTACGGCCGGCCAACGCAGGCCGGCGAGATCCCCCGCGTGACCGTGGGGGCTGCGTCCGAGGGGCGAGAGGTGGTGCTGACCGTGACCGACAACGGGCCCGGCATGGACGAAGCCCAGCGCCTGCGCGTGGTGGCCCGATGGGAGCAGGGGCCCTCGGGTATGCGCCAGGGCGGCGGCGCGGGCCTGGGACTGGCGATCGTGGCCCGTTATGCCGAGCTGATGCGCGGCCGCATGGGCCTGGAGCCCGTGCCCGATGGTCCGGGCCTGAGGGTCATCGTCAGGCTGGAGGCCGCACCGGCAGCTCAGTGAGTCGCCCGATCCGACAGCCCCATCTCGGGGCTTGTCAGGAGGTGTTCGACGTCCATCAGGATCCGCATGCGCTCGGTCTGCGCGTCCCCCGGGCGCAGTTCAATCACGTCGCTGACCGAGTCCGCCACGATGCCATGGGATGCGTTCCTCGTGCAGGCCCGTACCACGGGGCGGGTGTCGCGAGTGTGGATCGGGGCACCGTTTGCCGAACCCGCGGCATGCGGCCCGCAGTCCGGGCTGTTCGCGCAGAAGGGGGCTTGCCCCGGCGGTGCAGCGACAATCCGGGCATGGCCACGCAAGACGCCCTGTTCGAAAGCGATGGGCCTGCCCAGGCGCCGGGGGCGCCGCTGGCCGAGCGGTTGCGCCCGCGCCACCTGGACGAGGTGGTGGGCCAGCGCCACCTCCTGGCCCCCGGGCGGCCCCTGCGCGTGGCCTTCGAGTCCGGCCGGCTGCCCTCCATGATCCTGTGGGGCCCGCCGGGCGTGGGCAAGACCACGCTGGCCCGCCTGCTGGCCACCGCCACGGGCGCGCACTTCATCACCCTGTCGGCCGTGCTGGCCGGGGTCAAGGACATCCGCGAAGCGGTGGAGCAGGCCGCCGCCCTGCGCAAGGCCGGGCGCGCTTCGGTGGTGTTCGTCGACGAGGTGCACCGGTTCAACAAGGCCCAGCAGGACGCCTTCCTGCCGCACGTCGAGTCCGGCCTGTTCAGCTTCATCGGCGCGACCACCGAGAACCCTTCGTTCGAGGTGAATTCGGCCCTGCTGTCGCGTGCCACCGTGCACGTGCTGAAGTCGCTGGACTCCGAGGACCTGGGCACCCTGCTGGACCGTGGCCAGGCCTTGCTGGCTGCTCCGCCCCTGGCGGCCGCCGCGCGGGAGCAACTGGTGGCGCACGCCGACGGCGATGCCCGCCGGTTGCTCAATGCGTATGAAAACCTGGTGGCCGCCCATGCCGGCGCCCCCGAGCTCGGGGTGGCCCAGCTGGAGGCCACGCTGGGCGAGCTGCTGCGCCGGGGCGACAAGGGCGGCGACGTGTTCTACGACACCATCTCGGCCTTGCACAAGGCAGTGCGCGGTTCAGACCCCGACGCTTCGTTGTACTGGCTGGCACGGCTGCTGGATGCGGGCATGGACCCTCGCTATGCGGCGCGCCGCATGGTGCGCATGGCCAGCGAGGACATCGGCCTGGCCGACCCGCGCGCGCTGCGGCTGGCGCTGGACGCGGCCGAAGTCTTCGAGCGTCTGGGTTCGCCCGAAGGCGAGGTGGCGCTGGCCGAGGCTGTCGTCTACCTGGCCATCGCGCCCAAGTCGAATGCCGTCTACAAGGCCTGGGGCAAGGTCCAGGAACTGGTGCGCACAGACGGCACGCGCCCCGTGCCCATGCACCTGCGCAACGCCCCCACCCGGCTCATGAAGGGCCTGGGCCACGGCCAGGGCTATCGCTACGCCCACGACGAGGAGGGCGGCTATGCGGCCGGCGAGCACTACCTGCCCGAAGGCCTGCCCTCGCAGCGCTTCTACGAGCCGGTGCCGCGCGGCCTGGAGCTTCGCATCGGCGAGAATCTGGCCGAGTTGCGGGCACGCGATGCCGCGGCCGGCAAGCCCGGCTGAGCCCATGCCCGGCCGGCTGGCCGGCCGGCGGCGCCCATTCACAAGGGGGTAAGTCCGGCCCTGGCGCTTCGCAGGCGCTCCCTAAAATGGTGCGCAACAAGCGCCGATCCCGGCCTGTCGGCGCAGCAAGGCCAGCTTCTTGCATAGGCTTCCCGGCGCGCCGCGGATGGCGCTGCAACCCGGAGACGCGAAGCGATGGAAACCTTCTTCCAGCAGATCATCAACGGCCTGGTGCTCGGCAGCATGTACGCGCTGGTGGCCCTGGGCTACACGATGGTGTACGGCATCATCAACCTCATCAACTTCGCCCACGGCGAAGTGCTGATGGTCGGTGCGCTGACCAGTTGGACCGTGGTCTCGGCCCTGGCCGACAGCGGCATGCCGGGCTGGCTGATCATGTTGATCTCGCTGGTCTGCGCCATCGTGGTCTGCGCGGCGCTGAACTTCAGCATCGAGAAGCTCGCCTACCGGCCGCTGCGCAGCGCGCCGCGGCTGGCGCCGCTCATCACCGCCATGGGCATGAGCCTGCTGCTGCAGACCCTGGCCATGATCATCTGGAAGCCCAACCCCAAGCCCTATCCCCTGCTGCTGCCCACCGATCCCATCAACTTGGGCGGGCCCGTCATCAGCGTCACGCAATGCCTCATCCTGGGCCTGACGGCCGTGGTGCTGGCGGCGCTGATGTACCTGGTCAACAGGACCAAGCTGGGCCGGGCCATGCGCGCCACAGCCGAGAACCCGCGCGTGGCCGCGCTGATGGGCGTCAAGCCCGACTTCGTCATCTCGGCCACCTTCGTCATCGGCGCCGCCCTGGCGGCCGTGGCAGGGGTGATGTGGGCCGCGAACTACGGCACCGTGCAGCATTCGATGGGCTTCCTGCCGGGGCTGAAGGCCTTCACGGCCGCGGTGCTGGGCGGCATCGGCAACCTGGCCGGCGCGGTGGTGGGCGGCATCCTGCTGGGCCTGGTGGAATCACTGGGTGCGGGCTACCTGGGCGCGCTGACGGGCGGGGTGCTGGGCAGCCAGTACACCGACATCTTCGCCTTCGCCGCGCTCATCCTGGTGCTCACGCTGCGGCCCGCGGGCCTGCTGGGTGAACGCGTGGCCGACCGCGCCTGAACAGGGATCTCGACCATGAAAAGCAAGATCTTCGTCTTCATCGTCAGCGCCCTGTTCCTGATCGCCCTGCCCCTGGTGGCGCAGCAGTTCGGCTCCGGCCCCGTGCGCATCATGGCCGGCGCCCTGTTGTACGTGATGCTGGCCCTGGGCCTGAACATCGTGGTGGGCTATGCCGGCCTGCTCGACCTGGGCTACGTGGCCTTCTACGCGGTGGGTGCGTACATGTACGCCTTGCTGGCCTCGCCGCAACTCATCGAGAACTTCGAGTGGATCGCCAAGGCCCTTCCGGGCGGCATGCACACGCCGGTCTGGGCCGTCATCCCGCTGTCTGCGGCCCTGGCGGCGCTGGCGGGCGTGCTGCTGGGCTTGCCGGTGCTCAAGCTGCGGGGCGACTACCTCGCCATCGTCACCTTGGGCTTCGGCGAAATCATCCGCGTGTTCATGAACAACCTCGAGCAGCCGCTCAACATCACCAACGGGCCGCGCGGTCTGGACCGGATCGACTCGATGAACCTGTTCGGCTTCAGCTTCGGCAAGAACCTGGACATCGGCACTTTCCGCATCAACTCGGTGACGCTGTACTACTACCTCTTCCTCGGGTTGGTGGTGCTCAGCGTGATCATCTGTCACCGCCTGGAGTTCTCGCGCATCGGCCGCGCCTGGATGGCCATCCGAGAAGACGAGATCGCCGCCAAGGCCATGGGCATCAACACGCGCAACATGAAGCTGCTGGCCTTCGGCATGGGCGCCACCTTCGGCGGCGTCTCGGGTGCCATGTTCGCGTCCTTCCAGGGCTTCGTCTCGCCCGAGTCCTTCAGCCTGCAGGAAAGCGTGATGATCGTGGCCATGGTGGTGCTGGGCGGCATGGGGCACCTGCCCGGCGTGATCCTCGGCGCTCTGATGCTGTCCATCCTGCCCGAGGCCTTGCGCTACGCGGCTGGCCCGCTGCAGGAGGTGACCGGCGGACGGCTCGACGCTTCCATCCTTCGCCAGCTGCTCGTGGCCCTGGCCATGATCGCCGTCATGCTGTCGCGTCCCCGCGGCCTGTGGCCCGCGCGCGAGCACGGCAAGGGCGCCGCCCAACCCGCCGGCTGAAAACGAGGGACGCCAACATGTCGCAAACGGTTCTGAAGGTCCAGGGTGTCAGCAAGCGCTTCGGCGGCCTGCAGGCCCTGTCCGAGGTGGGCATCACCATCAACGCCGGCCAGGTCTACGGCCTGATCGGCCCCAACGGTGCGGGCAAGACCACCTTCTTCAACGTCATCACCGGGCTGTACATCCCCGACTCGGGCACCTTCGAGCTCGGCGGCGCACCGTACAAGCCCAGTGCGGTGCACGAGGTGGCCTATGCCGGCATCGCCCGCACCTTCCAGAACATCCGCCTGTTCTCCGAGATGACTGCCTTGGAAAACGTGATGGTCGGGCGCCACGTACGGACGCATTCGGGTCTCGTCGGGGCGATCTTCCGAACGTCAGGCTTCAAGGCCGAAGAGGTGGCCATCGCCAAGCGTGCCCAAGAGCTGCTGGATTACGTGGGCATCGGCAAGTACGCCGATTTCAAGGCCCGCACGCTGAGCTACGGCGACCAGCGCCGCCTGGAGATCGCGCGTGCGCTGGCCACCGATCCCAAGCTCATCGCCCTGGACGAGCCGGCCGCCGGCATGAACGCCACTGAGAAAGTGGTGCTGCGCGAACTCATCGACCGCATTCGCAAGGACGGGCGCACCATCCTGTTGATCGAGCATGACGTCAAGCTGGTGATGGGCCTGTGCGACCGCGTGACGGTGCTCGACTACGGCAAGCAGATTGCCGAAGGCACCTCCGCCGAGGTGCAGAAGAACGAGAAGGTGATCGAAGCGTACCTTGGCGCCGGTCAACATTGAGGGAACACGAAGAACATGGCCACACCCCTGTTGAAAGTCACCGGCCTGAAGGTCGCCTATGGCGGCATCCAGGCGGTCAAGGGCGTCAGCTTCGAGGTCAATGCCGGTGAACTGGTGAGCTTGATCGGCGCCAACGGCGCGGGCAAGACCACCACGCTCAAGGCCGTGACCGGCACGCAAGCGGTCGCCGACGGGCAGATCGAATTCATGGGCAAGCCCATCAAGGGGCAGGGCCCCTGGGACCTCGTCAAGCAGGGCCTCGTGATGGTGCCGGAAGGCCGTGGCACCTTCACGCGGATGACCATCACCGAGAACCTGCAGATGGGTGCCTTCGTGCGCAACGACGACGAGATCGAATCCGACATCGAAAAGGTCTTCGTCCGCTTCCCGCGACTTCGCGAGCGCCGTGCCCAGCTCGCCGGCACCATGAGCGGCGGCGAGCAGCAGATGCTGGCCATGGGCCGCGCGCTGATGGCCCGCCCCAAGGTGCTGCTGCTGGATGAACCCTCCATGGGCCTGAGCCCCATCATGGTGGACAAGATCTTCGAGACCATCGCCGAGGTCCACGCGGGTGGCACCACGGTGCTGCTGGTCGAGCAGAACGCCAGCCGCGCGCTGGGCCTGGCCGACCGCGGCTACGTCATGGAGTCGGGCGAAATCACCATGACCGGCCCGGCCAAGGCGCTGTTGAGCGACCCCAAGGTGCGGGCGGCCTACCTGGGCGAATAGGCCGCACGCAGGCCAAGCGGCTTCCGTGGCCGCGGCCGATCAGTCGATGCGCGCGCCGCTGGCTTTCACCACGCCGGCGTACTTCGCCAGCTCGTGCCTGACGAAGGCCCCGAACTGCTCGGGCGTGGTGGGTGAAGGTTCGGCCATCAACGCGGCCATCCGGGCCTTGACCTCAGGCGTGCCCAGGGCCTCCACGAAGGCGCGGTTCAACCGTGCGGTGACATCGGGCGGCAGGTGCGCTGGCCCGAAAAGTCCGAACCACGTGCCGATGTCGAACTGCGGCACCCCGGCTTCTCCCATGGTGGGCAGCTCGGGCATGGCGCTGGAGCGTCTGGCGGTGGTCACGGCCAGCGCCTTGAGCTTGCCGCTCTTGATGTTCGCCGATGCCGTGGCTAGGTTGTCGAAGGTGAAGTCCACCTGCCCGCTGAGCAGTGCGAGCTGGGCCGGAGGACCGCCGGCATAGGGGATGTGCACGATGAACAGGCCCGCCTGCGACTTGAAGATCTCGCCGGCCAGGTGCCCTGCGCTGCCGTTGCCGCCCGAACCGTAGTTCAGCTTGCCGGGGTTCTGGCGGGCGTAGGCGATGAGATCGGCCAGGGTCTGGATCTTCAGCCGGGCTGCCGCCTCGGCGTTCATCACCAGCACGTTCGGTACCTGGGCGACCAGGGTGATGGGCGTGAAGTCGCGCACCGGGTCATAGGGAATCCTGGCGTACAGCCAGGGGTTGATGGCGTGCGTGGCCACCGCCCCCATCACCAGCGTGTTGCCGTCGGGGGCCGCCTTGGCCACGATGTCGGCGCCCAGGTTGCCGCCCGCGCCGGGGCGGTTCTCGACCACGACCGTCCCCAGGCTGTCCTTCACGCGTTCGCCCAGTGCGCGGGCCACGAGGTCCAGCGGGCCGCCGGCCGGGTAAGGCACCACCAGCTTGATCACCCGGGCCTGCGCCCGCACCATGGGGCTGGCCAGGGCCGCCAGGCCCGCCAGTGCGGCGCGCCGTCCGGGCTTCATGCCGCGGCCCCGTGCTTGTCGGCCTCGGACGTGAAGGAATCGGCGTAGAACTCGTCGGCGGGGAGGCCGCACGCCGCCACGAAATCGCGCTCGGCCGACTCCACCATGATCGGCGCGCCGCAGGCATACACCTGGTGGCCCGAAAGGTCCGGGAAATCGGCCATCACGGCCTGGTGGACGAAGCCGGTGCGGCCTTCCCAGGCGTCCTCGGCCGTGGGCTCGGAGAGCACCGGCACGTAGCGCAGGTTGGGCATGGCGGCGGCGGCTTCCTGGCACCAGGCGTGCTGGTACAGGTCGGCCTTGCGGCGAGCGCCCCAGTACAGCACGGCCGGGCGTGTGATGCCCTTGTGCTGCAGTTGCTGGATGATGGCCTTGATGGGGGCGAAGCCCGTGCCGCTGGCCAGCAGGATCATCGGCTTGGCCGATTCCTCGCGCAGGAAGAAGCTGCCCAGCGGGCCTTCCATGCGCAGGATGTCCTTCTCCTTCATCGCGCCGAAGACGTGATCGGTGAACTTGCCGCCGGGCATGTGGCGGATGTGCAGCTCGATGGCCGGGGGGCTGCCCACCGCATGCGGCGCATTGGCCATGCTGTAGCTGCGGCGGGAGCCATCGCGCAGGATGAACTCGATGTACTGGCCGGCGCGGTATTGCAGGTTCTGGTTGGCCGGCAGCTGCATCTTGATCACGGCCACGTCGGGTGCCGGCTTGTCGATGCTCAGCACGCGGCTGGGCAACTTGAGCACCGCGAACTCGCCGGCCCCGGGGACGCTTCGGGCTTCCACCGTGCAATCGGTCTGCGCCGTGGCGCAGCAGGTCAGGATGAATCCGGCTTCTTCTTCGGCCGCCGACAGCGCCTTGAGCTGGTGCGCGCCGTGGATCACGCGGCCGCTGACCAGGCGGCTCTTGCAGGAACCGCAGGCACCGTCACGGCAGCCATAGGGCAGGCCCACGCCTTGCCGGATGGCGGCGGCCAGCAAGGCCTCGTCGCGTTCGGCCTGGTACACCCGGTGGGCCGGTTCGATGGTGATGGTGAAACTCATGGAGATGATCGGCGACGCATAAACTCAAGGTGCGAATTGTGCCCTCACCCGCCTGTCTGGCCGGGCGGGCCGGCTGTAGGCCCTGATGACTTCGACGCACCCACACCGAGCCGGACCTGGACCCTGGGTCGGCCCAGAACGCAAGACCTTGCTGATCGTCGGCTGCGGCGACGTGGGTCTGCGCGTGTTGCGTCTGCTGGCACCGCGCTGGCGGGTGCTGGCCTTGACATCCACCCCCGGCCGCGCGCCCTTGCTGCGCAGCCTGGGTGCCGTGCCGGTGCCGGGCAACCTGGACGACGCCGCCAGCCTGCGCCGCGTGGGCGCCTTGGCCGACGCCGTGCTGCACCTGGCCCCGCCGCCCGGGCAGGGCCCCACGGACCCCCGCACCCGCGCCTTGTTGCGGGCCCTGGCGGTGGGTGGCCGCGTGCGGCGGGTCGTGTATGCCAGCACCAGCGGCGTCTATGGTGACCGCCACGGGGCGTGGCTGGACGAAACCGCCGCTGTGCAGCCCACCACCGACCGCGCGCGCCGAAGGGTGGATGCCGAGGCGCAGGTGCGCGCGTTCGGGCGGCGCCATGCCGGCCCGGTGCCCGTGGCGGTGTCGATCTTGCGCATACCGGGCATCTACGGCATCGACCGCCCGGGCGGCCACCCGCGCGAGCGCCTGCAGCGGGGCACGGCCGTGCTGGCCGAGGCGGACGACGTCTACACCAACCACATCCAGGCCGACGACCTGGCGCGGGCCTGCGTGGCGGCCTTGCTGCGCGGTGCGCCGCAGCGCATCTATCACGCCAGCGACGACACCGAACTGAAGATGGGCGCCTACTTCGACCTCGCGGCCGACCTGTGCGGCATGCCGCGCCCGCCGCGCATCACGCGCGACCAGGCCCGGCAGCAACTCAGCCCGATGCTGTTGAGTTTCATGAGTGAGTCCCGCCGCCTGCGCAACACGCGGCTGAAGGCCGAATTGCGGCTGGAACTGCGCTACCCGACGGTGCGCGAAGGCCTGGCCTGAACCCGGCCCTCTGGCCACTTCAGCGCCGGCGCTTGCCGAACGGCGGCTCGCCGCGCCAGTAGCGGATCATCAGGAAGCCGCCGACCATGCCGCCCAGGTGGGCGAAGTGCGCGACGCCGCCGGTGTTCATCAGGCCCATGCCCAGCTCGATGGCGCCGAACACGATCACGAAGGTGCGGGCCTTCATGGGGATGGGCGGGAACAACGGCATGATGATGCGGTTGGGGAACATCATGCCGAAAGCCAGCAGCAGGGCAAAGAGGCCGCCGGAGGCGCCCACCGTGGCCGACATCGACTGGGTGGCGGCGGTCACCAGCAGCTGGGCGGTGGCGGCAGCCAGCACGCCGGCCAACAGGAACTGCCAGTAGCGGCGCTCGCCCCAGATGCGCTCGAGCTCCGAGCCGAACATCCACAGGCCCAGCATGTTGAAGAACAGGTGGAAAACGCCGCCGTGCAGGAAGGCGTAGGTCACCACCTGCCACGGCATGAACAGGCCGCTGCCCACGGGCCAGAGCGCAAACCAGCGTTCCAGCGGCAGGAAGGCCTGGAGGCAGAACACGGCCGTGCAGGCCAGCATCAGGGCTTTGGTCAGCGGTGGGATCGGCGGCATGTGGGCGATGGGCCTGGGGGGTGCGGGTGACGAACCCGGCTGGTGCCCGCGGCCAGACTCGAACTGGCACGCCTTGCGGCGGCGGATTTTGAATCCGCTACGTCTACCGATTTCGTCACGCGGGCCGGATGTGCAACAACACACACCGTAGATGGTCGGGGATTATCACATGTCCTTCGAGGGCGACCCCGTGTGGCTGCGACAATCGGCATGATCGCGGGAGTGGACCACGGTTGAGGCAGGCTTGCCCGACCGAACCGCCTGCAAAGGCCAAATGCTCAACACAATGCCCTACAAGACACTCGAAGACGTGATCGGCGCCACGCCGCTGGTGCGGTTGCAGCGCGTGACCGGTGCCGTTGGCCTGTCGCGTGGCAACGTCGTGCTCGGCAAGCTGGAGGGCAACAACCCCGCCGGCTCGGTGAAGGACCGTCCGGCGATCAGCATGATCGCCCGTGCCGAAGAGCGCGGCGAGATCCGCCCCGGCGACACCCTGATCGAAGCCACCTCGGGCAACACCGGCATCGCCCTGGCCATGGCCGCGGCCATCCGTGGTTACCGCATGGTGCTGATCATGCCGGAGGACCTCTCCATCGAGCGCGCCCAGACCATGAAGGCCTTCGGCGCCGAACTGATCCTCACGCCCCGCTCTGGCGGCATGGAATACGCCCGCGACCTGGCCGAGCAGATGCAGCGGGAAGGCAAGGGCCGCGTGCTCGATCAGTTCGGCAACGCCGACAACCCGCGCGTGCATTTCGAGACCACCGGCCCTGAGATCTGGGCCGACACGGGTGGGCGTGTGACCCACTTCGTCTCGGCGATGGGCACCACGGGCACCATCACCGGTGTCTCGCGCTTCCTGAAGTCGAAGAACCCCGAGGTGCGCATCATCGGCGCGCAGCCGGCAGAGGGCTCGCGCATCCCGGGCATCCGCAAATGGCCCGAGGCCTATCTGCCCAAGATCTACGACCCCACCGGCGTGGACCAGTTGGTGCTCGTCAAGCAGTCCGACGCCGAGGACATGGCCCGCCGCCTGGCCCGCGAAGAAGGCCTGTTTGCCGGCATCTCGGCTGCCGGGGCCTGCTGGGTGGCCCTGCACATCGCCGAGCAGGTGGAAAACGCCACCATCGTCTTCATCGTGTGCGATCGGGGCGACCGATACCTGTCCACCGGGGTGTTTCCGGCATGAGCGCGCAGGGTGGTCCGATGAGCGCCGATGTCAACTTCTGCCTGCGCTGCGGCACCGGTCTGGCGCTGATCGCCCGCGAGGAAGACGGCGGCATGAAGGAGCGGCTGCGCTGCCCCGCCTGCGACTGGACGCACTGGAACAACCCCACGCCCGTGCTGGCTGCCATCATCGAATGCAGCGATCAGGGCGGCAAGGTGCTGCTGGCGCGCAATGCGGCCTGGCCCGGCCGCATGTTCGCGCTGATCACGGGCTTCATGGAAGCCGGCGAGACCCCCCAGGAGGGCATCGCACGCGAGGTGACCGAAGAAACCGCACTGGAAGTGGAGTCGCTGTCGCTGGTGGGCGTGTACGACTTCCAGCGCATGAACCAGGTCATCATCGCCTACCACGCGGTGGCGCGAGGCGAGGTGCGCCTGTCGCCCGAACTGGCCGAATACAAGATGTACGACCTGCCCGAGCTGCGCTGCTGGCGGGCCGGCACCGGCTATGCGCTGGCCGACTGGCTGCGCACGCGCGGCCATGAACCGCAGTTCATCGAACTGCCTCCCCGCAAGTAAGATGCTCGCCCATGCAAGTTGACAAAGAACTCGACACGCGCGGCCTGAACTGCCCACTGCCCATCCTGAAGGCCAAGAAGGCCCTGGCCGACATGCTCAGCGGCGAGT
>CAIJPE010000378.1 GCA_903822435.1 uncultured beta proteobacterium | reverse complement strand
TTGGATAAGGGCTGCACGCTGTCAGCCACCGCCCGCAGGACCGCGATGCCGCGCGCCAGTGCGCTCACCTCGTCCCGGCCTGGAGTGGCCGCGTCTGAATTCATGGTTTCAAATCCGCCCGCGTTTTGAAACATTGTTCCATTCTAAACAAGCCCGGTGATATGCTTTCGCCGCGACGGGCCACCCTGTAGATGCCCCCGGAGACTCCGTGAACTGGATCAAGCTTGCCCTGCTTTGCCTGCCCGTCGCGCTGAGTGCCTTCGCGGCGCCGGCTTCGGCGCAGGAGTTTCCGAAGGGTCCGGTCAGGATCATCGTCCCGTTCCCGCCCGGAGGCCCTACCGACACCGTCGGACGCCTGCTCGCGCAGAAGCTGCAGAAGACCTGGGGTCAGCCCGTCATCCTGGACTACAAGCCCGGCGCGGGCACTGTCATTGGCGTGGACGCGGTTGCCAAGTCCGCACCGGACGGGATGACGATCGGGATGGTCAACTCCTCGTTCGCCGTGAACCCGACCCTGCGCAAGAAGCTCCCCTACGACACGCGCAAGGACCTGGCGGGCGTCACGCAGCTCTACAACATGCAACTGGCCATCGTGGCGCGGCCAGATGCGCCCTTCAACAACTTGAAGGAACTGATCGAGTACGCCCGCAAGAACCCCGGCAAGCTCAACTACGGCACCCCGGGGGCAGGCAGCACCACCCACCTGGGTGCCGAACTGCTCAAGCGGGAGGCAGGCTTCGAGATGCAGCACATCGGCATGAAGGGCAGTGCGCCTGCGCACACCGAACTCATCGGAGGACGCCTCGATCTGGTGTTCGACCCCTTCCTGTCCATCCTGCCCTTCGTGCAGAGCGGGCGCATGAAGATCATTGCGACCATGGGCAACCAGCGCGTGGCCGGATACGACTACCCGACCGTGGCGGAGACGCTGCCCGGATTCAATGTCGGCGCCCTGCTGGGCTTCATCGTGCCGGCGGGCACCCCCCGACAGGTCGTGCAGAAGATCCAGGCCGATACCGCCCATGCGCTGTCGGAGCCCGACGTGCAAAAGCGTGCGGAAGAGTTCGGCATGCAGGCGGTCGGCTCGCGCCCGGAGCAGTTCGATGCGTTCATCGCCGCCGAGATGCAACGCTGGGGCCACATCGTGACCGAAGCCAAGATCGAAGCAGAGTGATCCTTGGACGCTGAAAGGAATTCCTCATGAGCTTGCAACTCAAGCCCCTGCATCACTGGTTTGCTGCGCAAGCCAGTGGGCTGGATCTGACGCAGCCGCCTTCGGACGCTGATCTGCGCGCCATCAACGCGGCGATGAATCGGTATGCCGTGCTTGTCTTCCGCGGGCAGCCGCTGACGGCGCAGCAGCAAATCGCCTTCACGTCGAAGTTCGGCCCGCTGGACATCGGCCTGAAGCGCGTGTTCAAGCGACCCGAGCGGTTGGAGGATGAGCGCCTGATCGACATCTCGAACGTGGACGCGCAGGGCCATGTCGCGCAGCGCGATTCGCCGAAGAACCTGTCCAACTTCGCCAACCAGCTGTGGCACAGCGACAGCTCGTTCATGAACCCGCGCGCGGCATATTCGATGCTGCATTGCCTGATCAAGCCGAGTTGGGGTGGCAACACCGAGTTTGCCGATCTACGACACGCTTACGACTCCCTGGATGAGCGCACGAAGGCCGACATCCAGAACCTCAAGGCCGAGCACTTTGCGCTGCATACCCGCATCCTGCTGGGCGACGAGGCCTACACCGACGAGCAGAAGAAGGCGATCCCGCCGGCCGTCTGGCCGCTTGCCGACACGCACCCCGGCTCTGGGCGCAAGGTGCTGTTCGTCGGCGTGCACGCACGCCAGATTCTGGGATGGCCGACAGCCGAAAGCCGCATCTTCCTCAGCGACCTGCTGGAGCACGCGACGCGGCCCGAGAACGTCTATGCCCACGAGTGGGAACCGGGCGACCTGGTGATCTGGGACAACCGCAGCACGCTGCACCGAGGCCGCCGCTACGACCTCGCGGAGCGTCGCGAACTGCGCCGCACCACCATCAACGACACGCCCGAGGCGATGCTGATGGCGGCCTGAGCCACTCCCGTCTGGACCTTCCCTTCCCCGGCGACGCTCTGCCGCTGCGGTCGCGGCTTGCCTCCAGGCCCAGCCGACGTTGTCAACGCGCGTGATGCCGCCTCAGCCAGTTCCAGCAGGCTTGCGGCGTATCGGCTGTCAGGGCGCCTTCGGGCCACGGCGGTTCCCGTGTGGCCGTCGGACTCGATCGACAAGGCGATGAAACGCAGGTGTCAGCCGCGGAACTGGACTTCGCGCTCGAACGTGCCGACTGGCTGCGCGTGCAGCTGCCAGTACGCCTCGGCGATGTGGTCGGGGTCGAAGGCCGATCCCGGTGCGACCGTGCCGCAGATCGTCACCGTGGCGGCATGGATGCCGCTGTCCTTCAGTTCGGCATACAGGCTGAAGGCCAGGTTGCGGACGGCGGCCTTGCCGACGCCCAGGCTGGCCATCACGGGCATCGGCTCGAAGGCAAAGCCGCCACCGGTCAGCAGAATGGTTCCCGAGCGCTGCGCGCGCATCGCAGGCAGGACCTGCTGCGCCGCGGCGAAGGCGCCGACGACGCTGACAGCCAGGTCGGCCGCGAACGCCTCTGGGCTGAGCTCGGCCAGCGGCCGATACGTCATGCCGGCCGCGTTGTAGACCAGCACACTCGCGTCACCCAACTCGGCCCGAAGACGGTCCAGCGCCTCGTGCAGCGATCCGATGTGGCCGGCGTCGGCCGTGGCGCCGGCCAGCCGGACACCGGATTCACGCAAAGCCGTCAGCTCGTGTTCGAGCTTGGTGGCGCCTCGGGCCACAGCGCCCACGGCATAGCCTTCGCGCGCGAAGCGCCGCGCAACGGCTGCGCTCACCCCGGGCCCCATGCCGACAATGAAGATCACCTTGTCCATCGACGCACTCCCCTTTCAGTTGGCAACGCGAGATCCTGCGCAACATCAGCCGGTTCGGCGCCACAGCAGCGACCCGAACGCCAGCAGCGCCAGACCGGCGCCGACGGGGCCGAGCAGCTCGAACCCCGACGCTTGCAGGGTGACGCCACCCAGAGCCGACCCCATGGAGCCACCGACGTAGATGGCCGCCGCGTTGAGGGCGAACAGCACCGGGACGCGCTCGGGCGCCAGCAATGCCAGCCGCGTCTGCTGCGGCACCATGAACGACCAGCTGCAGATGCTCCACAGGGCCACCACCGCGGCGAAGACCGCCATCGGCATCGTCACCATCGTCAGGGCAGGCAGCAAAACCAGCTGTGCGGTACACAGCATGAACAGCGTCTGCCGCGGGCCCATCCGGTCGGTCAGCAAGCCGCCGACCGAGTTGCCCACGACGGCCCCGGCGCCGAAGATCGCGAGCATCACGGTCACGCCGTCGCGGCCCAGCTGGTAGCGCGATTCCAGGAGCGGCGCGAGGAAGGTGTACACGACATACAGGGCGCCGATGAAGAGCGCCGTGAACGACACGGCCACGCTTTGGCGCAACGATGTCAACACACCGGCCAGTGAGGCCAGCGTGGCCACCGGCACCTTGATGCCCCTGGGCAGCCGCGTCACGCAGGCGACGATGGACAACACCCCCAACACCACGAGGACGCCGAAAGCCGTCCTCCAGCCGTAGGCGTAGCCGAGCCAGGCGCCCAAGGGAACGCCCAGCGCCTGCGCCAGCGTCAACCCTCCGAACACCACGGCCAGCGCACGACCGCGCGCCTCGGCACCGACCAATGCCACTCCCACCGACGCTGCCACCGGGGTCACGATGCCGGCACCCAGCGCCATCACGCAGCGCGCGGCCAGCACTGCCTGCAGACTGCCCGACACGGCCGCAGTGAGCGCGCCGGCGCTGAAGGTCGCCAGTCCACCGACCAGCGCCGTGCTGCGATCGACGCGGCCGGTCACCGCCACCAGCAGCGGCGAGCTCAAGGCATAGACCACCGCGTAGACCGTCAGCAACGATCCGGCCTGTGCCTTCGCGATGCCCAGGTCCGCTGCCAAAGGCGTGAGGATGCCGATGACCACGAAGGCGCCCATCCCCACGGCGAAGTTGGCCAGTGCCAGCAGCCACAGCGCCGTGTTTGCGGCGGCCGCAGAGGGGCTTGTCGGTGGCGGCGCGGACTGCATGAACCAAATTCTCGGTGGCATGATCGTCCCGCGGTACAACCCCAGCTGGAATAACCGTTTCAAGAGGGTGGATCGATCATGGATACCCTGCAAGCCCTCGGCGTGGCTGCCACCGTGCGGCGCGTCGGCAGCTTCTCGGGCGCCGCGCGCCAGATCGGCGTGACGCCGGCGGCCGTCGCCAAGCAGGTGGCGCAACTGGAGGCCCGGCTCGGCGTCCGTCTGTTCGATCGCAACACGCACCACCTGGCCATCACAGAGGAAGGGCAGGCCCTGCTCGAACGGGTGAGCGGGCCCTTGCAGGAAGTGCAGGACGCGCTGGCCACGGGCCGAGCCGCGCGAGTCGCACGAGGTGTCGTCAAGGTTTCGGTGCCCGCGACCTTCGCGCGGATGGCGATCATCCCCAACTTGGCAGCCTTCCAGGCCCGGTTTCCCGAAGTCCAGGTTGACCTGCGCCTGGAGAACCGGCGTGTGGATCTGGTCGCCGAAGGCTACGACTGCGCCATCGGCGCCGCGCTCAAGCCCGACTCGACACTGGTGGCCCGGACCCTCGCCAGCCTGCGTTCGGTGCTGTGCGCATCACCGGCCTACCTGGCTGCCCACGGGGAGCCTCGCACCTGGGCTGAACTGGCCGGGCACCGCTGCATCGTGATGCGCTCGGACACGACAGGGCGGCTGCGAGACTGGGAGCTGACGGGTCGCGGCCGATCTCAGAAGCTCAGGCCAAATCCCGCCCTGCAACTGACGGACCCGGAGAGCGCCGCGGCCGCGGCTGCGGCGGGGTGCGGCATCGCGCTGGTGGGCATGCACCATGTCGCGTGCGCATTGATGGAAGGCAGACTGGTCCGTGTGCTCAAGGAGGTGCATGGGCCGCGCTTCCAGATCGTCATCTACTACGCCCGGCGCCGTCTGCTGCCCCAGCGAACGCGTGAGTTCGTGGACCATATCGTTGCGACAGTCCCGAACTCGCCTGCGCTGTTGGCATGCCGGTCGACCGTGTCGCCAGAAGAGTCCGCGTAGTTGCTGGAACGTCGGTCCCGATTGACCTTCAAGGCCAGGCCACGGGCTGAGCTTCGTCGACGAATGCCATGCTCTACGCGGATCCTTCAGATGTTCAGGCGCCAATCCCGGGCGGGAGGGCTGCGCCAGCCGGGAGGTGCACAGGGGCGTAGAGGTCGCGACGGGTCAGTGGCAACGAGGTTTCGAGACCGCGCCGCGAAGCGAGGATCTGGTAGATGCCGGTGCCACCCGCTTCGAATTCCAGCGCGCATGCGGCCATGTACAAGCGCCAGACGCGGTACGTGGGCTCGTCCACCTCGGCCAGCGCGGCATCACGGTTCGCCTCCAGGCGCTGCACCCAATGGCGAAGGGTCAGTGCATAGTGCCTGCGAAGCGCTTCGACATCCTGGATCTCGAAGCCCGCACGCTCCATGCCGAGCTGGATGTTGCTGACGCAGTCGAACTCGCCGTCGGGAAATACGTAGCGGTTGATGAACACGGTGGCGACGGTGCGGTTCCAGCCCTCTTCGTCGTGCGTGATGCCGTGGTTCAGGAACAGGCCGCCCGGGCGCAGCACCCGCTGAACGGCGGCCAGGTAGGTCTGCATGTTGGCCAGGCCCACGTGCTCGAACATGCCGATGCTGGCCACCTTGTCGTAGATCGCCTCGCCCTGCAGGTCGCGGTAGTCGCGCAATTCGACGCTCACCAGCGCCTGCAGGCCCTCATCGGCAATGCGTTGCTGCGCAAAGTCATGCTGGGCCTGGCTGAGCGTGATGCCGTGTGCGCGCACCCCGTGGTGTCGTGCCGCCCAGCAGATGAGCGCGCCCCAGCCGCAGCCGATGTCCAGGAGGCGATCGCCACGCTGCAGGCGCAGCTTGCGGCAGATGTGCTCGAGCTTGTTCTGCTGTGCCTGGTCCAGCGTGTCGTCGGGTGTCTTGAAGTAGGCGCAGGAGTAGACCCGCTCGGCGTCGAGCCACAGTGCGTAGAAGGCGTTCGAGACGTCGTAGTGGAAGGCGATCGCCTGCCGGTCGGAGTGCCGGGTGTGTTGCCTGGAGAAGCGCTGCGCCAGTCGTGTCAGCAGGGTTCCGGCATTCGACGGTTCCATACGCGATGGCAGCCGCCATGCATCCAGCAGCATCGCCAGCTTGTCGCGCCAGGGCAGGGCCAGCCCCTCGAAGTGCCCCTTCAAGGCCAGTGCGCTGTAGAGATCGCCTTCGACGTCGATCTGGCCGCGGAAATACGCATCGGCCAGCAACACCGGGCCCCGCGTGGTGACGAGGCTGCGCAACAGCATCGGGTCGCGCAGCACGAGCGTGAACGCCGGCGGACCCTGGCCCAGGCTGTAGGAACGGTCGTTCCACAGGCGAAGATCGGCAGCGCCTGCGAAGCCGTGCAGCAGGCGCTTCAGGATGCGCAGCGCGACATCCGCTTGCGCGCCGGAAGGACTGGACCGGTTGGCGGCAACGCTCATTCGAGTGTGAGCCGGATGGCCCGCTTGCCGAAGTTGCTGCCTTGAGCCCGGCCGATCAAGGCCCCGGATGCGTCTTCCAAACGGAAGACGAGTAAGCGCTGCATTCGGATGCGCACGAACCGGAGCTTGGTCTGGAAGAAGTCCAGTGACCGGTGCTGGGTGGTGCCGCTGGCGTCGAGCGAGGCTTCATCGGCGTTGGCGGGACTGAAAGGCCGCCGCTGGTCGTTGTCTGTCCTGGGCAGGTGACCTGCGCGGATCAGGAATGCAGCGCCGGCGAGCGAGCCGATCCCTCCGCCGATGGAATGGGCCTTGCGTGTCGAAGTCATGGCTACCTCTTCCTCCTGAGCGCTACGCCCCATGCCGACGACCCACGTCAGCATCGATGGCGTTCGTGAACCGGCGTGTTCAATCGCAACACCCAACCCACGGAGAGCTCGGGAGGCGGTGGACTGCAGAGCCAAAGTTAGGCGAAGCGTCCATCAGGGTCGGTGCGGTAAGCAACACACCAGTCCCTCCTTCTGCATGTCAGGAAGCGGACACGTGCCTTGTGCCATGTTCGAGCGCGACGGCTCTCGACCGGGATCGACGGACCGATCGGTATGGGTCCGGTCCCCAGGGTGATCGGCGGCAGCGAACCAGGGGGGTCTCGCCCCGAGGGACGTACACGGGTGCCGTGGAGACGGTCTGGATCCTAGACCGCCACACAGGAGTCTCGGCCGATCCCCCCCTCCTTGACCCTGCCACCAGCGAGCAGCCGGCGCAACGCGCCATGGTTTCGACCGAGGCTCATGGGAGGGACTTCCCTTCGTGGAGGGTCTGGCACGCGGCGCAGCGCAGGGCTTGCGGCTCGAGCAAAAGCCGAGCAAATGGGATCTCGACCTGGCAATCGATGCAAAGGCCATAGTCGGGGCGGTGGATGCGCTGCAGGGCGTCGCTGATCGCGTTGAACTCGCCGCTGTGGATGTCCGAAGCAGTGCCTTCGACTTCGTGGTCGCCAGACCGCTGGGACGCGTCGTCGGCGTCCTGCAGCAGCGTCCTGCGTGCCGATTCCACCTGTGACTGGCCTTGCAATTCCGATTCGCGCGTGCGCTCCAGATCAACGAGCCGGGCTTGCAGGATGCTCGCCAGCACGACGCGCTGCTCTTGCGAAAGTTGGGCTGTCGATGGCATCCGATGGACTCGCTCTAGACGTGGAAGAGAAAGGTAGCGTGGTCACGTCCCGAACGTCTGTGCGGCGACAGACCGACGAGAGACAGCAGCAGTGGCTCAATTACTTGTACCCATGGATGGAATGAAAGGAACCGCTCATGACCAGGCTGTCCACGCAAGAACGAAATGCCCTTCCCGCCAGGCAGTTCGCGTTTCCTGAGCAACGCAAGGAGCCTCTGGAAAACGCCAGCCACGTGCGCAACGCCATCGCTCGCTTCGATCAGGTTCAGGGTGTGAGCGACGACGAGCGCGACGCCGCCTGGCGCCGCATCGAAGCCGCCGCAACCCTGTATGGCGTGGAGTTGCATGAGGCAGGCTGGCGCGAGTTGTTCGCTCGACGGGGCGGGGCCTGGCGTTGAGGTGTTGCCCTCTCGGGCTGCAACGGCGGTCTGTGAGGCGGCCCGGCGCCATCCGACCTGCTGCGGCCCGTTGCCCGGCCCGGTCTCAGTCCAACAACACCAAGTGCCCTTGATGCTGGGCTGCTTCGATCGCTTCGACAGGTAGCGCGACCGAACTCTGTCCGCGCGCGCCCCAGATGATGTCGATCGACGGCCCGCCCAGGCTCTCGACGAGGCAAGGGCCGATGGGAATGTTCTGCCTTCGACCGCTGCCAGATACGTAAGCAACCGGTCCTGTGATGCGTGCGCGATGTGTCGTGATATCCATGACCCGTCCTTGTGGGCTCGGCACCCGGTGTGGTTGGAGAATTGGTGCGCCGCGCCGAGGTTCAGGGCGATGCGCCGCGTGAGCCTGCGCTGCCCGAGCTGTCCGGTCTGTGCGACGCCGAACTCGCGCCGACGAGAGGCTTCACGTCGCGGGTGTTCGCTGCCGTACCGTTTGAAGGGCGCGTTGTGCGTACGCTGTTCATCTGGGCGCAGTCGATTCAACACGGCTTGAAGCCCTGGCCTACAGGAGTTCCGAATGTCCCAAAAGACGCCCCAGCAGAATCAACTTCCGGTCTCGACGCCCGCCCTGCGCCGCCCCCCGGCTCCCACACCAACCAAGCCCCAGTTGCCGCCAGCCGAGCCGATCGAAGTGCTGGGCCGGCACAAGAACACAGGTCAGAAGGATCACAAGGGTGCACGGTGAGCCAACCCCTGCTTCAAGGATCGAGTCTGTGATGGGCTGAATCCCGGCGCGCCGAACCGGGGGAGTCCACATGACCTGGCTGCTCTGGCTCGGGTTGATGCTGTGCATGCTGGCTGTCGCTGCCGTTGGCTTGACTGCCTGCGCGGATCGCCGCTGGGCAGGTGCCATGCGGACGCTCGAGGGCAAGCTGGAAGCGCGCCGGAGCGATCGCAGTCAGGGCGGCCGCCAGAACGGCGCCATGCCGCCGGCACGTTACCACGCGCGGGAACTCGAAGGGCTGCCGGCGCCGGTGCAGCGCTACTTCCGCGCCGTACTCAAGGACGGCCAGCCCCTCATCAGCGCCGTCACGATCGACATCGCCGGCACAGCCAGGGCGTGCGCGGGGAAGCGGTCGATGACCACTCGGCCAACGCCACGGTGGTGGATGGCCCGATCAGCCTGACCCTGCTTTTCAGGTTCGACGCTGCCGGTCTCAGCGGTTCGTTCCGCGCCGAGTCACGGGGCAGCATGGTGGGCGACATGACGGTCATGGCGCCCTGGGAAGGCCTCTGGTCGAACTACCAGACGCGGGACAGCGTGCAGGTGCCCTTCACGGGCGAGGTGGCCTGGATGCGACCCGAGGGGCGCAGGCCCTACTTCATCGGCACGGTCCGTTCGCTGACGTTCGAGTTCTCACCGTGACATGCCGGCTTGCTGGCACCAGCACGGCCATCGGCGCGGAAGCGGCGTTCACCCGGGACCTGGGGCATCGCCTGGGTGTTGCGGTGGTGGTGCGGCAACGAACAGACGTTGACGGTGCTGCGAGAGCAGAGTCATCGGGCGATCACCCTGCCGCGCAATGGCCTGGGTGGTGCAGTTCGTCTCTGTGTACAACACCCCGTACGCGAAGTCCCATCCATCCGCCGTCCTTGGACGCATCCCTTGATGCGGGCCCGCCGGCAACCTCGAAGGAATACCTCTGATGCTGCGCAACCTGAAAGACCTCGAGAGCTACAAGCTCAGCGCCACCGATGGCGAGATCGGGAAGGTCAAGGACTTCTACTTCGAGGACGATGCCTGGGTGGTTCGGTACTTCCTGGTGGATGCCGGCACTTGGCTGTCGAGCCGCAAGGTGCTGATCTCGCCCATCTCGGTCCACCATCCGAACTGGCAGGAGCGTACGCTGCCGGTCACCATCACCAGGGAGCAGGTCAAGAACAGCCCCGACATCGACACCGACAAGCCGGTTTCGCGGCAGAACGAAGAGCAGTACCTGGGGTACTACGGCTACCCTGCCTACTGGGGCGGCGGCGGCATGTGGGGCGAAGGGCTGTACCCGTATGAAATGGTGCCCGGGTATGCGGTGGGTTACGGCGTGGATCGCGCCGAACGCGAGCGGCAAATGGAAGCCTATCTGCGCGACGAACGCGCCCGCCATCGCAACGACGACCCGCACCTGCGCAGTTGCAATGCCGTCACGGGCTACCACATCCAGGCGACCGATGGCGAGATCGGCCATGTCTCGGGCTTCCTGGTCGATGACGAGACCTGGGCCATCCGCTACCTCGTCGTCGACACGAGCAACTGGTGGATGGGCCACAAGGTGCTGATCGCACCGCCGTGGATCAAGGGCGTGCACTGGTCCGACAAGACCGTGTCCGTGGACCTGACCCGGGAGTCGATCAAGAACGCACCGCCCTACGACTCGCCCCACGAGTGGGGCCGTGACCAGGAGTTGAATCTGTACCGGCACTATGGCCGTAGCGGATACTGGGCCGGCAGCACCATCCTCGAGACCGAGATCTGATGCCGTGAGACGAGGGGCCCGGTGCCAACTGCCATGAGCCATGCCAGGGCCACGGTGCCCTGGATGCAGTGGTGATCCAACCGCCGCCACCACGCGGTGCTCACGCGGCAGGGCCCGGGTCCATGGGTTGACCATGCCCGGAGGCTGCCCTTTGGCGTGAGTGTCGGCGACCGTGGCCGCGTCGATTTCGATTTCGAGTCGAAGATCGACATCGCCGTTGCACCGGGGGACGGCGTCGAGTCGCGGCGAGCCTGTGCCCTAAGCACGTGGCGCCGACGGGCCGCATCCGGCCTTCGAGAAGGCTTTCGTCCAAGCGGAATTCCTGCCGAAGCGGCGGGCGGTCCGCTGCATCAGGCGGGCGCCTGTGCCGAAAGCGGCCACGCCATGGATGTGCCACCCCGTGCGGCCTGCCGACAGCAGCGCTTGCATCGATTCGTGCCCCTGCCCGGATCGATGGCACGGGTTGGGGGCATGATCAACCGTTGACCATCCTGGAGTTTTCACCATGCGCACCAAACCCCTCGGCCGCACCGGCCTCTTCGTCTCGGAGCTGTGCCTGGGCACCATGACCTTCGGCGGCAGCGCCGGCATGTGGGCGCAGATCGGCAGCCTGCAGCAGTCGGAAGCCGAGCGCCTGGTCGGCCAGGCCGTCGACGCCGGCATCAATTTCATCGACACCGCCGACGTCTATGCCGGCGGTGCGTCCGAGCAGATCACCGGGCAGGCGCTGAAGAACCTGAAGATCCCGCGCGAGAACGTGGTTATCGCCACCAAGGTCTTCGGCGAAACCGGCTCGGGCGCCAACACGCGCGGCAATTCGCGCAGCCACATCCTGGACGGTGTGAAGGCCAGCCTGCGGCGCTTGCAGCTGGACCATATCGACCTGTACCAGATCCACGGCTTCGACCCGGCCACGCCGATCGAAGAGACGGTGCAGGCGCTGGACCAACTGGTGCGCCACGGCCATGTGCGGTACGTGGGGGTCTCGAACTGGGCGGCCTGGCAGATCGTCAAGGCGCTGGGCATTGCCGAACGCCTGGGCTTGTCGCGCTTCGAGTCGCTGCAGGCCTACTACACCGTGGCTGGCCGCGACCTGGAGCGGGAGCTGGTGCCCATGCTGGCCAGCGAAGGCCTCGGTCTCATGGTGTGGAGCCCGCTGGCCGGCGGCCTGCTCAGCGGCAAGTTCGGCCGCGACGTGCCGGGCGAGGCCGGCAACCGGCGGACCTCGTTCGACTTCCCGCCCGTCCACCGCAGCCGGGCCTACGACTGCATCGACACCATGAAGTCGATGGCCGCGGCCCGCGGTGTCTCGGTGGCGCAGATCGCGCTGGCCTGGCTGCTCCACCAGCCCGTGGTCACCAGCGTGATCGTGGGCGCCAAGCGGCCGGACCAACTGGCCGACAACCTGGCCGCCACCACCGTGACCCTGAGTGTCGAAGAGCTCGCCGGGCTCGACGCTGTCAGCCGCCTGCCTGCCGAGTACCCGGGTTGGATGTTCGAACGCCAGGGCGATGCCCGTCGCAGGCAACTGGCCGACGCGCAGCGCGGCTGAAGCGCGCCGCACCCCGTGAGAAACTGCAACCCCCCCCGGCCCCGATGGGCTGGGTTTGCAGCCTTTCCAGCCTTTTGTCCATGTCCTACATCCTGACCATCCGTTGCCAGGACGCCGTCGGCATCGTGGCCGCCGTCGCCTCGGCCCTGGCCGCGGCCGATGCCTTCATCACCGAGTCTTCGCACTACGGCGATGAAGACACCGGCCTGTTCTTCATGCGCACGGTGTTCCGCCCCACGGGCACCCGCTTCACCACGCGTGAGGAGTTCGGCGAGGTGATGGCTCCGGTGGTGCGGCGCTTTGCCATGGAGCTGTCGCTGCAACCGGCCGATGAGCGCATGAAGGTGCTGCTGGCCGTCAGCAAGCACGGCCACTGCCTGAACCACCTGCTCAACCGCTGGCATTCCGGTGAGCTGCCCATCGACGTGGTGGGTGTGGTCTCCAACCACGATGACATGCGCCGCATGGTGGACTGGTACGGCATCCCTTACCACCACCTGCCCATGCAGGGCGACAAGGCGGCCCAGGAGGCGCGCTTCCTGGATGTCATCCGCGAGAGCGGGGCGGCGCTGACCGTGCTGGCCCGCTACATGCAAGTGCTGTCGGACGATCTGTGCCGAGCCCTGGAAGGCCGCTGCATCAACATCCACCACAGCTTCCTGCCCAGCTTCAAGGGTGCCAAGCCCTATCACCAGGCCCACGCGCGCGGCGTCAAGGTGGTGGGCGCCACCGCGCATTACGTGACGGCCGACCTGGACGAAGGCCCGATCATCGAACAGGACACCGTGCGTGTCGGCCACGGACTGAGCGGCGAGGCCTTCGTGCGCATCGGCAAGGACGTGGAGAACGTGGTGCTGGCGCGTGCGGTGCATTGGCACGCCGAACACCGCGTGCTGCTCAACGGCAAGCGCACGGTGGTGTTCGGGCCCGGCGCCTGATCAGCGCAGGTCGAGGCGCCGCGGCAGGTCGGCGCCGCGCCGGCTGCAGGTGATGGCGGCGGCACTGGCCGCAAAGCCGAGCACCGCCCCGAGCTCAGTCCTGCCGAGCGCGCCCACGCCAGCCGCGCTGAGGCGGTTCCGTTCGGCCAGGCCCGCGAGCAGCGCGGCCTGAAAGGTGTCGCCCGCGCCCACGGTGTCCACCACCGCGGTGGCGACAGGCGGCACCGTCAGCCGCTGCCCGGGTGTCCAGGCCCAGGCGCCTGCAGCGCCCCGCGTGACCACCACCAGCGCCACGCCGGCGGCCAGCCATTGCGCGACCCGGGTTTCGAGGTCTTCGCCCGGAAACAGCAGGGCCAGGTCCTCCTCGCTCATCTTGAGCAGATGGGTGCGCGGCAGCATCCACGCCAATGCCTGCCGCCAGCGGTCCAGATCGGGCTCGACGTTCAGCCGGACGTTGATGTCGTAGGCGATCAGGCTGCGCGCGTGTTCGCGCTCCACGAGCGCCCGCTGCGTGGCCGCCACCGGCTCCACCACCATGGCATAGGAGCCGAACTGGAAGGCCGCGGCCCGCGGCACGCGGGCCACGGCCGATACCGGCAGAAGGCGGTCGGCGGTGCCCTGGCCGTAGAAAGCATAGCTGGCCACGCCCGCCGCATCCAGCCCCACGAGGCCCAGCGTGCACGGCGCCGGAAGCCGCACCGCGCAGCCTGTATCCACGCCTTCCGATTGCAGGGCGGCCCACAGCCGGTCACCCAGGAAGCCGGTGGATACCCCGCCGAAGAACGCCACCGGCTGCTGCAGGCGCGCCAGGCCGATGGCCACGTTCAGGGGCGAGCCGCCGATCCGGGCGTCCAGCATCACGCCGGTGGGCGTGGCGCCCGCTTCGAACACGTCCATCAAGGCCTCGCCGCACACCACGATCATGTCTGGGTCTCCTGACCATGCGGCCGCAAGTCCGCCGCTTCGCGAGCATGGCGCTGCGGCCTGCGCCATGGAATGGGGAAAACCATTAATCACTCCGGTTGATTTATTTATCTGAAACAGGAAGAATCCGTTTCCAGCAGCTGCCCGGTGAGGCAGCGCAACCCGACCAGGAGACACCATCATGCGCATCCGCTTCCCCAGCCCGGCCGCCTGCGGTCCCGCCGCCCTGAGCCTTGCCCTGGCGTTGCTGTCCGGCACCGCCGTGCACGCCCAGGGCCAGCCGGTCATCGGCCTGATCACCAAGACCGAGACCAATCCCTTCTTCGTGAAGATGAAGGAAGGCGCCGCCGAAGCCGCCAAGGCCCAGGGCGCCAAGTTGCTCACCGGCGCGGGCAAGGCCGACGGCGACAACGCCGGGCAGGTGACGGCGCTCGAAAACATGATCGCGGCCGGGGCCAAGACCATCCTGATCACGGCTGGCGACGCCAAGGCCATCGTGCCCAGCCTGAAGAAGGCGCGCGACAAGGGCGTGCTGGTGATCGCACTGGACAGCCCCACCGACCCGGCCGACGCCGCGGACGCGCTGTTCGCCACCGACAACTACAAGGCCGGCGTGCTGATCGGCCAGTACGCCAAGGCGGCGCTGGGCGCCAAGCCCGCCAGGATCGTCACGCTCGACCTGTTCCCCGGGCACCCGGTGGGTGCGCAGCGGCACAACGGATTCCTCAAGGGTTTCGGCCTGGCCGCGCCCGATGCCAAGAGCAACGATCTGGGCAAGACGGCCGAGGTGGCGTGCATGGCCGACAGCTTCGGGGACCAGGCCAAGGGCCAGACGGCGATGGAAAACTGCCTGCAGAAGGTGCCCGACGTGAACGTGGTCTACACGATCAACGAGCCGGCCGCGGCGGGTGCCTACAACGCCTTGAAGAAGGCCGGCAAGAAGGTGGGCGGCGAGGGTGGCGTGGTGATCGTCAGCGTCGATGGCGGCTGCCAGGGTATCAGGGACCTGGGCGACGGCAAGATCGCCGCCACCAGCCAGCAGTACCCGCTGAAGATGGCGGCCCTGGGGGTGGAAGCGGGCGTGGCCTATGCCCGGACTGGCAAGAAGCCCAGCGGCTACACCGACACCGGCGTGACCCTGATCGCCGCCGCGCCCCTGGCCGGCGTCGAGAGCAAGGACGTCAAGACCGGCCTGGACCTGTGCTGGGGCAAGAAGTAGGGCAAGCAGCGAGGCTCACCCGGTGCGGCCCGCGCCCCGTGGCCGCCAGTCAGATGGAGAACCTTCATGCACAAGCGCCTGCCTTCCCTGGGCACGTTGGGCCCTTTCATCGCCCTGGCGCTGGCCTGCGCGGCCTTCGCCAGCCAGAGTGAACGATTCCTGACCGGTGGCAACCTCAGCCTGATCCTGCAGCAGGTGATGGTGGTGGGCGTCATCGCCATCGGCCAGACGCTGATCATCCTGACCGCCGGCATCGACTTGTCGTGCGGCATGGTGATGGCGCTGGGCGGCATCGTGATGGCCAAGTTCGCCGCCGATCTCCACATGCCCCCGGCGCTCGCCGTGGCCTGCGGCCTTGGGGTCACCGCGCTGTTCGGGTTGATCAACGGGCTGCTGGTCACGCGGGTGAAGCTGCCGCCCTTCATCGTCACGCTGGGTACGCTGAACATCGCCTTTGCGATCACCCAGCTCTACTCCAACTCGCAGACCGTCACCGACCTGCCGCCGCTGCTCACGGCCCTGGGCAACACCTTCACGGTTGGCGGCACCGAGGTGGCCTGGGGCACGGTGCTGATGCTCGGCCTGTATGCGCTGGCCGCCTTCGTGCTGCGCGAAACCGCGGCCGGGCGGCACGTGTACGCGGTGGGCAACAACGCCGAAGCCACGCGGCTGGTGGGCATCCCCACACGGGGTGTGCTGCTGGGCGTGTACGTGCTGGCAGGCCTGCTGTACGGCGTGGCCTCGCTGCTCTCGGTGGCCCGCACCGGCGTGGGCGACCCCAACGCCGGGCAGACCGAGAACCTGGACGCCATCACCGCGGTGGTGCTGGGCGGCACCAGCCTCTTCGGCGGGCGCGGCATGGTCGTCGGCTCGCTGGTGGGTGCGTTGATCGTGGGCGTGTTCCGGAACGGGCTCACGCTGACGGGCGTGTCGTCGATCTACCAGGTGCTGGTCACCGGCGTGCTGGTGATTGGCGCGGTAGCCCTGGACCAACTTTCGCGCAAGGGGGGCCGTTGAGATGGACGCACCGTTCGTGATGCAGGCCAAGGGAGTGGTCAAGCGCTATGGCCAGGTGACCGCGCTGGACGGCGCCGACCTGGAGCTGCGGGCCGGCGAGATCCTGGCCGTGATCGGCGACAACGGAGCGGGCAAGTCCTCGCTCATCAAGTGCCTGGCCGGCGCCGTGGTGCCCGATGCGGGCGAAATCCTGCTGGATGGCCAGCCGGTGCATTTCAAGTCGCCGATGGACGCCCGCCGTGCCGGCATCGAGACCGTCTACCAGGACCTGGCCGTGGCGCCGGCCATGACCATTTCCGAGAACCTGTTCCTGGGCCGCGAAATTCGCCGCCCCGGGTGGACGGGCCGCGTGCTGCGCATGCTGGACAAGAAGCGCATGCTGGAAGAGAGCATCGCCCGCATGCAGGACCTGAAGGTGGGCATCCGGTCGATGACGCAGCCGGTGGAGACGCTGTCCGGCGGCCAGCGACAATGCGTGGCCGTGGCGCGTGCCGCCGCATTTGCCCGTCATGTCGTGATCATGGACGAACCCACCGCAGCCCTGGGTGTGAAGGAAGGCAACATGGTGCTCGAGTTGATCCGCCGGGTGCGCGACAAGGGCCTGCCGGTGCTGCTGATCTCGCACAACATGCCCCATGTCTTCGAGGTGGCCGACCGCATCCACGTGGCCCGCCTGGGCAAGCGAACCGCCGTGCTGAACCCGAAGAGGATCAGCATGAGCGATACCGTGGCGGTGATGACGGGCGCGTTGCCGCCCGAGCAGATACCGCCCGAATCGCTGGCCTACTGATGGCATGAACGCGCGCTCCGAAAACCCCGACGAAGGCGCACACCTGCCCACGCGCGGCTCCGACCAGGGCGGGCTGCGCCAGTACAACGAACGGGTGGTGCTGCAGGCCGTGCGCCTGCAGGGCGCGCTGCCCGGTGCCGAGATCGCACGGCTCACGGGCCTGACGGCCCAGACGGTCTCCGTCATCACCAAGCGGCTGCTGCAGGACGGACTGCTGCGCAAGGGCGAGCCGGTGCGTGGCAAGGTGGGCCAGCCCTCGGTGCCGCTGTCGTTGCACCCCGAAGGCGCCTACGCGGTCGGCATCAAGGTGGGTCGGCGCAGCGTGGACACGCTGCTGGTCGACTTCACCGGGCAGGTGTGCCAGCGGTGGCAGCTGTCGTATGCACAAGCCGATCCCAAGCTGCTGCTGCCCGAGATCCGTAGCCGGCTGCAGGAGATCGGCCGCAAGCTCGGGCCCGAGCGGCGCGGTCGCGTCCAGGGCATCGGGGTGGCCGCGCCCCTTGCGCTCGGCGGCTGGCAATCGCTGCTGGGCATGCCGCCCGAAGTGGCCGACACCTGGCAGGCGGTCGACCTGGCCGGTGCCATTGCAGCCTTCGCGCCCTGGCCGGTGACGGTGATCAAGGACACGGCAGCGGCCTGCCTGGCGGAACTCGTCACCGGCCGCGGCCACAGCATCGGCAGTTTCCTGTATATCTTCGTGGACACCTTCATCGGCGGCGGCCTGGTGCTGGACAGCAAACTGAGAGGCGGCCTGTCCGGCAATGCCGGTGCCGTGGGCTCCATGCCGCTGTGGCCTGCCGGCCAGGGCCGGGACGGCGCTTCGATGCCGCCGCAACTGCTGAGTGTGGCATCGCTCTTGCCGCTGGAGAAGGCCTACGCGGCCGCCGGCCTGGACAGCATGGCGGCCGCGGACGGGCGTGCCCTGCAGGCGCCCTGGCAGCCGATCACGCAGTCCTGGCTCGAGACCGCCGCGGCGGCCATCGCCCAGACCATCGTCTCTTCGGCCTGCCTGCTGGATATCGATAGCGTGGTGCTCGACGGTTCCTTCAGCCGAGAGCTGCTCGCGGCCTTGCTGGACCGCACGGCGCAGGCCCTCTCGCGCTACGACTGGGAAGGCGTGGCTCGCCCGCCGCTGCAGGCCGGCACCATCGGCTCAGATGCCCGGGCGCTGGGCGGCGCGCTGCTGCCGCTGCACGCCAATTTCTCGCCCAACCGGGATCTGTTCATCAAGCTCGGCGCGCGCGAAGCCTGACGGCAGGCGCCTGGCCGCCGCCGACACGATGAGTTACGCCCGCAACCAGCGGGCAGCGGAACCGTGCACCGGACACGCAGTCGCAGGGTTCACGAGCCCCGGCGACAGTGTTCGCCAGCGCACCGACCGACCGGTCCCTCCGCGCTACCGTGGCCGTTGCAGTGCCGATCTCGGCAACCAACCAACACTTTCAGGAGCCTTTCCATGCATCAATCCCGCCGCAGTTTCCACCAGATGGCCTTGAGCGCCGTGGGCGCCGTCTCCCTGATGGCACTTGGCGCCTTCGGCCCGGGTGCCTATGCCGCCACCGCCGAAGACCTGAGCAAGGACGCCGGGCAGGCCCTGCAGAAGCTGTACAAGACCAACCCGGCTGCCGAGGCGATCTCCAAGAAGGCCAAGGCCATCCTGGTGTTCCCGAACATCGTCAAGGCCGGCCTCGTGTTCGGTGGCAGCTACGGCGAAGGCGTGCTCATGAAGGGCGGCCAGGTCACCGAGTATTTCAATTCGGTCTCGGCGTCCTGGGGCTGGCAAGCCGGCGCCGAGTCGTACGCCTATGTGGTGTTCCTGATGAACGACAAGGCCGTGCAGTACCTGGACAAGACCAAGGGCTGGGAATTCGGCGTGGGCCCGACGGTCGTGGTGGTGAACGAAGGCGTGGCCAAGAACCTGTCGACGTCGACCATGAAGGACGACGCCTATGCCTTCATCTCCGACCAGCAGGGCCTGATGGCCAGCTTGAGCATCGAAGGCACGAAGATCAGCCGCATCAAGCGTTGATCGACAGCCCCGGAAACAGGTTTTCCGCCTTGAGCTTGCGGTAGCGGTCGAGCACTTCGACGATGCGTTGCGGCTTGTAGGGTTTGACGATGAAGCCGCTGGCGCCAGCCTGAATCGAGTCGCGCACGTTGTCCGCCGAGGCATAGCCCGAGACCATCACCACGAAGGCTTCGGGTTGCGCCAGGCGGATGGCCTTGAGCACTTCGACACCCGTTTGAACGGGCATGTCGATGTCCAGGAAGGTCAGGCGCGGACGGTGCTTTTGCCACAGCACGAGCGCCTCGCTGCCGTTGCGGGCCTGCTGGATGCGAATATCCGGCGCCAGGCGGCGCAGAAATGCCGCCAGCAGTTCTCGGGTCTGGCCCAGGTCGTCGGCAAGCAGCACGTCGCAGGTGCTGACCTCGTCCGAAGCCTCTTCGGCGTGTTCGCTGGTTGGGTCGCTCATTTCGACAAGCCTTGCGCTTGCCGCGCCGCTTCCAGCAGCAGCACGCATTGCAACTCGGCCTCGACCAGGCGTCCGGCCTGGATCGAAGCTTCCACGGGCTGGGCCAGCCGTGTCAGCTCGGGATACCCCACGGAGCCGGCCAGGCCCTTGAGCGCATGCACCAGATGGCGCAATTCCACCCAGGCGCGGCTGGCCAGGGCGGCTTCGATGGCCGAGATCTTGCCGGGCAGCTCTGCCTGGAAGTCGGCTGACAGGGCGGCCACCAGCGCGTCGAGCTTGTCCTCGGATTGCACGGAATGCTCGGACTCCCCGGACTGGCTCAGGTGTCGGGCCAGCACCGCATACAGGCGGCGCCGATTCAGCGGTTTGCCCAGTGTGTCGGTGAAGCCCGTCTTCTGATACTGGTCGATGTCCGAGCGCATCACGTTGGCCGTCACGGCCACGATGGGCCCGGCGTAGCCCGCGTTGCGCAACAGTTGCGTGGCGCTGACGCCGTCGAGCACGGGCATCTGGACATCCATCAACACGAGGTCGTGGTCGCCGCCCAGGGCGGCCTCCACCGCTTCAGCCCCGTTGTTCACGATGGCCAGCTCGGCCCCCGTGGCCTCCACCAGGGCACCGATCAGCCGCTGGTTGTGGGGCCCGTCCTCGGCCAGGAGGACGCGGCCGGTGAGGGCGGGCACCCAGTCTTCCTGGTCGCATTCCAGCTGCTTGCGTGCCGCCGTGAACGCCGTGGCGTCGCGCAGCAGCGGCGTGTCGAGCGAGCCGTCCTGCATCTCCAGACGCAAGGTAAAGCGGCTGCCTTGGTCGGGTGTGGACCGCAGGTCGATGTGCGCACCCATGCGCTCGGCCAGCCTGCGGCTGATGTACAGGCCCAGCCCCGTGCCGCCGAAGCGGCGCGTGGTGGAGACATCCGCCTGCGCAAAGGGCCGGAAGAGCTTGTCGATCTGCGCCTGCGTCATGCCGATGCCGGTATCGCAGACGCTGATCTCCAGCTGTCGGGTGGACGGGTCGAGCTGGGCTTCGATGGTGATCGAGCCGGCTTGGGTGAACTTCAGCGCGTTGCTGCAGAAGTTCACGATGATCTGCTTCAGGCGCACCTTGTCGCACCGCAGCGTCTGCGGCAAGGGCAGCAGCGGCACCACGTCGAACTGCAGGCCCTTTTCACGGCTCTGCGGGCCCATCAACGATTCGATGTCGGCCAGCAACTCGGGCAGCGAGATGTCCTGGATTTCCAGATCCAGCCCGTCGGCCTCGATCTTCGAGAGATCCAGAATGTCGCTGATGAGGTCCAGCAGGTGCCGCGCGTTGCGCAGGATGCTGGTCAGCGCTTCGCCACGGCCCACGCTGGTTTGCCGACGCTTGTCGAGCATCAACTCGGCAAAGCCGATGATCGATGTCAGGGGCGTGCGGATCTCGTGGCTCATGTTGGCCAGGAAGGCGCTCTTGGCCTGGTCGGAGGCGATGGCGCGGTCGCGGGCGGCCAGCATTTCGGCGGTGCGGTCGGCCACGGCCTGGTCCAGGCCCACGATGAGGGTCTGCAACTCGACATTCGTCTCGTAGAGCTCTGCCTGCACTGCAGCCAACGCGGCCTCGGCGGCCAGGCGTCCCGCACGCTCCTGCGCCAGGATGGTTTCAGCATCGACCACAGCGGAATCCTGTTTCATGGCGTCGTATCGGGCTGGGTCGGTTGGGTGCGGAAAGGGACATCCCCCGCCTGTTACCACTATCGGCCCGCGAGTTGCGGACTTGAGTGGGCGGCCCGTTGTCCTACGCACGCAGGCGGCAGTGCGGACGCCTGGATGCCGGTCCTGGCTGACGCGCGCCAGCCTGCAACGGGCCTAGATTGGCGGTGCCGCTTCCGGCTATGAACAGGGGACCACCCCATGATCAGCATCACTTCCAGTTCCGCGGTCCGCGGCCTGACTCTCGGGTTCAGCCTGGGCTTCTGCCTGAGCGTGGCCAGCGTGGCCGCCTTCGCCGCCAAGGAGTCCGCCGGTGAGATCGAGTCGCGCTACCAGCGCGAACGCGCCTCCTGCATGGACGGGCATGCGCAGCAAGCCCTCGCACCCTGCCTGCGCGAAGCGCAGGCGGCCCGCGCGCAGGCACAAAGGCAAGGATTCGACGAAGACGCCAGCGTGTATGGCCCGAACACGACGCAGCGCTGTGAGCCCCTGGGCCCCGATCTGCGCGCGGCCTGCGTGGCACGCATGCAGGGCCAGGGCACCACGCGCGGCAGCGTGGGCAGCGGCGGCATCTACCGGGAATTGATCACACGCGAGCCCGCGGTGGTACGCCCCCTGGATGTGCCACCTCCGTGAGCGTTAGCGCACAGACCCGACGCACGTGCGGGAGCAGGCTGGAGGCCTCGATTCCTGGAGTCCACTCTTGACCTATGCCAGCTTGATGGTGCGCTTGGCCGTCGGCCGATCGAACACGGGCGTGTTGCGGTGCGCCACCGATCTGGCCGAGCGCCTGGACGCACGCGTCTTCGGCGTGGCCGTGTGCCAGCCCTCGCCCCTGGTCTATGGCGACGGCTATGTCGACGGGACGATGATCGAGCAGGAGCGGGTGGAACTCGAACGCGAACTGAAGGTTGCCCAAGCCGAGTTCGATCACGCGCTGCAGGGCCGGAACCTGCGCGCCCAATGGCAGGGCAAGCTGGCCTTCCAACCCCTGGCCGAGCATCTGGTGGCGCTGTCCCGCGGCGCCGACCTGATCATCACAGCGGCCGCCGAGGACCGGCAGGACAGCGCACGCCACCTGGATGTCGGCAACCTGGTCATGCAGGCTGGCCGGCCGGTGTTGCTGGTGCCGGCGGATGCGGGCGTGGTGTCGCTCAGCCGGGCGCTCGTGGCCTGGAAGGACGGCCGCGAGAGCCGCCGCGCGATTGCCGACGCCCTGCCGCTGCTGCGCCGTGCGACGCACGTGCTGGTGGCCGAGATGGCCGCCGAAGGCGATCTGCCCGACGCCCGGGCCCGGGTGGCCGACGTGGCGGCCTGGCTGGGCCTGCATGGGGTCACGGCGCAGCCCCAGGCGATGCTGCTGGGCAAGAGCGTCAGCCACGCCCTGGAGGATCTGGCCAACGACCACGGGAGCGATCTGCTCGTGGCGGGTGCCTATGGCCACAGCCGCTTGCGGGAGTGGGCGCTGGGCGGGGTCACGCGCGACCTGCTGCTGCCTGCGCACCGCTGCGCCTTGCTGTCGCACTGAACCCCTGGGCATCGGAAGGTCCTCGTCATGCATGCGATGGTGCTCAAGCGCCGGGGTGGCCCCCTGGAATGGACCGAGTTGCCGGATCCCAAGCCCGGCCCCAACCAGATCCGGGTGGCGGTGCTGGCCTGCGGTGTCTGCCGCACCGACCTGCACGTGGTCGATGGCGAGTTGCCGCATCCCCAGTACCCCATCATTCCCGGCCACGAAATCGTGGGTCGGATCGAGGCCATGGGCTCGGCCGTGCAGGGCCTGCGCATGGGCCAGCGCGTGGGCGTGCCCTGGCTGGGACACACCTGCGGCGTGTGCCCCTATTGCGTGGGCCACCAGGAGAACCTGTGCGACACCCCGGAGTTCACGGGCTACACGCGCGACGGCGGCTTTGCCACCGCCACGCTGGCCGATGCCCGCTATGCCTTCCCGCTGGGCGAGGCCGGCAGCGACGAGTCCCTGGCCCCGCTGCTGTGTGCCGGGTTGATCGGCTGGCGCTCGCTCACCATCGCCGGCCCGGCGCGGCGCATCGGGCTGTATGGCTTCGGGGCCGCCGCGCACATCGTGGCGCAGGTGGCCTCCTGGCAAGGCCGGCAGGTGCTGGCCTTCACGCGCCCGGGGGACACCACCACGCAGTCCTTCGCCCGCAGCCAGGGCGTGGCCTGGGCGGGCGGCTCGGACGAGTTGCCTTCGCCCTTGCTGGACGCGGCGATCATCTTCGCGCCGGTGGGTGAACTCGTGCCGCTGGCCCTGGCCGCCGTGCGCAAGGGCGGCCGCGTGGTGTGCGCCGGCATCTACATGAGCGAGATCCCGCCCATGGCCTACCGCCTGCTGTGGGGCGAGCGCCAGCTGGTCTCGGTGGCCAACCTCACGCGGCAGGACGGCATCGATTTCCTGCGCCTGGCCCCTGAAGTCGGCATCGTCACCAAGACCCGGCGCTATGCACTGGCCGATGCCAACCAGGCGCTGGACGACCTGCGTGCCGGCCGCCTGCAGGGCGCGGCGGTGCTCGTGCCCTGAGGCAGCCGGCCAGGTCGTCGGTGGCTCAGTAAGCCAGCACCATCTTGTCGATGACATTGCGCACCCCGGGCGTGCCCCAGGCGGCGTTGGTCGCCAGTTCGCGTTCGGTCCAGTTGTGCACCATGCCCGACAGCGTGACATCGGCGCCCTGCACCGCCACCGTGATCTGCTGGGCATCGGCGCGGGCACGACGCTTCAGGGCGGCTTCGATATCGGACTTCACCGCGCCCGTGGTGGCCGATGACCGGATGGCGATCTGGTCGGATACACCCGTCACGCCCAGCAGGGCGCGCACGGCGTCGGCGGCAGCCTCCTTCTGGTATTGCCAGTCCACCTGCCCGCTGAGCGTGACCCAGCCGCCTTCGACCATCACCTTGACGGCGTCGGCCGGCAGGGTCGTGGTCCACTCCAGCACGTTCTCGGCCGCGCGGGCGATGTCGGCATCGCTGCGCTTGCTCGGGCCGGCAAGCCGCACCTGCATCGTGACGGCCAGTGCCTTGACGCCGTGCACCCGCTGGGCGGCCCGCTCGGCGTGCCACTTCTCGGCATAACTGGCCACATCGCCGGACAGTGTGACCACGCCGTCCTTGACGGCGACGCCGATCTGGGCGGCGTCGACAGAGGGCTCCCACTGGAGTTCGGCGCCCACGTCCTGTTGCAGTTGTGTATCCGTTTTCATGAAGGTCCTTGGGGTTGGTTGGGGATATGAATCAGCGCGGTCAGGGCTTGACGGTGACTTCGTCGTGGATGCTGTGCACGCCTTCCAGCGAGCGGGCCAGCTCGACGGCGCGGTCCTTCTGTTCGGGCTTGTCGACCTGGCCGCTCAGCCGCACGTCGCCCTTGGTGGCCATCACCTGGATGTCCAGCGCCTTCAGGCTCGAATCGCCCTGGAATGCGGTCTTGACACGGGTGGTCACGGCCAGGTCGTCGGCGCTGGGCACGTCCGCGGCTTGCGGCGCCGTGGACGCCATGGCCGCCGAAGCGGCATCGGCGACGGGTGCAGGCATCGCGGGTTCGGGCGGGGGGGCGGGTTTGCTGCAAGCGACGAGCAGCAGCGCGACGGGCAGCGCCAGTCGCAAGGTCCAGGGGTGAAATCGGTTCATGGGGTTCCTCGGGGCGATGGTCAGCCGGGAAGCACCGGCAGTACGGCCGACGATCCACGATGGCGCGCAGCGCGTCGGTACGCTGGCGTACGGGCCGCCCGCCGCGGGCGCTCAGCGGTGCAGCGCCGGCTTGGCCAGTTGCAGCACGCCCATCACGCCCAAGCCCAGTCCGAGTGCCGCGGCGGCCTGCATGGGCGACAGGGCCCCGAAGTGGAACAGCGTGCGCAGCGGTGCAATCAGCAGCACGGCGCCCAGCAGCGCCCCCGTCGCGGCCACGACTCGCCACAGCGCCGCGTTCGGGCGGCTGAGGGCGACCCACAGCGAGCCCTTCAGCGATCGGTTGACGACGATCAGGGCCAGGCTGCACGCCACCAGCGCCGTGAATGCCGCCGCACGCGCGCGATCCTCGGGCCAGGGTGCCCGCAGCAGCGCCACGTAGCAACCACCGACCACCGCCATCACCAGCACCCCCTGCAGGAGGCTGCCCACGATCAGCCGGCGGGAGAACAGCGGCGCCGCGGGGTCGCGCGGCGGCCGGGCCATGACATCGCCTTCCTCGGGCTCCGATTCGAAGACGATGGAGCACACGGGGTCGATCAGCAGTTCCAGAAAGGCGATGTGCACCGGGGTGAAGAGCAGTGGCAGGCCCAGCAGCAGCGGCAGCAGCGAAAGCCCGGCGATGGGCACATGCACGGCCAGCACGAAGGCCATGGCCTTGCGCAGGTTGTCGTAGATCCGGCGGCCCAGCCGCACGGCCTGCACGATGGCGCCGAAATCGTCGTCCAGCAGCACCAGCGAAGCCGCCTCACGCGCCACGTCCGTGCCACGGCCGCCCATGGCGATGCCGATGTGGGCTGCCTTCAGCGAGGGGGCGTCGTTGACACCGTCGCCCGTCATGGCGACCACGGCGCCCTGTGCCTGCAGCGCCAGGACGATGCGCAGCTTCTGCTGGGGCGAGACCCGCGCGTAGACGCAGACCCGGGCAGCCTGCTCGCCCAGTGCCGCGTCGTCCAGCGCAGCGGCCTGGGCGCCAGTCAGCACACCGGGCTGGCAGTCGATGCCGGCCTGCCCGGCGATGGCCAGCGCGGTTCCCGGGTGGTCGCCGGTGATCATGACCACCCGGATGCCGGCCTCGCGGCACTGCTGCACGGCCTGAGCCGCACCGGGCCGCAGGGGGTCCTCGAACGCCACCAGGCCGAGGAAGTGCCAGTCGAAGCCGCCCGGGTCGGTGGGATAGCCGGCGCCGCCGTGCGTCGCGCGGGCCACCGCCAGCACGCGCAGGCCGCCGGCGGCGAGCCGCCTCGCGTCGGCGGCCACCGCCATCGCATCGGCCGGGCCCAATCGGCACAGACCGGCCACGCCTTCCACGCCGCCCTTGATGGCCACGGTCTGAGGCCGCGGCGCATCGGCGGGTGCGGGGTCTGTCCACACGTGTGTCATGGCCGGCAATTCCGGGGTCAGCGGGTACTCATGGACCAGGCGCCACCCGGGGTGCCACAGCTCGGGCGGCAGGTGGATCGTGCCCAGCGTGTGCAGCGCCTTGTCCATGGGGTCGAACGGCGCAGGCTCGCTGGCCAGGATGGCGAAGGCCAGCAACTCGGCCAGGGCACCCGACAGGACCGGCGGTCCGCCGGCCGCGGCCCACTGCGTGTCCTGGCCCGGCAGGCTCAGCGCGGCCACCGACATGCGGTTGAGCGTGAGGGTGCCGGTCTTGTCGGTGCACAGCACGGTGGCCGAGCCCAGGGTCTCGATCGTTGCCGAGCGGCGGGCCAGCACCCGTTGCTGCGACAGCCGCCAGGCGCCCATCGCCATGAACACCGCCAGGATCAGCGGAAACTCCTGTGGCAGCATCGACATGGCCAGGGTGATGCCCGCCAGCACGCCGGCCAGCCAGTCGCCCCGCGTCAGGCCGTACAGCACCACCACCGCGCTGCTCAGCGCCACCCCGATCACCGAGAACTGCCGCACCAGGCGTCGCGTCTGGATTCGCAGCGGCGTTTCGGTTTCGGCGATGGATTCCAGCGACTTGCCGATGCGGCCGATCTGGCTCTCGGCGCCGGTGGCCGTCACCTGGGCCAGGCCCTGGCCGCCCACCAGCAGCGTGCCCGCGTAGACCATGCCGGGTTCGGCCAACCCAGGCCCGGGTGGTGCGGCTTCGGCCCGCTTGGCCGCGGGCTCGGCTTCACCAGTCAACAGCGATTCGTCTGCCGCCAGGTCGCCCGCCGAGACCACGCGCGCATCGGCGGCCACGCGGTCGCCCTCGGTGAGCACGAGCAGGTCGCCGCGCACCACCTCGCGGCCGGCAATGCGCTGCCGCTCGCCGTCGCGCACGACCTGCGCCCGCGGGCTGGTGAGGTCGCGAAGGGCTTCCAGGGCGCGTTCGGTGCGCTGCTCCTGCACCACGGTGATCGCGGCAGTCAGCACCACGAAGGCGAGCAGCATCGCGGCCTCTGCCCGGTCGCCCAGCAGCAAGTAAAGGCCGCCGGCGGCCAGCAGCAGCTGGAACATCGGTTCGCGCGCCACTTCCAGCACGATGCGCAACGGCGTGCGGCGCTTCGGCGGCAACAGTTCGTTGGGGCCGTCGGCGAGCAGGCGCCGGGCGGCTTCGGCCTGGCTCAGTCCGGTAGGGGGCGATGTCTCGTGCGGGTTCACGGTGCGATCAGCTCAGGGGCGCACGAACGGTTGTTCGATTGTCCGCCCCCGGCGCGGGCTGCTCCGTGCGATACCGTACAGCGGGGCGGTCCGAAGCGGTGCCGCCTGTGGCGCCTTAACATGAGACCCGTCACAACGCTCCACCGCCATCGATGCCCCCTCTTTCGCTGCCTGTCCGGGCGATCGTCCTGGCCTGTGCCCTGCTGGCCGGTCCCGCCCACGCCGACCTTCAGGACGAGGTCCAGGTCTACGACGACGGCATCAACGATCGTGGCGAGTTCGGCCTGGAGTTGCACGTCAACGCCACGCCCAGCGGGCGCGGCACCAGCGACTACCCGGGCGAGGTACCACCCGGCCACGCCTGGCGCTACACGCCCGAGTTCTCGTATGGCCTGAGCCACGATGTCGAACTGGGCCTTTACGTGCCCACGCTGCGCGACCAGCAGGGCCGCTTCGACGTGGCCGGCCTGAAGCTGCGGCTCAAGTGGCTGCCGCTGCAACCGGTCGACGGCCGCGGGGCGTTCGCTGGCGTGAACTTCGAGCTGTCGCGGCTGGCCCAGCGCTACTCGGAGTCGCGCACCTCGCTGGAAACGCGCTTCATCGCGGGCTGGCGCAGCCCCGACTGGCTGCTGGCCGTCAACCCGATCCTGGGCTTCGGCCTGTCGGACGGCTTTGCGGGGCGGCGCCCGGACGCGGATGTCGGCGTCAAGCTGGCCCGGCGCCTGGCGCCCGGCTACTCGGGCGGGCTGGAGTTGTACAGCGGCCTGGGGCCCATCGGCCGCACGTTGCCCTGGCAGCAGCAAGACCAACGGCTGTTCCTCGCCCTGGACGTGGACCGCAAACCCTGGGTCGTCAACCTGGGCGTGGGGCGCGGCCTGACCGACGCCGCCGACCGCTGGACGCTGAAGGCAATCTTCGAGGTGCCGATCTAGCCGCGGTCCAGCGCCACCCCGGCGCACAACGCGAGACCCACGGCCCATAACGCCCAGGTCTGGCTGATGAGGTAGGGGTAGAGCATCAGCGCAAGGCCCAGTCCGGTGGTGAGCTTGCGGCCGTGCTTGCGGCCGTGGCGGAACGCCGCCCAGCCCAGCAGGCCGAAGAGGATGGAACCCGCGATGTAGGCCGGGCTGGGCAGGTCCAGGCCCAGTCCCTGCAGGGATTTCAGTTCTTCCATGTCGCGATCATGCCTCGTGGATGTGTCGGGCGCGCGCAGGGCCCGACAGGCCCTCGGTACGCTGGCGAACGGACGGCCGCCGAGCCCTTGCCCACCATGCATGTCGCCCGTCCGGTCTTCTTCGGCCGTGGGTCACTGGCAAGGCAGGCATGGAATTCAAGGACTACTACGCCACGCTGGGCGTGGAGCGGACGGCCACGGCCGACGAGATCAAGCGGTCCTACCGCAAGCTGGCCCGCAAATACCACCCGGACGTGAGCAAGGCGCCGGATGCCGAGGTGCGCTTCAAGGAGGTTGCCGAAGCCTACAAGGCGCTGAAGGACCCCGAGGCGCGTGCAGCCTACGACACGGTCGGACAGGGTCCGGCCGAGGGTCAGTCGTGGGCGCCGCCGCCCGGCTGGGACGCCGGCTTCGAGTTCAATGGACGGGGCAGTCCGGCCGGCGCCGATGCGGGCGGCTACAGCGACTTCTTCTCGTCCCTGTTCGGCCGGGGCGGCGTGGGCCATGACGACGCGGGCGGTGCCGGGCCTCGGCGCGGCCCGAGTCCGCGACGCAGCCGCATGCCGCAGCCCGGCGGCGATCACCATGCCAAGGTCGTCATCGACCTGGAAGACGCCTACCGCGGTGCTCGCCGCACGATCACGCTGCGGGTGCCGACGCTGGACGATGCGGGCCATGGCGCGCTGCTGGAGCGGCGGCTCGAGGTGGACGTGCCCAAGGGCGTGCGCGAGGGCCAGCAACTGCGGCTGGCCGGCCAGGGTGCGGCGGGGCAGGGTGGCGAAGCCGCGGGCGACCTCTACCTGGAAATCCAGTTCCGCCCCCATCCGACGTTTCGTGTGGACGGGCGGGACGTGTACATGGACCTGCCGATCGCGCCGTGGGAGGCAGCACTGGGCGCCAGCGTGCAGGCAACGACGCCGGACGGACCGGTGGAGCTGGCCGTGCCGCCCGGCTCGGTGGCCGGCCGCAAGCTGCGCCTGAGAGGGCGTGGCATACCCGGCAACCCGGCAGGTGATCTGTATGCCCTGCTGGGCATTGCGCTGCCGGGTGCCGAGACGCCCGCGGCCCGACAGGCCTATGCCGACCTGGCGAAGGCGTTCCCTGATTTCGCGCCTCGCGGCGTGCTGGAGGCCGGATGAGAGTGGTTGAAATCGATCGCCGCCCCGTGCCGGCGCTGGTCGTGGATGAGTCGGTCCACTTCACGCTGGACGGCCTTTGCCACGCCTGCGGCACCGACCGCCTGCAGGTCATCGCACTCGTGCAGGAGGGCGTGCTCGACCCTGCGGGGGGGGCCCCCGAGCAGTGGCTTTTCAGCGGGCCGGCCCTGCGCACGACGCGCACGGCGCTGCGCCTGTCGGAAGATCTGGAACTCGGCCTGGCCGGAGTCGCGCTGGTGCTGGAACTGATGCGAGAGATCGACACCCTGCGTGCCCGATTGGGACGCTTCGGCGCCTCTTGAGCCGGCAGGCCGGGCCTCAGGCCAGTTCGGCCGCGACCCACTGAGCGATGGCGGGCGCACTGCGGAACTCATCCACCGAGCGCGCCTGCACGCCGGTTGCTCGCTCGTTCCACAGCCTGGACAGCGTGGCGCCCGGGCCGACCTCCAGCACGCAACGCACGCGGCGCTCTTCCAGGGTGTCCATGCAGCGGTCCCAGGGCACGGCGTGGTCGATCTGGCCGGCAAGCGCCGCCTTGAGTGCGGCTTCGCCGCGCACCGTTCCCCCCGTCCGGTTGCACACCAGGAGCGCCTGCGGCGGCGCAAACTTCAAACCCGCCAGGTGCCCCGCGAAGGGCGCCACGGCGCCAGCCACCCAGGGCGTGTGGGAGGCCACCCGCACCGCCAGGCGCGTGCACTGCGCGCCGGCGGCCACGAATGCGGCCTCGGCCGGGCCCAGGCCTTCTTCAGGCCCGCCCAGCACCACCCGGTCCGGCTTCAGGCGGATGGCTTCGAAAAGACCGTGCGGCTGGGCGATCGCCAGGCAGGCCGCGGCAGGCAGCCCGGTGACGGCCAGCAGGCCCGTGCGGCGCCCCTGCACGCTGGCGCTCATCAAGACGGCCCGCAACGCCGCCAAGTCCAGCGCGGTCCCGGCGTCGAAGACCCCCGCCGCCGCAAAGGCGGGCAGCTCGCCGACGCTGTAGCCGGCGATCACGCCGGGCAGCGGCAGCCGCGGCGCGAGCGCCTGCCAGGCTGCCAGCGAGATCCCTGTGATCAGCGTCTGGGCCACGCGGTTGTCGGTTGCCCAGCCGGGGTCTGCAAGGCGTTCGCGCCAGCCGGTGCCCAGTTCGTCCGCCAGGCGTGAGAGCAGCGGCACCGCGGCCGGCTCATCGGCCAGCCAAGGCAGCATCTCTGCGTGCTGCGTGCCCTGCCCCGGGAAGAGCAGCGCCAGGGTCATGGCGGCGGCTTCACGGCCCCTCGGCGCACACCCGCTGCACCCAGCAGGCTGCGGCCAGCACGTCGGCAGCGCCTCCGGGCGACAACCGGCGCGCCACGAAGTCGCGGTGCAGGGCGCGGGCATGCTCCAGCGCATCGGGCCGTGCAGCGCCGCCGCCGAGCAGCCAGTCCCGCGCGGCAGCCTGGGCGTATCGCAGCCCCTCCAGGCCGCCCCGGCGCGCCAGGTTGGTGTCGTCCAGCACGGCCATGGCCGCGAAGAGGGCGTGAGCGCGGGCCCGTTGTGGCCCGAGTCCCTGGGCCAGCGCTTCCTGCAGGGCCGGCAGGGCGGTCTCGAACAGCACCGGGAACCCGAGTGCGGCCTCGGCCCCGGCGCCGCGCAATCCCAGCCGCCATGCTGCGCTGCGGTCGCCCACGGCGCCGGCCTGGGTGCTTCGCGTGGCCAGAGCCTCACCCCATTGCACCATCAGCGCGCGGCGCAGGGCGGCGGGATCCATGGGCACGCACAAGGCCACCAGCGAGCCAGCCCCCGCGCATAGCAGGCCCAGCGCGAAGATGGCGCCACGGTGCGTGTTGACACCCTCCGTGGCAGCCAGCATGCGCGATTCGGCCCGCACGCCTTCACGTTCGAGTTCGGCAAAGCTCACGCGGGCAGCCCCCAGGCAGGCCAGGCGCAGGAAGCTGTGGCGCAGGGCGAAGAGGCTGCGCAGGAAGGTCTTCGCATCCATGTCGGTGTGGCTGCCGCTGTCCAGGCGCGACACCAGGCCGGGCTTGGGCTCCAGGGCCAGTTCGTCGTGCAGCGCCGCCACCGCGGCACGGGCCAGCCTCCGCACCGCCGGGTGCTGGCCCCAGCCGGGCAGGCCGGCGGGTTGTTCGGGCATGCGCGTCATGCGAACGACTCGCCTTGTCTCTCCAGCGACGCCCCGCGCAGGCGCTTGACCAGGATCGGCCCACGGCCGGCCCGGCGCCAGCGGGCCCATTCGCGCCAGGCGGTGGCGCCGCCGCCAGGGAAGAGCAGTTCACCGTCCAGCCTGGGGCCCCGGGCAGGGGATTGCTCCAGCATGGCCACCACCGCATCGGCCTGCGCGGCGCTGCCGACGGCCAGCAGCAGGTCGATGTCCGAGTCCGCATCCACGTGCGCGAGCCCCGACAGCGCCTGCCAGCCATGGCTGCCGTACACGCGGGCTTCCACGCCGGCCTGGACCCATCCGTCGCACAGTGCGTGCCAATCGGCTTGCCAGCCTGCGCCGCCGTGGGCGTCGATGTCGGCGGCCAGCGGGAACGCTCCCGTGCGGGCTATGGCCAGCGCCGGCACACTCACGAACAAACGCCGCCGCGACCAGCACAGCGGCGCTGAAACACCCAGTTGCCAGGCGTCCTCGGCCCCTGCGGGCTGCTGCGTCACCACCAGCGGCAGGCCGTGCTCGGCCCAGTGCGCCAGGCAGGCTTGCGCGGCCGCGTCGGCGCCCGTCCGGGCCAGCACGTCTTGCCAGGCTTGGGCGTGCAGCCAAACCAGCGTGTGCCGCTGCAGCGCCAGGGACGTGCCGAGCCCGGACGGCCACGGTCGTCGCGCAGCATGGATCGCGGTGGCGGTGTCCACGGCCCGGCCACCCTCAGTCTGCGGCCAGCACCTGCTCGACCACATCCGCTGCCAGGCGGCGCCCGCCCCTGCTGCGGCCGTCGGCGGCACGCTCATCGGTGGTGGGCGTGTCGCGCAGCGCTTCGCGCAGGCAGGCCGGCAGCCCGTCGGCCCCGTCCGCCCCCCACACGCTGCGCACCCCGCCCATGCGCACGTAGTTCTGCACGCCGGGGGCAAAGACCGGGTTGGTTTGCGACAGCGCGGTCAGCAGGTCTTCCGGGAGCTTGGTCACCCGGGCCATGGCGGGAATGCGCATCACGCGGATCTCGGCATCGGGCAGTGCGTGGCAGGCGTCGGCGATGAGGCCGGAAGTGATGAAACCGCCCGACAGCGCCTGGTCGTACACCAGGCCGATCACGCGATGGCCCAGCCGCCGGGCCAGGTCGATGCTGCAACCCAGGTGGGCCATGGCGCGGTTGATGCCCAGCAACTCGTCGTGCCGGCGCAGCTGCTGGCCCTGGGTGTCGATCAACAGCAGGATCGGGCGGCCGGGGTGACGTGCCACGGTGTCCAACACCACGCGCGCCTGCCGCAGCGCCATGGCAAAGCCGATGGGCGCATGGCCGGTGCTGCCCACCACGGTCAGGGGCTGGCCGTCGAAGAGGGCTTCGCCACTGAGGAAGTCGCCGTCGGCCACCACATCGTGCGTGGTGCCGAAGAGCCGGGCCACCAGATCGGTCCAGGTCATGCGGCACCTTCGGGTTCTGCCAGGGCCGGCCGCAGTGCGCGCACGCCGGCGGCGTCCATGTCGAGCACCTGCGCGGCGTTGGCAATGCCCTGCTGATGCCACAGGGCCACCGCGTCGTCGATGCCCTCGGCGGCGTGCAGCCGTTGCGCCAGCATGGCGTGCTCGGCCTGCAGGGCCGCCAGGGTCAGCGGCCGGTGGGCGGACAGCGCCGCCACGGCGGCGGTCCGGAAGGCCTGCACGTCATCGGCCACCAGCTGGTCGGCGTCGCCTTCCAGGTAGCGGTGCTTGCCGCCCGTGGTGCGCCACACCAGTGCCCGGTCGCGGGAGTCGAACTCTTCCACCCCGTGCGAGGCTTCGATCACCTCGGGCCCCGACATGGCCAGCCGCCCGATGTCGCTGATGATCAGGTGGTCGGCGCATCGCGCCACGATGCCCATGCCGCCGAAGCAGCCATTGGACCCGCCGATCAGCACCACCACCGGGATGCCCGCGGCGCGGGTGTCCAGCAGCGCGCGCATGACTTCGCTCACCGCAATGAGCCCCGCGTTGGCCTCGTGCAGCCGTACGCCGCCCGATTCGGCCAGCAACAGGACGGCGGCCGGCCGATCGCGCAGGGCGCGCTTGAACAGGCCCACCAGCTTGGCGCCGTGCACCTCGCCGACGCCGCCACCCATGAAGGCGCCTTCCTGCGCGGCCACGAACACCCCACGGCCGTCCAGCCGCGCACGGCCCACGGCCACGCCGTCGTCGAAGGCGGCGGGCACGCCCAGCTGCGCCAGGTGAGGGCTCATGACCCGGGCGGCTGGCGGCAGCCATTCGTGGAAGCTGCCCGCGTCGAACAGGCGCTGGATGCGTTCACGCGCCGAGCATTCGGCAAAGCTGATGCGCGGGCCCGATGTCATGGCGTGATTTCCGCGGCCGCCTGGGCCAGGCGCAGGCTCACCACGGCCGGCGTAGCCCCCATGTCGTGGATGGACACCACCACCCCGGCCAGCGGATGGCGGGCATGGAAGTCGCGCAGCACGGCTTCCCAGATGGTGCCGAAGCCGCGCGCCGAGGTCTGCACCTCGAAACGGCACGTCGGCTGGGCGCTGGGTTCGACCAGCACCTCCAGGTTGCCCGAGCCGACCACGCCCACCAGCACGTCCGCGAAGGCACCCGCGGGCCGGCTGCCGGCGAATTCGAAGTGCAGGGATTCCAGGCCCGAGGCGCTGCTCATGTCGATCTCACCAGTTGCGGAAGCGGCCGGGCGGCGCGTACAGCCCGCCCGAGGCATCGACCAGGTCGCGCATCGTTCGTGCGGCCAGCAGGTTGCGCGTGGCCAGGCGTGCATCCACGCCCAGGTCCTCGGGCCGCTGGATCACGCCGCGGTCGCGCAGGTTCTCGACCGCACGACGGTCGCGCGCCAGCCCCACCGCGGTGTAGCCGGCCACCCCGCGGATGGCGTGTTCGCGGTCTTCGTCGCTGCGGCACAAGAGCAGGTTGGCGATGCCTTCCTCGGTGAGGATGTGCGTCACGTCTTCGCCATAGATCATGATGGGCGGCAGCGGCATGCGGGCCTGCTCGGCCAGCGTCCAGGCATCCAGCCGCTCGACGAAGGCCGGCTCCATGTGCTCGCGAAAGGTCTCCACCATCTGCACCACCAGCTTCTGCCCGCGCGGCGTGCCGCGCGCCCCGGGCAGGCCTTGCCGCGACTCCACGCCGGCCTGCAGCCAGGCCGGGCTGGCGTGGCGCCGACCGCGGGCATCCGCGCCCATGTTCGGCGCGCCGCCAAAGCCCGCGATGCGGCCCAGCGTGGCCGTGGAGCTGTTGCCGCACAGGTCGATCTGCAGGGTGCTGCCGATGAAGAGGTCGCAGGCATAGTGGCCGGCTGCCTGGCAGAAGGCGCGGTTGCTGCGCAGGCTGCCGTCCGGGCCGGTGAAGAACACGTCGGGCCGGGCGCGGATGTAGTTCTCCATGCCCATCTCGGAGCCGAAGGAGTGCACCGATTCGACCCAGCCGGCTTCGATGGCGGGGATCAGCGCCGGGTGCGGGTTCAGTGCCCAGTGACGTCCGATACGGCCTTTCAGGCCCAGCGATTCGCCGTAGGTGGGCAGCAGCAGTTCGATGGCCGCGGTGTCGAAGCCGATGCCGTGGTTCAGGCGCTGCACGCCGTAGTTGGCGTAGATGCCCTTGATCGCCATCATGGCCATGAGCACCTGGATCTCGGAGATCTGGGCGGGGTCGCGCGTGAACAGCGGCTCGATGAAATGCGGGCGCGGGCTCTGCACCGTGAAGTCGACCCAGCCGCCGGGAATGTCCACGCGCGGCAGGACATCGACGATCTCGTTGACCTGCGCCACGACGACGCCGCTCTTGAAGGCCGTGGCCTCGACGATGGCCGGCGTGTCTTCGGTGTTGGCGCCGGTGTAGAGATTGCCCTCGCGGTCGGCGGCCTGCGCGCAGATCAGGGCCACGTTCGGCGTGAGGTCCACGAAGTACCGGGCAAACAGCTCCAGGTAGGTGTGGATCGCGCCGATGGAGATGCGCCCGCTGCTGGCCAGGCGGGCCAGGCGCGCGCCCTGCGGCCCCGAGAAGCTGAAGTCCAGCCGGCTGGCGATGCCGTTCTCGAAGACGTCCAGGTGCTCGGGCAGCGCCAGCACCGACTGCACCATGTGCAGCCCGTGCACCGCGGCGGGATCGAGTTGCGTCAGCGCGCGAGCCAGGAAATCGGCCTGCTTCTGGTTGTTGCCCTCCAGGCACACTCGGTCGCCCGGCTCGATGACGGCCAGCAGCAACTCGGCGATGCGCGCCGCCGGCACCACCTTGCCCAGGCCCAGCGCCGAAGCCCGAGCCAACCGTGCGGCACGCGAGCGGCGTTGGCGGTCCCAGACCAGAGGCGCATTCATCGTGAGCTCACTTGGGGGCACCCATCACCAGATCCGGCAGGCCCGTCGCGATGCCCGGGAAGATGCACATGAGCAGGATGGCCACGAACATCAGGCCCAGGAAGGGCATCACACCCCAGATCACGTCCTTCAAGGGGATATCGGGTGCGATGTTCTTGATGACGAAGATGTTCAGGCCCACGGGCGGGTGGATCAGGCCAATCTCCATCACGATGGTCATCACCACGCCGAACCAGATCAGGTCGAAGCCCGCTGCCTTCAGCGGCGGCAGGATGATCGGGGCGGTCATCAGGATGATCGAAACCGGCGGCAGGAAAAAGCCCAGCACGATCACCATGCCCAGGATGGTGGCCAGCAGCACCCACTTGCTCAGGTGCAGGGCCACCACGGCCTGTGCCGCGTCCTGCGAGATGTGCAGCGAGCTCATCACGTAGCTGTAGAGCAAGGACATGCCGATGATGAACATCAGCATCGTGCTTTCCTTGATGGTGCTGCTCAGGATGGGCGTGAGCTGCCTGGGCGTGCGGATGGCATAGACGACGGCGATGAGCACCAGGGCCAGGATGCCGCCCAGGCCCGCGGTCTCGCTGGGCGTGGCGTAGCCGCCGTACAGCGCCACCATCACGCCGATCAGCAGCACCACGAAAGGCAGCACGCGGGGCAGCATCTCGACCTTCTCGGCGATGGTGTAGATGTGGTCGTCGAGGAGGGCGCTCTTGGCCACGCCGCCGGCAGCATAGGCAACCTTGGCCGCGGCGTACTCCTGCCGGTAGCGGTACACGGCGTAGCCCGCGAACAAGGTCACCAGCATCACGCCCGGCCCGATGCCCGCCAGGAACAGCCGGCCCAGGCTTTGTTCGGCCGCCACGGCGTACAGGATCATGGTGATCGACGGCGGCAGCAGGATGCCCAGCGTGCCGCCCGCGGCGATGATCCCGGCGGCGAAGCCCGGCGAGTAGCCGCGCATGCGCATTTCGGGGATGCCGGCGCTGCCGATGGCCGAGCACGTCGCCGGGCTGCTGCCCGACATGGCTGCGAACAGCGCGCAGGCAAAGACGTTGGCGATGCCCAGGCCGCCCGGCACCTTGCTCATCCAGGCGTGCATGGCCGAGTAGAGGTCCTTGCCGGCCGGGCTCTTGCCGATGGCCGCCCCCTTCAGGATGAAGAGCGGGATCGACAGCAGGGTGATGCTCGCCATCTCTTCATAGACGTTCTGCGTGACCGTGTCCAGGGCGGAGCCGGGCATGAAGAAGTACATGAAGCCGATGGACACGGCGCCCAGGCCGAAGGCGATGGGCATGCCCGAGAACATCACCAGCAGAGTGACGACGCCGTAGGAGACGCCCAGCGTGGCGCCGCTCATCGCGCCATCCCGACGGGGTTGACGAAGCGCCGGATCACCTCGAGCAGCAATTGCACCGACAGCAACGTCATGCCGGCGGACATCAGCGCGTAGGGGATCCACAGCGGCGGGCCCCAGGTCGAGTTGCTGCTGTAGCCCTCGTGCAGCGCCTCGGCGAAGAGGGTCCAGGACTTCCAGGCGAAGAAGGTGCAGAAGGCCAGGCTCAAGACCTCCACGAACATCATCCGGATGCGGTTGACGCGGGGCGAGAGCAGGCCAGCGATGGCCTCGACCCCCACGTGGCCCCGGAACGACTGCACATAGGCACCCGAGAAAAACGTGGCGCCGATGAGCAGGAAGACGGCGGTCTCGTCCTGCCACTCGGTGGGGATCTTGAGGAAGTAGCGCGCCGCCACGCTGTAGCTGAGGATGGCGGCCGCGAGAAACACCGCCAGCATGCAGGGCACCATCACCCAGCGGTTGATGGCCTGCATGCCACGGTCCAGCACGGCGATCAGCGGGTGGCTGGGCGGTGCCGTGGCGGCGGCCGCGCCGGCAGCCTGCGGCAGTTCGAATCCGTGGCTCATGCGAGGCTCCAGGCTGCGCGCCGGCCGCGGTTCAGGCCGCCACCTTCTCGGCCAGCTTGAGCAGCCTGGCGCAGTTCTCGTTCTTCTCGGAGTAGTCCTTCCAGGCCGTGGGCCTGGCCAGGGCCACCCACTTGGCCAGCGCCGCGTCGGTCAGGTCGTGCACGGTCGCACCGGCCTTCAGGTACTGGTCGGCCACCTGCGCGTCGTCGGCACGGGCGCCTTCCAGGGCGAACTTCTCCATCTCGGCGCCCACCGTCATGACCAGGGCCTGCTGGTCCTTGGGCAGCTTGTCGAAGATGGCCTTGGACATCAGCAGCGGCTCCAGCATGAACCAGTACGACTTGCCGGCCTTGCTGATGGTCAGGTGCTTGGACACCTCCTGCAGCCGGAAAGAGATGAAGCTGGTGGCCGAGGTGGTCACGACGTCCACGGCGCCGGTCTGCATCGCGGCGTAGGTCTCATTGGAGGGCAACGACAGCGTCGTGGCGCCGGCGGCCTTGGCCACCAGGTCCATTTCGCGGCTGCCGCCGCGGAACTTCAGGCCCTTGACGTCTTCGGGCGCGATGACGGGCACGCTGCGGCTGGCCGCACCACCGGCTTGCCAGATCCAGGTGACGATGATCACGCCCTTCTCGGCCAGCACGTCGCTCAGGGCCTTGCCGATCTCGTTCTTTTTCCAGGCATACCCCTGTTCGTACGACGTGACCAGGCCCGGCATCAGGGCGATGTTCAGTTCGGGCACTTCGCCGCCGGCGTAGGGCAGCGGCAGCAGGGTCATGTCCAGCGCGCCCTTGCGCAGGGCGCTGAACTGGGCGTTGACCTTCATCAGCGACGAGCCCGGGTACACATTGGCCTTCAGCGCGCCGTTGCTGCGCTTGTCCAGTTCCTTGGCAAACCGTTCGGTCAGGCGGTGGCGGAAGTCGCCTTCCTTCTCGCTGCCACCCGGGAACTGGTGCGAGATCTTCAGCGGCTCGGCAGCGCGGGCGGGCAGCCACAGGGCGGGGGCGGCGGCCAGGCCGGCGAGGCCGGTGACGAGGGTGCGGCGGTTCGTGTTCATCGTTGTCTCCAGTCTTATGGTTTGGCGGTGCGAATGGGCAGTCCGGATGGACGGGGCGGATTCAGTACTCCCCGGATAGTAGCGACCCGTATCCCGGTACCCGGGTGCTCAGGCCGAGCTTCTTGAGCATCATGTAGGTGGTCGCCACCGAGGACGACAGCACCGGCAGGCCCAGGCGGTCCTCGATGGGTTGGATCGAAGCCAGCGACGGCATCTGCACGCAGGCCGAGGCCACCAGCGCGTCGATGCCGCGGGTGTTCAGGCGCCTGGTGATCTCCACCGGCGCCAGCGCGTCCTGCCGGCCGACTTCGAGGTTGTCGGCGATTTCCAGCGAGAGGCTGTCCACCACCACGATGCCTTCGTGCTCGATGTAGTCCACCACCCGCTGCGTCAAGGGCTTCATGTAAGGGGTGAGGATAGATACCCGTTTGGCGCCCAGGGCCTTCAGGCCGTCCACCAGGGCGCCGGCGCTGGTCACCACCGGCGCCGGGCCGCCGGCTTCCACGGTACGGCCGTGCAAGCGCTGCTCGGAGATGCGGTGGTAGCCGTTGCCCATGCTCATGATGGCGACCAGGCACGCATAGCCCAGCACGTCCACCCGCGCATCCGCCAGCTCCAGGGCGCAACGGTCGGAGTCGCGGTCCATCGCGGCCAACTCTTCGGCCGTCACCTTCTGCATGCGCATGCGGCTGCTGTGGAAGGTGAAGCGCTCGGGCAGCGTCTGCTCGCGCGTGCGAAGCACCGCCGGGATCTCGGTCTCCATGGTGGTGTTGGAGCTGGGAACGATCTGCCCGATGCGGTAGGTGCGTCCACTTTCGGTCGTCATGGCGTCTCCGAGGCGCCGCGTGTGCGCGGCTGTCGCTGTCCAGGGAACGATAGTCCCGCAGGCGAAGCGCTGGCGCCATTCGGATTCGATTGAGTCAGCCTTAACCGTTGGTTGAGGCTGCAAGCGCATCAACTCACGGGTTTTCCATGAGATCGGCCAGGTGGCCAAAGTCTTCGGCCACCCAGTCGAACTCACCTTCGGCCACCTCGGGCAAGCGGGTGCCGGGGCCGTTCTCCTTCGGCCGCTTCACGTAAGCGGTGCGCAACCCGTTGCTGCGGGCGGCGCGCAGGTCCGAGGGATGGCAGGCCACCAACATCAGGTCGCCCGGCGCCACGTCCAGCAGCCTGGCGCAGCCGAGGTAGGTTTCCGGGTCGGGCTTGTAGTGGCCGAAGAGTTCGGCCGAGACGACGCAGTCCCAAGGCAGGCCGGCGTTCTTGGCCATCTCGGTCAGCAGCGAGAAGTTGCCGTTGGACAGGGTGGTGATCGTGAAGTGGCGCTTCAGGCGCAGCAGGCCGCCCACGGTATCGGGCCAGGCCGGCAGCCGGTGCCACGCGCGGTTGAGGTGGCTGCGCTCGGATTCGTCCAGCATGTCAAGGCCGTGGCGGCCCACGATACCGTCCAGGATCATCCGGTGCAGGCCGTCGATGTGCGTCCAGGGCAGTTCGCCGCGCCGCACGCGGTCCATGGCCACGGGGTAGCCGGCCCGCCAGTCGTTGGCGAAGGCCGAGGCGTCCAGTGCGACACCGTGCCTGGCGGCCAGCGACGCGGCTTCGGTGGCCACGCCGCGGTGCCAGTCGACCACGGTACCGAAGACGTCGAAGGCCAGGGCCTTGGGGGGGTGGGGTTTGTGCGGGCTCATGCGAGGCTCCATCGGGGTCTGTCATGCGGCTTCGGCTGCTATGCTGATTTGCAACCGCAGCCGCCGGCCTCGCACTGTATGCCGGCCCACCCCTGAAGCCCACCACCACCTCATGAACGCCCCGACTCCCACCTGGCCCGATGCCATCGCCACCGACCCCCGCCGGATGGCCTGGATGCAGGGTTCGCCGCCGCCCGAGGACAAGCTCGTGCGCTTCGCCGACACCGGCCACCTGCGCTTCCCGGGCTCGCGCTGGGCCTTCAGCCATTGGCGGGAGTTCGCGCCGACGGCCGCTGTGTCGCGAGGCGATGGCCCCACGGGCGCGCTGGTCCAGGCCCCCCGCGACCTGGATGCCGTGCCGCTGGTGACGCTGCAGGGCGAGCCGATGACCTGGGCGCAGGCGCTGCTGGCCACCTACTACGACGGCGTGGTGGTATTGCACCGCGGGCAGGTGGTCTACGAGCGTTACTTCGGCGAAGGCGCGCCGCGGCGCGAGCACATCCTGTTCTCGGTCACCAAGTCCTTCGTCGGCACCCTGGCCGCGATGCTGGTGCATGACGGCGTGCTCGACCCGGACAGTCCGGCCCGGGACATCGTCCCCGAGTTGGCCGCATCGGCCCACGGCGACGCCACGGTGCGGCAGGTGATGGACATGCGCATCGGCGTGGACTACACGGAGGACTACACCGACCCGGCCGCCGCCATATGGGCCTTCAGCCGCGCCGGCGGCCTTCTGCCCGCACGCGCCGACGACGCCGGGCCGCGCAGCTTTGCAGCCTACATGGCCGGCACGCGCAAGCTCGGCGAGCACGGCGCAGCCTTCTCCTACAAGACCATCAACACGCAGGTGCTGTCCTGGCTGATGGAGCGGGCAACCGGCCGTCGCCTGGCGGACCTGCTGGCCGAGCGGCTGTGGGCACCCATCGGGGCCGAGTGCGATGCCTCCATCAGCGTGGACAGCACTGGCGCGGCCTTCGGTGGAGGCGGCCTGAGCGCGACGGTGCGCGACCTGGCCCGCTTCGGCGAGATGCTGCGCAACCAGGGGCGTCATGGCGATCGGCAGGTGGTGCCTGCCGCGGTGGTGGCCGACATCGCCGGCGGGGGCGAGCGCGAAGCCTTCGCCGCAGCGCCCATGTTCCGGGCCACGTTGCCGGGCTGGTCCTATCGCAGCATGTGGTGGGTGAGCAGCGCCGAGGAAGGGGCCTTCATGGCCCGCGGCATCCATGGCCAGAGCCTGTACGTCCACCCCGCCTCCGGGGTCGTCATCGCCCGGACGGCCTCGCATCCGGCGGCGTCGAACGTCTACAACGACCCCGTGACGCTGCCGGCCTTTCGGGCCATCACCCAGGCGCTTTGGGGTTGATGCGGGCCGGGCCGGGCGGGTGCATTGCACAATGCGGCGCTCGACCAAGGACCCCCTATGCGACTTCTGCCCCTTGCCCTGGCCGCTGGCCTGATCGGCGTCTTCGGCAGCGCCGGCGCCACCGGCCTGGCCACTTGCGATGCCGGCCCCAAGGACGGCTGGCAACCCCAGGCCAGGCTGGAGGAAAGCCTCAAGGCCAAGGGTTGGACGGTGCGCAAGGTCAAGGTCGACGGCGGTTGCTACGAGGTCTATGCCCTGGATGACAAGGGCCAGCGGGTGGAGGTGGTTTTCCACCCCGTCACGCTGGAGCGGGTTGCCGCGCGCCCGAAGTGAACCGTGCCGCCGCCGTGCCCGTATGGGGCCTGGCCGTGCGGGTTGCCCATTGGACCCTGGCAGGCTGCGTGCTGGCCAGCCTGGTGCTCTACCAGGGCGGCAGTTGGCACGAGCGGTTGGGCTACGCCGCAGGACTCATCGCGGCCTGGCGCTGCGTGATGGGGTTTCGCGCCTCGGCGGCGCAACTGCGTTTCGGCAGCTTCATCCGCGGCCCCGCGGTGACCTGGGGCTATGCCCGGGCGCTGCGGCGCGGCCGTGAGCCCCGCCACCTCGGACATAACCCGCTGGGTGGGTGGATGATCCTGGCCCTGCTGCTGGCGGTGTCCGTGGCAGCCGGCAGCGGGGCCCTTTACGCCACCGACCGCTACTGGGGCGACGACACGGTCTACGCCGTGCATCGCGCCGCCGGGTGGCTGCTGGCGGCCCTGGCGCCCCTGCATGTGCTGGGGGTCGCCGTCACCTCGTGGCGGCAGCGCGAAAACCTCGTCCTGGCCATGCTCACCGGGCGCAAACGCCCCGCCGCCCCTGGGGGATCGGGCTGCAGTCCGGTGCCCCCCGGCGCGTGAACACTTGCCGCTTGGCGCCCGGCTGAGGGCTGCCGACGCCGGGGGGCCATGCCAGAATCGACGGACACCCATTCGCACCGCTGCGCTTCGTGGCCCGGCCGTGCCCCTAGCCTCATGAAAGTTCTGCTCACCGGTGCCGCCGGCTTCATCGGCATGACGACCACCCTGCGCCTGCTGGCCCGCGGCGACGAGGTGGTGGGCCTGGACAACCTCAACGACTACTACGAGGTCAGCCTCAAGCAGGCTCGTCTGGCGCGCCTGACCCCGCACCCGAACTTCCGGTTCGTGCACATGGACGTGGCCGATCGGCCGGGCATGGCGCAGCTTTTCGAGACGGGGGGGTTCGACCGCGTCATCCACCTGGCCGCCCAGGCCGGCGTGCGCTATTCACTGAAGAACCCGCACGCCTACATCGACAGCAATATCGTGGGCTTCATGAACGTGCTGGAAGGCTGCCGCCACGGCGGGGTGCAGCACCTGGTCTATGCCTCGAGCTCCAGCGTCTATGGCGGCCACACGCAGATGCCGTTCTCGGAGCACGCCAGCGTCGACCACCCGGTAAGCATGTACGCGGCCACCAAGAAGGCCAACGAGCTGATGGCCCACACCTACAGCCATCTCTTCCGGTTGCCCACCACGGGCCTGCGGTTCTTCACGGTGTACGGGCCCTGGGGCCGGCCGGACATGGCGCTGTTCCTGTTCACCAAGGCCATCCTCGAAGGCCGGCCGATCGACGTCTTCAACCACGGGCGCATGCAGCGCGATTTCACCTACGTGGACGACATCGTCGAGGGCGTGATCCGCGTGCTGGACCGCCCCGCAGAACCCGATCCGGCGTACCGCAGCGACCAGCCCGACCCCGGCACCAGCAACGCCCCGTTCCGTGTCTTCAACATCGGCAACCACGACCCGGTGCAGTTGCTGGACTACATCGGCTGCATCGAAGAAGCCCTGGGCCGCAAGGCCGAGAAGAACCTGCTGCCGCTGCAGGACGGCGACGTGCCCGCCACCTACGCCGACGTCGACGCCCTGCGCGACTGGGTGGGTTTCACGCCGGCCACCGACGTGCGCACGGGCATCCAGCGCTTCGTGGCCTGGTACCGCGAGTACTACGAGGTCTGAGCCTGCGGCGACGGCGCATCAACGCGTGCGAATCAACGCGTGCGAATCAGCTCGGCCAGGTGGCTGATCGGAATGGCGTAGCTGATCCCCGTGGGGCTGCTGAGTGCGCTCTCGCGGCTGCCCTTGACCAGCACCATGTTCACGATGCCGAGCACCACGCCGGTCTCCGCGTCGATGACCGGGCCCCCGCTGTTGCCGGGGTAGGCCGTGGCGTCGAGTTGGTAGATCTCGAAGTTGCCGTCGCGCAGCTTGATCAGCGCCCGCGGGTCGAGCTGCCGCGCAGTGGGGGCGGGCAGTGCCACGCTGGTGATGGACGCCACGATGCCGTGGTGTGCCACCAGCGAATAGCCGAAGGTACCCCCGAGCGGAAAGCCCAGCAGCGCGATGGCCTGGCCTTCGCGTGCAAGCCCGCCTTCGTTCAGGTGCAGGGCCGGCAGGGCCGGGCCATCGAATTGCAGCAGGGCCAGGTCGCGCCAGCGGTCGACGGCCACTACCCGCACCCGCCGGGCCTGGCCTTCGGCACCCGAGCGGCCGGTGACGACGGCCATCATCGGCCCGCCTTCGGTGCCGGCGCCTTCGGGCAGCACGTGCGCGTTGGTCGCCACCAGCGTGCCGTCGCCCACCACGAAGCCCGTGCCGCGAAAACCGAAGCGAGGGCTGTCGGTCAGGCTGAAGGTGCCCACCGGCAGCACCGAGGGCCGGACCTGCGCGATGAGATCGGGCAGGCTGGCCGCGCGGGCGCCCGGCAAACCCATGGCCGCGCCCGAGGCGCCGGCCAGCAGGAGTGCGCGGCGCCCAGGCCGCCAGCCGGGCTGCGCCACTAGAGCGTCTTCAGCAGGGCGCCGACCTCGGCCTGGGCCGGGAACTTGTCGCCCCGCTTGGCCAGATCTTCGAGTGCGGCCCGGGCCTTGGGCTTGTCACCCTGCTTGATGTACAGGCGGGCCAGGCGCAGCGACAGCATGCCGTCGGCCGGGGCCAGCGTGACGGCGCGCAATTGCGTCTCCACCGCCTTGGGCAGCTGGTTCTCGGCCTCCTGCGCGGCCGACAGGGTGTCCAGCAGCTGGGCGCGGTCGGGCAACACCTGCGTGGCCTTCTCTGCCAGGGGCAGCGCCCCCGGCTTGCCCTGCTTGACCAGCAGCCATGCCACGTTGTTCAGCGCCAGCGCGTTGTTGGGCTGCACCTTGAGCACTTCGCGGTACTTCGATTCGGCCAGGGCCATGTTGTTGGCCGACAGCGCCAGATCGCCCAGGTAGTAGGCGAAGGCAGGGTCCTGGGGCGAATGGCGCGCCCACTCGGCCGCGAAGGCGTCGGCCTCGGCCTTCTTGCCGGCGCTCACCAGCGCCGTATGCACCTTGATGGCCTGGTCGCCCGACTTGCCACGGGCCAACGCCGTGCGGTAGGCCGTCAGCGCCGCGTCCCAGTTCTTCTGGCTGGCCTCGACATCGCCCTCCAGCACGTAGCCGGTGGGATCGTTGGCATGGCTTTGCTGCATCTCGCGGGCGATGGCTACGGCGTCCTGCGGCCGCTTCTGGTTCAGCGCGATCAGGGCCAGACCGCGCCGTGCGGGCAGGTACTCCGGCTGGAGCACGAGGGCCCGCTTCAGCGCCGCGGCGGCTTCGTCGGGTTCGTTGTTGGCCATCAGCGCATCGGCCATCCGCAGCTCGTGGGTGGCGTTGCGGGGCTGCAGCGAGGCCAGCTTCTTGAAGGTGGCGATGGCGCGCTGGTTGTCGCCGGCGGCCAACTGTGCCTGCCCCAGGGCGGCCTGGATCTCCAGGTTGTTCGGCAGGGCGGCGGCGGCATCTTCGGCCGCGGGCAGTGCCGCCTTCGGATCGGCGCTGCCCAGCAAGCGTTCGATCAGCAGCAGGTGGGGCCGAGGCTCCGACGGGTTGAGCTTGGCGGCGTCGCGCATCATCGCGGTCACCGTGGCCGCTGGCGCGCCGGTTCGTGCGCTCAGCTCGGCCAGGGCCAGGGCGCCTTGCCAGCTTCGCGGCTGGCGCTTGCGAAATTCCTCCAGGCGCTTGCGCGCGGCGTCGGCGTTGCCGTCGGCCAGCTCGATGGCCGCCAGGCTCGCCACCGAGGCGAAGTAGTCGGGTTCCTTGGCCAGGGCGGCCTCGAAGCTCGCTCGTGCGCCGGCGGTGTCCTTGGCCAGGAGCTGCACGCGACCGCGCAGGTTCAGCGGCATGGCCTGGTTGGGCTGCTTGCGCACCAGCGCGTCGATGGCCTTCAGGGCCCCTGCGGTGTCGTTCTGGCGCAGGCGCGCCGTGACCAGCGCCAGGTCGGCGCGGGTTTCGCCTTCGCCCTCGCCGCTGGTGATGGACTCGAGCTCCGCCGCAGCCGCGCCGGTGTTGCCGCGAGCCATCTGGGCCACGGCCGCCGCGGTGCGCACGGTGGTGTCCCCGGGGGCCACCTTCAGGGCCCGCTGGAACGCGGCTTCGGACTTCTTGGTGTCGCCCAGCTGCAGATAGGCTTCGCCGGCCATGGCCAGGCTGGCGCCGTCGGCAGCTTCGCTGTCGACCATGGGCTGAAGCACCTCGATGGCCTTGTCGGCCTGCGAAGAGCGCAGGTAAGTCTGGGCCAGCAGCTGCCGGGTCAGCACCTGGCGGGGCGCGTTCTTCAGCGCGTGCGCCAGCAGCGACTCGGCCTGCAGATACTGCTTCATGCGGTACTGGGCAGCACCGGCCAGCGTCAGCACCCGCACGTTCTCCGGCATCACCTTCAGCAGCCGCTCGGTGATCTCGCGCGTGGTCTTGTAGTCCTTGTCGATGAACGCCAGCCGGGCCTGGAAGTACAGCGTCTCGGAGTTGTCCGGCGCCGACTTCTGCAGAGCGGCGAACTGGGTGCGGACCTCGGGCAGATTGCCCTGTTCGAGCAGCACCCCGAGCAGCGCGGCCTGGGCCGGCACCGAGGTGGGGTGCGCGGCGATCACCTTGCGGTAGGCCTCCACGGCGCCTGGCATGTCCCGCTTGGCCTGGCGCAGCAGCTCGCCCTTGAGCAAGCCGGCCCGCTCATCGGCGGGGTCGCGCTGCAACACGCCGTCCAGCAGGGCCAGGCCACCGTCGACATCGCCGCCCACCACCTTCAACCGGGCCTGCACGAGGAGCGCCGGGCCGTAGTCGGGCACGGCGGCCAGTGCGCTGGCGACGGCCCGGTCTGCGCGGTCGCGGTCGTTCTGGATGGCGTAGCAGGTGGCCAGCGAGGTTTGCAGGTCGGCTGCGGCGGCCGGCGTCTTGAGCTGGAGCGTGCCGTACTGCGAGATGATCTTGGCTTCCTCGCCCAGCTGGAGCATGGCCCGCGCGAGGTCGGGCACGACCTGCTCGTCGGGTACCTGCAGTTCCTGCGCCTTGAGCAACTCCACCTGCGCGGCCACGGCGTCGCCGGATTCGAGCAGCTGTTGGCCCAGCAGCAGCCTGGCTTCGGCCAGCGACGTGTTTTTCTGCAGCGCGCTCTTGAGCTGGATGATCGCGCCCTTGCCGTCCTTCTTGGCGATCAAGGCCTTGGCCGAGCTGAGCAGTTCGGCTTCCGAGGGCCCGCGGTTGCAGCCGCTGATGCCCAGTGACAGCGACGCGACCGCGGCGGCCAGGATCCAGCGCCGCAGGGCGGGGGTGTTCATCGGGTGCCTGGGCATCCCGCCGGGCCGTGCATCGAAGCTTCTCAAAGGCTGCTCCTCAATTTAGCCACGTCGCCCTGCCGGGCGTAGGCGGGCCCCAGGGCTTCCAGGCGTTCGACTTCCTTGCGCGCCAATTCCTTGTCGCCGGATAGCAGGGCGATCCGGGCCAGGTTCAGGCGCAGATTGGCGTTCTTGGGATCGAGTTCCACTGCGTGCTTCTGTTCGGACATGGCCTTGTCGAACTGCTTCTGGGACGCCAGCGCCATGGCCAGGGTGTCGATCACCTCGGCCGTCTCCGGCGCCAGGTCGGCGGCCCGCCGGGCGAGTTCGACGGAGGCCGGATCGCCCCGGCGGGCCAGGATTGCCGCCAGGTTGTTCAGGGCCAGGGCATTCTGCGGGCGCAGGGACACCACGCGGCGCAACCGCGCTTCGGCCTGCTGGGCATCTCCGCGTCCCAGTTCGGCCAGGGCCAGCTGGTATTCGACGCCCACGTCCGCCGGGTGGTCCTTGAGCCAGCCCAGCGCGAACTTCTCGGCTTCGGGCGCGCGGCCCTGGCGGTTGAGCACCACGAACAGGAGCGTGGGCAGCCCTGAGCCTTCACCGACCGCGGCGATCCCGTTGCGGTAAGCCTGCAGCGCCGCATCGGTGGCCTTGGCCCGCAGATGCACCGCGCCTTCCAGCACGTAGCCGGAGTCGCTCTTGGGCCGGCGCTGCTGCTCGGCGCGGGCCACCTCCAGCGCTTCCTTGCTGCGATTGCTGGACAAGAGGAAGTCCACCAGCGAGGTCCGGGCCACGGCCAGGTCCGGGTCGACTTCCAGGGCCTTCCGGATCGAGCTCTCGACGCTGTCCCGCTTGCCGGTGGCCCGGTAGACGTCGGCCAGCCGCAGGTAGGTGCCCGCGGAGTTGGGGTCCAGGCCGGCCAACCGACGGAAGGTGACGATCGCCTGCTCCGGGCTGCCGGCCTGCATCTGCGCGCGCCCGACGGCGTCCAGCACGCGCACGTCGTTGGACAGCGCCGCCGCGGCCTCCTGGGCGGCCGAGAGCGCGTCCTTGTACAGCCGCTTGCGCAGCAGCAGTTCGATGAGCTGCAGCCGCGGTGCCGATTCCGACGGCGCGGCCTTGACGGCCTCTTCCAGGATCTTGCGGACTTCCTCGACCGGCGCGCCGTTGCGCTCGCGCATCGTGGCCAGTGCCATTCGGGCGTAGTAGTTGCGCGGTTCGGCCTGAATGGCCGACTCGAAGCGCTTCTCGGCGTCCTGGGGCTTGTTCTCGATGAGGTCCACCGCGGCCAGGTTGGAGGTGGCCAGCAGCAGGGTCGGGTCGGTCTTCAGGGCCTGCTCGAAAGCAGCCCGCGCACCCGGATAGTCCTTGCGCGCCAAGAGCACCCGGCCGCGCAGGTCCATCACCGTGGCGTCGTCGGGCAGCTTCTTGAGCATGGCGTCGACCGTGCTCAGCGCAGCGTCGTATTCCTTGCGCTTCAGGCGCAGGCTGACCAGCGCCTGCTCGGCCACCACGTCCTTGCTGCCACGGGCCAGGGCCTCCAGCTGGGCGAAGGCGGCATCGGTGTTGCCGCGGGCCAGCTGGCCCAGGGCGATGGCGGTCTGGGCCCGCGTGTCCTTCGGATCGAGTTTGGCGACTTGCTGGAACGAGCGCTCGGCGCCATCGGTGTCGCCCAGCTGCAATTGGGCGTCGCCGGTCAGCGAGAGGGCCTGGCCGTCGGGGGGGTCGGCTGCCAGCAGCGGCTTGAGCGTTTCCATCGCCCGGGTCGGCTGGCCCAGCTTCAGGTAGGTCTGGGCCAGCAGCCGGCGGGCCAGCGGCAGGTCGGGATTGAGCTGCAGCGCCTTGTTCAGGAAGGTCTCGGCCAGCACCAGCGAGCCGCTTTGCGCCTCGATCGCACCGGCCAACTGCAGCACGCCCTGGTGGGTGGGCGCCAGCCGCATGAGCTGCTGCGAGAGCTCGCGCGCCTTCTTCACGTCGCGGTCGCCGAAGGCGATCTGCGCATCGACGAACATCATCTGAGGATGCTTGGGCAAGACCTTGCGCAACTGCTCGGCCTGCGCCTTGGCCCCGGCGATGTCGTTGGCGCCCAGGCGCATGGCGATGATGGCCATGTGCGCCGGCACGTAGGCCTGTTCCAGCGACAGGGCCTTGCGGAACGACTCCAGCGCCGCGTCGGGGTTCTTCAGCAGCGCCTGCTGGATCTCGCCCTTGATCTGCCAGCCCTCATAGAGATTGGGCTCGCGGGCCAGCACCTGGTCCACCATGGCCATGGCCCCTGCCGCATCGTGTCGCGCCGCCACGAACCGGGCCCGCAGCAGCAGCGCCGGGCCGTAGTCGGGCACGGCCTGCAGGGCCGCGGCGATGGCGGCTTCGGACTTGGCCAGCTTGTTCTGCAGGCCCCAGCCCGCAGCCACGGTGGACTTCAAGGCGGCCATGGCGGTCTTGTCGTCCAGGGTGACGTCGCCGTACAGCGTGGTCATCTTTTCGTCATCGCCGGCCAGCAACATGGCTCGCGCCAACGAAGGAAGGACCTTGTTCGGGTCGTACTTCTGGTCGAAGGCCTTGGCCAGTTCGACGGCCGCGCCTGTCGGGTCCTCGGAGTCGAGCATGGCCTGGCCGAGAAGGTAGCGCGCTTCGACGGACTGCGGATCGAGCTGCAGGGCACTCTTGAACTGGATCACCGCCGAGCGCGGGTCCTTCTTCGCCACGAACTGCTTGCCCGACGCGATCAGCGATTGCGGGCTGTCGGAACTGCAGGACGCCTGCGACAGCGCGAGCGCACCGGCCAGCACCAGCGTGCAGGTGACGCCCGACATCGAAGTTGGCTTGATCATGGTCTCCCTTGGACTCGCTCAGGACGGGCTGGCCTGCGTCCTATTTGATGGACAGGCGGCGCATCAGGTCATACAGCGTCGGCCGGCTCACGCCGAGGATCTCCGAGGCCTTGACGATGTTGTTGTTGCTGCGGGCCAGCGCGGCCACGATGGCCTGGCGCTCGGCCGTATCGCGCACGGTGCGCAGATCGAGATCGGAGACCGCGCCGTCCGTCGGGTCGGCCGAGGGCGGCGGAAGTCCCAGGTCATCGCAGGTCAGCCGATCGCTTTCGGCCATGATCGACGCCCGCTTGGTGGCGTTGAGCAGTTCGCGCACGTTACCGGGCCAGCGGTGCTGCTCGATGGCCCGGATCGCGTCCTCGCTGAAGCTGAGCCCTGTGCGCCGCTGGTCCTGCGCGAAGCGGCGCAGGAAGGCGTGCGACAGCAGCACCGCGTCGCCGTTGCGGGCCCGCAGCGGCGGGATGTTCACGACGATCTCGGCCAGCCGGTAGTAGAGGTCTTCGCGGAAGCGGCCTTCGCTGATCAGGTTCTTGAGGTCCTGGTGGGTGGCGCACACCACGCGGACGTCCACCGGGATTTCGTTGCGGCCGCCCAGCCGCTCGATCGTGCGCTGCTGCAGGAAGCGCAGCAGCTTGGCCTGCAGCGAACCGGGCAGGTCGCCGATCTCGTCGAGCATCAGCGTGCCGCCGTTGGCGTGTTCGATCTTGCCCTGGGTGGTCTTGACCGCCCCGGTGAAGGCGCCCTTCTCGTAGCCGAAGAGCTCGCTTTCCAGCAGGTTCTCGGGGATGGCTGCGCAATTGATGGCCACGAAGCGCCCGGCCCGCTTGCTGGCGGTGTGCAGGCCCTGGGCCAGCACCTCCTTGCCCGTGCCGCTTTCGCCCAGCAGCAGCACCGTGGCGTCGCTGGAGGCCACGCGCTCGATGGTGCGTGAGATGCGCATCATCTCGGTGTCGCGCGTGATCAGGCCCGACAGCGCGTCGGGCTGGTGCAGCGCCTGCAGGCGGCGGTTCTCGGCCTGCAGGTCGGCCATCCGCCAGGCGCGGTCGATCGTCAGCGCCAGCACCTCGGGCTCGAAGGGCTTGGCCAGGAAGTCATAGGCCCCCAGCGCCACGGCGCGCAGCGCATTGGCCTGGTCATTCTGGCCCGTCAGCACGATGACCTTGGCGCCCGGGTCGATGGCCAGCATCTGCTCGAGCAGCTTGAAACCTTCGGAGACCGAGTCGGGGTCAGGGGGCAGGCCCAGGTCCATCGTGACCACCGACGGCTGGTGACGCCGGAACTGGAGCAGGGCGCTTTCGCGGTCGCTGGCCGTGACGGATTCGAAGCGGTCCAGGGACCACTTGATCTGCTTTTGCAGCGCCAGATCGTCCTCGACGATCAGCAGCGGGGGTTGTCCAGCCTGGCTCATGGCGCGCTTGCACGGAGGAGGTCCGAGCCGCTGTGCACCTCGAACAGCGGCAACAGGACAGTGATGACCGTGCCCTGACCCGGCTGGCTTTCGACGGACAGGCTGCCCCCGAGCTCGCGGATGTACTGGAAACTCTCGTAGGTGCCGATGCCCATGCCGCTGTGTTTGGTCGTGTTGAAAGGCCGGAAGAGCTTGTTGCGAACGAAGTCCTCGCTCATGCCGGCGCCCGTGTCACCCACTTCGACGCGCACCTGCCCGCTGTAGCGCTGGACCTTGACCCAGACCCGCCCGGACGCGGGCGTGGCCTCGAGTGCGTTCTGCACCAGATGACCCAGCACACGTTCCAGTCGGTCGTCGTGCCCCCGGGTGTACAGCCGGTCGCTCTCCTCGACCTGAAGGCTGCGGCCCTGCGAAGTGGCCATCGCCGACAGGCGGCGAACGATCGGGGCGAGTTCCACGCCGCGGCTGCCGCCCGGCGGGGTGGCACCTTCACGCAACTGCAGCATGAGACGGCGCATCTTCTCAAGCGAGCTCTCGACGGTCAACAGCATGTCTTGCTGGAACTCGCGGTTGTCGTGCAGCCTTTCCGCATTCTTGAGCATGAGCGAGAGCTGCGCGACGATGTTCTTCAGGTCGTGCACGACGAACGCGGACATGCGGTTGAAAGCCTCGAACTTGCGGGCCTCCAGCAAGGCCTCGGTGGCCTGCATCTGGGCCAGGTAACCGGCCGCCTGGCGGCCGGCCGTCTTCAGCAGGTCGAGCACTTCCCAGTTCAGCTTGATGGCCGTCAGCGGGCGGGCCAGCAGCACGAAGCCCAGCAGGTCGTCTCCGGCCAGCAGCGGCACCACCAGCCAACCGTTGGGCGATGCCAGCAGCCAGGTGGGAAGGGCCAGCGTCTCGTAGCGCCGGGGCGACGACTTGAACTCGTCCAGGTCCACCACCCAGCCCTTCTCGCGCAGGAAGGTGCACAGCGATGCATCGGCCTTCTCGGCCTCGGTCACGCGGGCCATGTTCCAGCAGGCGGTCTGCACGAACTCGGCCTCGCTGCCTGCCCGCGTCCACAGGCTGCCGCCGGGGCACTCGACCATCTTGGCCAGCCCGCGCACGATCAGCTCGCCCATTTCCTGCGGCGAGCGGTTGGCCGACAGCATCGACGTGAAGCGCAGCCACTCTTCACGGTAGTCGTAGCGGTAGCTGTAGAAGTGCTTGCTGACGAAGACGCGCAGCCACGAGCGCAGCGAGCCCGAGAACATCAGCATGCCCAGCAAGGCGACGCCGCCCACCAGCAGGCCGAGCTGCAAGGCGCCGCCCCAGTTGCCACCAAAGTAGCGCACGTAGTAGCCGATTGCCGCCATGAACAGCAGGTACAGCCCCGCCAGGATCATGGTGGCCGAGTAGAACGCCGCCGTGTGCGACACCTGCACACGGGCGATCCAGTCGTCGTTGCGGCGCGCGGCCACCCACAGGAACGGCACGGCCAGCGCATGCACGGCGCCGCGCGCGCTCTGGGCCTCGGGATCGAAGCGTCCGAACAGGAAGGCTTGCGCGTACAGATAGACGTCGAATACGAAGATGCAAGCCAGGCCCAGGCACATCGGCTTGGCGTTCCAGCGCGAGTCTTCGCCCAGGTTGCGGAACAGTTGTTCGACGAGCAGCAGGCCGGCCAGGGGCAAGGCCATCGCCACGCCCGAGGCCCATCGCGAGACGCCCGCGCCACGCCCTTGCAGGGCGCCGGCCAGCAGCACCACGAAGGCCACGCCCACCAGCCCCGCGGTGGCCCATCGCAACCGGCCGATCATGCCTGGCTGGGCGGCCCGTGCGCTGCGTCCGAAGAGGGTCAGCAGGAAGGTGAACCACAGGCCGTAGCGCAGCAGGTCGAGCGCACCCGACAGAAGCTGCACGCCGGGTGCCTGCCTGAAATTCCACCACAGCGCGGCGAGGGCCCACAGCGCCGTGGCGCCGATGGCTCCGGTGAAGGCGCGGCGGGATCGCGCATCGGCCCCGCGCAGGCGGCCGGCGAGGGACGTGTACAGGGCGAACAGCCCGTGGACCACCGCGGCGATGCCAAAACCGTAGACGGCGACTTCGTCGGTAGCAGGATCCATCGTCGGATGTCAGGCAGGGCGCTCGGTCGCTGGGCCCTGGCTCCGGACTGTCGGGAAAGCCCGGCAGGCGTGAAGGCAGCCGGGAGTGCGCCGTTGCGGGCGCCGGCGTACGCCAGTCAGCGCGCGCCCTTGCCGGTCAGAACGACTCCGACGGTTTCCAACAGGACCACGAGGTCCAGGAACAGGGTGTGATTCTTCACATAGTACAGGTCGTACTGCAGCTTTTCCTGTGAGTCTTCCACGGTCGAGCCGTAGTGGTAGCGCACCTGCGCCCAGCCGGTCACGCCGGGCTTGACGCTGTGGCGCAAGGCATAGAAGGGAATGTCCTGGGTCAGTTGGTCGACGAAGAAGGGGCGCTCCGGGCGCGGGCCCACCAGGCTCATGTCACCCCGCAACACGTTGAGCAGCTGGGGCAGTTCGTCGATGCGCAGGCGGCGGATCAGTGAGCCCACGCGGGTGATGCGGTCGTCGTTGGCGGAGGCCCAGCGCGGCTTGCCGTCCTGCTCCGCGTCGGTGCGCATGCTGCGGAACTTGGCGATGCTGAAGGTCCGGCCGTTCAGGCCGACGCGCTCCTGGCGATACAGCACGGGCCCCTTGCTCTCGAACTTGATCGCGGCCGCCGTGATGATCATCACCGGGGCCGACACCAGGCAGAGAATGGCGGCACAGAAGAGGTCGAAAACGCGCTTGACAGCGGTGCGCAGCGCACCCTGGTTGAAGCCATCGCCGAAGATCAGCCAGCTGGCGCTGAGGAAGTCGATCCGGATCTGGCCGAGCGTCTTCTCGAAGTGGGTGTTCAGGTCGTAGACCTTGGTGCCCGAGACCTTGCAGTCCAGCAATTGGCGCAACGGCATGCTGCCAGCCCGGCGCTCGGTCAGGGCGACCACGATCTCGTCGACGTTCAGGTTGCGGGCCAGTTCGGGCAGCGTGCCTTCCATCGCCAGGATCTGGTGCGGCGGCACGGTCGGTTCACGCTCGTTGGGGCCAGGAACGTATCCCACAATGTAGGCGTTGGGATCGGATGACCGCAAGGTGTTGCCCACGACACAGGCAGCAGGACCGGCCCCGAAGATCAGGATGCGCGTTCGGCCTGCGGGAGCCGAGGAATGAGAGAGGTAGGCACGGCGCAGGATCAGCGCGGACACGCCGGCCATCATCGAGAGCTGCACGCTTTCGCGGTTGGCAAAGGTGGGTGGCAGCAGCCCGAAGATGCCGTAGGTGAGTGGCAGTGCCACCAGCAACACCACGATGGCCCTTGCGACGGACCTGCCTGCCGAGCCGGCCGGGCCTGATTCGTAGAGCCCCGAGGCGCTGTTGATCACGAAGAGGCAGGCCGCGAACGACACCATCTGCGTGCCGGCCAGCGGGAACGCCTGGTCGACGCTGCCCACCTGGAGCCCCACCGAGATCATGGCGACCATCAAGACCAGCCCGAGGTCGAAGAGCATGCCTCTCAGGGCTGAGCGATGCACGTAGTGATTGAAGATTCGGATCATTTTGTCCACCGTGCACGGGCCAGCCAGAGAGGGAGGAGCCCTTTCCGGGAACTGCAACAGACCCTGCGCCCAGCTGAACCGCCGCGCCTGGGCGCCCGATTCGATCCAGGTATCCGTGTGATCGAATGTAAATGGGCCTGGTTTGCCCTAGCAATCCCTGCGTTCGGGGGGGTCCCCGCCGGCAGGATCCGCAGTTCGAAGGATGGGGACAGGTCAGAACTGTCCTGGATCTGAAGATTCAAATTCACGAGCGAGGATACGCAACACCTGCCGCTTCGGGCCCCTCGGCGCCTGTCGACAGGCCCCCAGAGTGATAACTAGTGCACGGCTCGGGCCTGCGCCTGCCCTCAGACGCCGGGCTGTCGCGCGCTCTGGGCATCCTGTTCGGGACGTTGAAGGGCTTTGGTGGCCAGGTGGCGGGCCAGCATCAGGGGAGGCATCCTCAACCAGTGGCCCCTGACATACAGCGCGAACAACGCTGCGCGCGAGGCCCATGCCTGCTCGTCCGGATGCTGGGCCCGCAGCGCTTCATCCCAGATCGCTCGCATCAACGGGCGGGCAGCCCCCTCGGGGCCGAAGGGTTCCGTGTCGGCCAGCGCGCTTTCGGGAATGGGCGTCTTCAGGACACGTTGCGTCTGGCGCAACCCGTAAAAGAGCGGACGCCGAAGGTCCAGTGCCTGAGCCCTGGCCACCAGTTCCGACCAGAAGCCCGGCCGTCCGCTGAAGTGGCGCAGCAACAGATCGAGGTCGGACAGGTCGCGCAGCGCATAGCGCATGTCGTCGTTCATGAACAGGTGCGTCATGCTGTGCAGCACCATGTCTTCGGGTGCCAGCACATGCACGTGGGGCCATCCGGCCACCGGCACGGCCCGCTCGAAGAGCAGCCGCGAACTCGGGCGCAGTCGTGCCGTCTCGGGCAGGATCGCGTGGTGCACGTCGAGCGCCGTGCCGCGATGCACATGCTGCATGGGCGGCAACTCGTGCATCCACTGGCGGTAGTACCGCTGGTCGTAGTCGGTCTGGTGCGTGCTGAGCCAGCCGTTCATCATGAGCAGCGACTCGGCTTCGACGATCGCTTCCTTGGGCACCATGATGTCGATATCGCCGAACACCCGACCGTCGGCGGCAGGCAGGTCGGCCACCACGTAGGCGGCGCCCTTGAGCAGGATGATCGGCGCGCCCAGCGTGGACAGCGCCTGCGAGATGAAGGCGGTTTCGCGCCGAATTTCCGCCTGCTGTGCCCGGCACACGCGCAGTGCGGCGTCCAGATGGGCTTTCATGGCGGGTGGCCATCCGGGCGGGTAACCCGTGGCCTTGGCGCGCGTGGCAATGCGTCCGAGCAGGCCGGTGCGGCGACCCTCCTGGACCAGCCGCGACAGTTCGCCGTTCGATGCCGTGGCGATGGTGGCGGGGTCGGTCAGCGCCGTCACCACACCACCGGCAAGGAGCCGGCTCAAGGTGTGGACCCCCACATGCCGTGCGGCAGACAGGGCCCTCGGGCCCGGCCCGGCGGCCTCAGGGCTGGTTGTCGCGCGGGTTCGTGGTTGCCTGCGAAAGTTGCGCGAAGCGGTCGATCGCCTCTTGCAGGTGGCCGTACTCGAAAGTGAAGCATGCGCTGCGGTCGATCACGGAGCCCAGCAGGGCAAACCCATCGGCACCGAAGACGTCATAGTTGAATGCATTCTCGATCAGGCCCATGAAGGCCCGGGCCTTCGGCTGCGGCCGCAACGTGGCCGGCAGGCCCGCCACGTATTTCGGCATCACGATCCAGGCAGGAATCGCCTTTTCGCCGGCCCGGGCTACTGCGTCGGCGGGTGCCTTGAAGTGTGCCACGACGCCCTTGACGGTCTCGGAAACACGCGAGCCAAACCGCAAGCCCGGCACGAATTTCGACAAAACCTCGATGGACGCGTTCTTCACGCTCACCGGCCGGGGCATGGGCACGACCATCCCGTCCCGTGGGTCGATCAGCGTCAGTTCATCGGACAACAGGCGCCAACCGTTGAAGAGCAGGCCGGCGCACAGCGTGCTCTTGCCCGAACCCGAAGGCGCGGGCAGGATCAGCGCCCGCCCGTTCTGCTCGAGCACCGCCGCGTGCAGGATGAGGTATTGATGGCAATGGGCGTAGGTGCACCAGTTCATGCCCCACTCGAGCAGCGGGAAGCCCTGGTCCCCCGGCAGCGGGTTGAACGGCGCCTGGCCTTCGAGTTCGAAGACCACCTGTTTGCGCCAGAACGCCCTGGCATTGGGCGGGCGCCGGACGCCGACGTGGAAGTCGACGAAGCTGTCGGCATCGGCCACCGGGTAGTCCGCATAGAGCGTCTGGATGGCCGAACCCACTTCGGGCAGCGGTGTCACGATGCGCGACGTGATGGGCCCTGTGCGGACCCGCAAGCCTGTCGGCCCGCGCAAGGCGGCGCGAACGTCGCGCGGATCTAGTTGGCTGAGGAGCGTGGTCACACCCGGCGCTTCAGCAGGCCGGCGGCCAGCAGGCCATCGACGGTGTCGCGCAGAAGCGCCTGGTCTTCGGCGGCGACCGCGGCTTCGGGCGATTCGTCAGCCCAGAAGGTGAGCGCCAGTTCGGCTTCGGAAAGGCCTTGGCCCGCGGCGAGCATCAGAATGTGAGCGGCCGCTTCGCTGACGACGTGTGTCTTCGCGTTGGCCCCCGAGTAGGCCACCGCTTCGCTCTCGCCCCACCGCTTGACCTGGACATCAGGGGAGGTGCAGAGCACTCCGCGCGGCGCGGCGGGTGGGCTCACGCCGTGGTCAGACGATGCTGTTGATCGGGACCGGTTGCTGCAGGGCCTTCAGGAAGGTCAGCAGTTGGGCCTCCGACCAGTTGATGCCGCTGGCAGGCAAGTGGTAGCCGCCGGAGGTCTTGTAGTTGTTCCACACGCCGATCAGGTAGGCCTTGTTCAGCGAACCGCCATTCGTGATGAGCGAAGGCGACGCATCCAGGGACAGGGCCAGCGAGACGAGGTTCTGCAGCACCGCCACCGGCCCGGCGCTGGCAATGCCGTGGTTGTCGTTCACCATCAGTTCCGCGCACTGCATGTTGTTGTAGGTGTGGTTGCCCGTGTCGCACAAGCGCAGCCGCACGGGCTGGCTGAGGATGATGCGGTAAGGCGATTGGGCCAGCAGCTGCGGGCTGCGGCAATGGTAGGAAAGCCAGTCGCTGGGGCCCATGCTGGCGCACTGAACATAGGTCTGCCCGGGATTGCGGCTGGCGAAGGTCGCGGCCGACACGAACGAAGAAGCCACGGTGCAGCTGCTGCCGGCCGCAGCCACCGGACCGCTGGCCAGCGTGAGCAGCACGGGCGTGGCGGCAGCCCCTGCACGCAGCAGGGCCCGACGGCTCACGGCAGGCTTGGGCGCCACGGCTGTTGCGGGGTCGACCGCTTCACTTGACGGGGACGACGGGGACTTGTCCTGATTCATCTTCACTCTCCAAGCAGTGCTTCCACTGCCGCCTTCGATTGTAGAAAATGCATGGGCCCTTGGCGCTCAATCTGGACCCCTCGTCCCAGGGGGGAGCCGACCACGATAACTACGGCACGCTGCACGTGGTTCGGATCGACACCGAATGTATGGACCCCCTGCGATTGCCTGGGTTCCACATGCCGGACCGCCGGAAACGAAATCGCCCCGAAGGTCCGGGGCGATTTCTAGAACGCCCCGGCGATCAGCCAGGGAGCAGCATCGACAATCAGGCGCTGCGGCGACGCGAGGCGAAGCCCGCGCCAACCAGGGCCAAGCCGACCAGGGCCAGCGAGGTGGGCTCGGGCACGGTGATGGCGAACTGGTCCAGGGTCAGGTTCCAGCCCTGGCCGCCGGTGAGGGTCATGGTCAGCGTGCCGCCACCCGACAGGGCCAGCGCTTGGGAGGCTGCCAGGTTGAAGTTCACCACCGTGGCGGGCAGGGCGAAGGCGAAGGCGCCAATGCCCAGGTTCGGGATGCTGAAATTGCCGCCGGGGCCGGTGAAGGCGAAAGCGACCTGGTTGTTCACGGCGGTGTTCGACAGCGAACCCAGGGCCGAAGCGACCACGGCGAACGAGTACGAAGCGGGGTTGCCGATCGGGGTGGCCGGGAGGGTCCAGATGACGCGGGCGGTGCCGTTGTCGCCGGTGGCAACCGACACGTTCAGCACGCCGTTGGCGCCGCCGCCGACGTTGGCGGTGATGCCACCGGGCAGGTTCTGCAGGGCCAGGTCGACCTGCACTTCGCGGCTGTTGGCGAGGTTGGGGGTGATCAGGGTCTGGGCGCCGGTGGTCACCAGGGCACCGCCGACGGTGGTGTCGGTGATGGTCGTGATGCCGGGCTGGTTGAAGTCATCGATCAGGATGACATCGGCGTGGGCGGCAGCGGCGAAGAGCGCGCTGGCGGCGATGGCCATGGGAGCGAAACGCATGTTGAATCTCCAGGGAGGGGGACGGCTGACTGTGTTGGCACGCCACCGGTTAGTGGCTCCACCAAGCAGTGAGCAAAGCACGTGCCCGCCTTGGGCACCCGGGACGGAACTGAAGGCCGTTCGAGGCGCTGCAGTCCATTTTCCTGGGATTTGCCTTCTTAAAAAGCGTTAAAAACAAATGTTCCGGATTGATTGATTCCATTGATGATGCTAATGATGCATTCGACACCCCTTGAATAGGGGATTTGATCGCGGGCCCGTGGGTCCGCGCACAAGCCCGGTCCGAAAGGGGCTGTAAAGGTTTCCGACGCTCGCCGGACGGGCCAGTGGCCCTGGCCGGCCAGGCCCGCGCGAGGGCTGCAACGGCACCCTTCGCGCCTCCCATGTGGACCGTGCTCCGGCGAACGTGAAAAATGGGCGGATCACCTGTGGCAGTCCCTAGACCGCGGGGCTGTCGGCGCGAAACGGTGTGACATCATCGCGGTCGCGCTCAGGGCCCGCGTCCATGGGCTGTGAACGCGCACCCGCCTCCCGCGGCGGCGGCCACCCCAGACAGACAGGCGCGCAAGCATCAAGCGGCCACGCATGACAGGAGCATTGCCTTGAAACATCTATCTACCCGTCCGTGGACCGCAGCGAAGGCAGGCCTGGCGGCATTGGCCCTGGGGATGTTGGGCGCGTGCTCCAGCCTGTCTAGCCCGGCTTACCAGCCGGCACCGCCGGCAGCGGCCGTCAATGACTACAGCTACGTGATCGGCGCTGGCGACAACCTGCAGATCTCGGTGTGGCGCAACCCCGAACTGTCGACTTCGGTGCCGGTGCGGCCCGATGGCAAGGTTTCCACGCCGCTGGTCGATGAACTGGTGGCCCAGGGCAAGACCTCGCCCCAATTGGCGCGCGACATCGAGAAGAAGCTGGCCACCTTCGTGCGCGACCCCATCGTCACGGTCATCGTCACCGGTTTCGTGGGCCCGTACAGCGAACAGATCCGCGTCGTGGGTGAAGCCGCCCGGCCCCAGTTCCTGCCCTACAAGCAGAAGATGACGCTGCTCGACGTGATGATCGCCGTGGGCGGCCTGACCGATTTCGCCGACGGCAACCGCGCTTCCATCCTGCGCGGCTCCGAGAGCAACAAGCAGTACTCCGTGCGCCTGAAAGACCTGATCCGGCGTGGCGATGTGTCGGCGAACGTCGAAATGCGCCCGGGCGACATCCTGATCATTCCCCAGAGCTTGTTCTGAGGACCCTCTCCCTGACCGGCAACGCCCCCTGCCGGCAGGGTCAGCCTGAGCGGGGCGCATCCCTGCAGCCCTGACCGACCCCAATCGCATGCAAGAACTCGTTCAACAGTTGCTCGCCACGGCCCGCGGAATGTGGAAGTTCCGCTGGCCTGGCCTGGCCGCGGCCTGGATCGTGGCGATCATCGGCGTCGTCGTGGTCTGGCGCATTCCCAACCAGTACGAGGCCAGCGCCCGGATCTGGGTGGATACCGATTCCATCCTCAAGCCCCTGATGAGCGGCCTGGCGGTGCAGCCCAACGTCGACCAGCAGATCGGCATCCTCAGCCGCACGCTGATCAGCCGGCCGAACATCGAGAAGCTGATCCGGATGGCCGATCTGGACCTGAAGACCGAGTCCAAGGGCGACCAGGAGGTGCTCGTCGACAAGCTGATGAAGGGGATCGAGATCAGGGCAGCCGGCGGGGTGAACCTCTACTCCATGAGCTACCGCGACGTCGAACCCGACCGCGCCAAGCGGGTCATTTCCGCGATCGTCTCGATCTTCATCGATTCGGGCCTGGGCGCCAGCCGCAAGGACACGGACTCGGCCAAGACCTTCCTCGCCGAGCAGATCAAGAGCTTCCAGACCAAGCTGGAAGAGGCCGAGGCGCGGCTGAAGGAATACAAGCTGCGCAACATGGAGCGTTCGGGCGATGGCAAGGACGCCGGCACGCGCATGGCAGAAATATCGGGCCAGCTCGAGGCCGCCCGGTTGCAACTGCGCGAGGCCGAGAGGTCGCGCGATGTGGCCAAGCGCCAGCTTGCCGAAGCCCGGGGCCAGGCGCCTGCCAGCACGGCGCTGCCGAACCTGCTGTCGGGCAAGGGCGAAGCCGGCCAGGCCGTGACCATTGCCACGCCAGAAATCGACAGCCGCATCGACGCCCAAAAGCGCGCGCTGGACGGCCTGTTGCAGCGCTACACCGACAAGCACCCCGACGTGATCAACACGCGCCGGCTCATCGCCGACCTGGAAGAGCAGCGCCGCAAGGAAATCACCGAAGGGCAGAAGCGCGCTGCGGCGTTGCCGGTGGGTGCGGCTTCGCCCACCGACAACCTGGCGGTCCAGGAGCTCAGCCGCACGCTGGCCTCCAGCGAGGTGCAGATCGCCGCCATCCAGGCTCGGGTCGAGGAATACGCCTCGCGCTATGCCCAGGTGCGCGAATCGCTGAAGACCGCGCCCCAGGTGGAAGCCGAGATGGCCCAGCTCAACCGCGACTACGGCATCACCAAGGCCAACTACGAAAGCCTGGTGGCGCGGCGCCAATCGGCAGTCATGTCCGGTGAACTGGACGTTGCCTCGGGCGTGGCGGATTTCCGCCTCATCGACCCGCCGCGCGCCGGCAACAAGCCCGTGTCGCCGAACCGCCCGCTGCTGTTGCCACTGGTGCTCGTGGCGGCCCTCGGCCTGGGCCTGCTCGTGGCCTTTGCCGCCAGCCAGCTGCGCCCCACCTTCGGCGACGCCGATGAGCTTCGCCTGCGCACGGGTCTGCCCCTGCTGGGTGTCGTCACCATGCTCACCACCGACATGGACCGCAGGCGTGAACGCGCCGGCCTGTTCCGCTTCATCGCGGCCTCGGGCGGCCTGGTGGGATTGTTCGTAGCCGGATTGATCACGATGACCTTGATGTCACGCTTCGGGGGTTGACCGCATGAGCAGCCTCATCGAACAAGCCGCCGAACGCCTGGAGCAACTGCGCCAGGCCGGCATCACGATTCCCGAGATCGAGTCGCCCGCCGGCGCGCCACCGGACAGCGGTGCCGCGTCCACGGCTGCAGCGGTATCGGCGGCACGGCTGCAGGCCGAGGCGTCAAGCACGCCGGCCCGTGGTGGCGCCCCCCACGGCCGTGCCGACCCGCAGGAGCCGCCCGACAGTTTGCTGCCGCAGTCGCGGCGTGTGGAGATCGACCTCAACACCGTCAGCGCGGCCGGCATCGTCACGCCGATCTCGCCGCGGTCGCACCTGGCCGACCAGTACCGCGTGATCAAGCGGCCGCTGATCGCCAACGCCATGGGCCGCGGCGCAGCCACGGTGGCGCATGGCAACCTCATCATGGTCACCAGCGCGCTGCCTGGTGAAGGCAAGAGCTTCACGTCCATCAACCTGGCGATGAGCATCGCGGCCGAGCTCGACCACACCGTGATGCTGGTCGATGCCGACGTGGCCCGGCCTTCCGTCCTGCGCATGCTCGGTCTGCCGCCGGGCCCGGGGCTGCTCGACCTGCTCGGCGGCAAGACCGACATGGCCAGCGTGCTGCTGCGCACCAACGTCGACAAGCTGACGATCCTGCCCAGCGGCTCGCCCCATGCCCGAGCCACCGAACTGCTGGCCAGCGATGCGATGTCGCAACTGCTGGACGACATGGCCACGCGGTACCCCGACCGCATCATCATCTTCGATTCGCCTCCCCTGCTGCTGACCACCGAGGCGCGCGTGCTGGCCACGCACATGGGCCAGATCGTGGTGGTGGTGCACGCCGACCGGACGCTGCAAAGCACCGTGCGGCAAGCGCTCAACGCCATCGAAGCCTGCCCGCTGAAACTGATGGTGCTGAACAAGACCCGCAGCAATGCCGGCGGCGCCTATGGCGAGAGCTACGGATATGGCTACGGTTACGGCTACGGGTATGGCTACGGTGCCGACCCGTCTCAGGGCGCGAATCCCGCCGCGGCGCCACCGGTCGATCGCACATCCGCCCCTTGAGCGCTCCGTGACCGAGACACTGCCCCGCGCGCGCTTGCGAGACCGGCCCGACTTGCAGCCCTGCCGACGGAGCGCGCACCGCGCGTCGGCGATGGGCCTGCTGGCCCTCGCAGCGACGCTGCCGGCGCACGCCCAGGATGCGCCAGCCCGATCGCTGGCCGTGACCGCCACCTTCGATTCCACGCTCAGCTACCTGCATACCTCGCCGGACGGCGGCAGCGCCTTGTCCGACGTCGTGCTGGACCTGCGCCCGGGCGTGCAGGTGACCAGCCGGTCGGGCCGCGTGCGCGGGTCGCTCAACTATTCGCTGGACGCCATCCAGCACAGCGACCGGGCCCAGAGCCAGGGCTCCGCGCTGCAGAACTACCTGAACGCCGCCTTCACGGCCGAAGCCGTGCCCAACTGGGCCTTCGTCGATGCGGCCGCCTCGATCACGCAGCAGAACTTGTCGGCCTACGGGCAGCAGTCCTACAACGGGCTGGATCAGAACGCCAACCGCACCGAGGTCGCGAGCGTGTCGCTCTCGCCGTACCTGCGCGGTTCGTTCGGTGGGCTCGTGAGTTACGAGGCCCGCCTGAACGGCTCGGTCAACAACACGAGCAACTCGTCCCTCGGTGATTCCACCGGCAGCGGGGGTTCGCTCACGCTCGGTTCGGCCACGCGGGGCTACCTCGGCTGGAGCCTGGCCGCCACCCGCCAGCGCACGGGCTACCGCGTCGGGCGCTCCACGACCAGCGACCAGGTCCTGGCCAGCCTCATCGGACGCCCCGATCCTGAACTGACGCTCACGGTGCGGGGCGGCCAGGAGTCCAACAACGTCCTCGACCTCGATCGCCGCACTTACGGCAACTGGGGCGCCCAGGCCGTGTGGACACCGACCGTCCGCACGACGGTGGACCTGGGCACCGACCACCGCTACTACGGGGACTCGCACCATGTGCTGGTCGAGCACCGCTTCGCGCGATCGTCCTTCCGCTTCTCGAGTTCGCGCGACGTGGCCAACCCGGCCACGAACGGCGCGGGCAGCAACCAGGTCATCACGTTCTACCAGCTGCTGGATCTGCGCTATCTTTCCAGCGTGCCCGACCCCGTCCAGCGCGACCAGGTCGTGCGCGACCAGTTGCGCGCGGCCGGGATCGACCCCACCCAGATCGCGCTGATCGGCGCGGGGGCCGTCAACTCGGCCTCGACCGTGATCAACCGCCAGGACCTGGGCTGGACCTACACGGGCTTGCGCACCACGTTCTCGGTGCTGGCCTTCGCCACCACCAGCAGCGTGATCGACACGCTGGCCACCGGCGTGGGCAATGGCGATGGCAACTACCGCCAGCGCGGGTACTCGGTGACGGTCACGCAGCGCCTGACGCCCACGACCACGGCCACCGTCAGCGGTTCGGACCTCAGGACCCTGTCCACCGACACCCTGCCGGGCTCCGACCTTCGCTCGGCCACCTTGAACTTCACCCAGCAGATCAGCCGCCGTGTCAACGGCTCGCTGGCGGCCCGCTACACCGTGCAGTCGGGCGCCGCGAATCCTTATCACGAGCAGTCCATCAGCGCGTCCCTCGGCGTGCGCTTCTGACCCATGTACGAAGCCTTCTACGGGTTGACGAGCAAGCCGTTCCAGCTCAATCCCGACCCGATCTTCTATTTCGCCAGCAAGCAGCACCGGCGGGCCAAGGCCTACCTGGAATATGGCGTCTCCCGCAACGAGGGCTTCATCGTCATCACCGGCGAGATCGGTGCCGGCAAGACGATGGTGCTGCGCTCGCTGATCGAGGGCTTGAACGGCAGCAACGTCATCACCGGCCACCTGGTGACGACACAGCTCGGGGCCGAGGACACCTTGCGCATGGTGGGTGCGGCCTTCGGCTTTCGCGTGAAGGACGTGCCGAAGTCCGAGCTGCTGATCACGCTGGAGGCCTTCCTCATCAGCCAGACCAGCAAGGGCAAGCGCTGCCTGCTGATCGTCGACGAGGCGCAGAACCTCACGCCGCGCGCGGTGGAGGAGTTGCGCATGCTCAGCAATTTCCAGTTCGGCAACCAGGCCCTGCTGCAGAGCTTCCTGGTCGGACAGCCCGAGTTCCGCGAAATCCTGCAGCAGCCCGAGATGGAGCAGTTCCGCCAGCGCGTGGCGGCCACCTGCCACATCGGCCCGCTGGACCCCGACGAGACCCGCGGCTACATCGAACACCGCCTGAAGTGCGCCGGCTCCAAGGGCAAGCCCACCTTCGGCCCCGGCACCTTCGAGGCCATCTACAAGGCCTCGGCCGGCATCCCGCGCCGCATCAATGCGGTGTGCGACCGGCTTCTGCTGGCCGGCTTCCTGGGCGGCCGCGTCAACCTGAGCGCCGAGGACGTGGCCGAGGTCGTGCGCGAGTTCCAGCAGGAAAACGAAGTGCCTTCGCGGACGCCTGCAGCCCAGGTGGCCGGCCGCGCCGACCCCTCCATGCCCGGGGGCCTGGCCGGTGCGGCGATGGACGTGGACATCGACGTCGACCTGCAGCACGTGGCCCTGGACCATGGCGAGGCCGATGCCATGACGCGCCAGCTCACCACCCTCTCGGCAGACCAGCGCGCCGACCAACTGCAGCGGCTGGAGCAGAGCCTGCACCGGCTGGAGCGCATCAACACGCAGACCCTGGCCATGCTGCAGAAGCTGGTGGCGGCGGTCCGCAAGCCGGAAGGGGGCGGCCAGTGAACGCCCGCGTCGTGCTCGACGGCGCCCCCACGGCCGGCCCGTCCCGTCCGGGTGAGCCCGTGGCGGCATGCCGTGCACCGGCCATCGTCAACGCCATGACGGTGGACGTGGAGGACTACTTCCAGGTCTCGGCCTTCGCCCCCTACATCCGGCGCGAGGACTGGGACAGCCGCGAGTGCCGCGTCGAGCGCAACGTCGGCCGCATCCTCGAGCTGCTGGCCGAACGCCAGACGCACGCCACCTTCTTCACCCTGGGCTGGGTGGCCGAACGCTACCCGCAGCTCGTGCGGCGCATCGTCGAAGACGGCCACGAACTGGCCAGCCACGGCTATGGCCACCAGCGGGCCAGCGAACTCAGCCCCGAGGCTTTCAGCCAGGACATCACCCGGGCCAAGCAGCTGCTGGAAGACCTCTCCGGCAAGCCCGTGCTGGGTTACCGCGCACCGAGCTTTTCCATCGGCACGGCCAACCTGTGGGCCTTCGACAGCCTGGCCCGCGCCGGTTACCGCTACAGCAGCAGCATCTACCCCATCAAGCACGACCATTACGGCATGCCCGATTCGCCGCGCTTTGCCTACCGGGTGGGCGCCGGCCTTCTCGAGATCCCCGTCACCACCTTGCGCATGATGAACCGCAACCTGCCGTCCAGCGGCGGCGGCTACTTCAGGTTGCTGCCGTACGGGCTGTCGCGCTGGATGCTGCGCAAGGTCAACCGCGAAGACCGCGAACCCGCGATCTTCTACTTCCACCCCTGGGAGATCGACGTCGGCCAGCCGCGCATCGCCGGCATCGATGCGAAGACCCGCTTCCGACACTACGTGAACATCGGCCGCACCGAAAACCGCCTGCAGAGCCTGCTGCGCGACTTCTCCTGGGGCCGCATGGACCGCATCTTCCTGCCGGATACCGGCACGCCGGCCTGAGCCCCGCCGTGCCGACGATCGAGCGTCTGGCTCCGGGGGACGTCAGCGCAAGTGCGCTGTGGGACGCTTTCGTGATGGCCTGCCCCACCGCCACCTTCTGCCACCGCGCGGCCTGGCAGACCTTGATGCGCGAGGTCTTCCGCCATGACACCTACTACTTGTACGCCCATGAAGGCGGCAGGATCACCGGCGTGCTGCCGCTGGCGCACGTCAAGAGCATGCTCTTCGGCAATGCGCTGACGAGCCTGCCCTTTGCCGTGTACGGCGGCGTGGCCGCCACGGACGAAGCCAGCGCCCAGGCCCTGGAGCAGGAGGCCCAGCGCCTGGCCCGGCAACTGGGGGTCGACCACCTGGAGCTGCGCCAGATGACCCGCCACCACGAAGGCTGGCCGTCCCAGGACCTGTACGTGACTTTCCGCAAGGAGATCCTGGCCGACGAAGAAGCCAACATGCTGGCCATCCCGCGCAAACAGCGGGCGATGGTCCGCAAGGGCATCAAGAACGGCCTGAAGAGCGAGATCGACCCCACCGTCGACCGCTTCTTCCACCTCTACGCCGACAACGTGCACCGTCACGGCACGCCAGCCCTGTCGCGCCGCTACTTCGAAGCGCTGCAGCGCCATTTCGGGCCCAACTGCGAGGTGCTGACGGTGACCGGGCCCGACGGGCAGGTGCTGTCCAGCGTGCTGAGCTTCCACTTCCGCGACGAGGTGATGCCCTACTACGCCGGCGACGCCGTGGCCGCGCGCGACCTGGCCGCCAACGACTTCAAGTATTGGGAGGTGATGCGCCGCTCGTGTGCGCGGGGCTTCAAGCTCTTCGACTACGGCCGCAGCAAGCAGGGCACCGGGCCCTACGCCTTCAAGAAGAACTGGGGCTTCGAGCCGCTGCCGCTGCACTACGAGTACTGCCTGTACAAGCGCGACGCCGTGCCCCAGAACAACCCGTCCAACGCCAAGTACAAGCTGATGATCGAGACCTGGCGCCGCCTGCCGATCGGCGTGGCCAACTGGCTCGGGCCGTTCGTGGTCCGCAGCCTGGGTTGAAAGGGGACATGCGGCCCGCCGCCGCCTGACGCCGCCCGATGGCCAACCTGCTGTTCCTCACCCACCGGCTGCCCTATCCCCCCAACAAGGGTGACAAGGTGCGCTCGTACCACCTGCTGCGGCACCTGGCGGCGCAGCATCGCATCTACCTGGGCACCTTCATCGACGACCCCGACGACGAGCAGCACCTGGGTGCGGTGCAGGCCCTGTGCGCCGAGGTGCATGCCAGCCGCCTGAACCCGCTCGGTGCCCGGTTGGGCAGCCTCGTGGGCTTGCTGCGTCAGGAGCCGCTGACCCTGAGCTACTACCGCGACGCCGCGCTGGCCGGATGGGCCGATGAGCTGGTGCACAGCCGCTCGGTGGATTGCGTGCTGGTGTTCTCGTCGTCCATGGCGCAGTACGCCACGGCGTTCCAGGGCCGGCTGCTGGTGGACTTCGTCGACGTGGATTCGGCCAAGTGGACGGATTACGCCGCGGCCCGGCGGTGGCCCCTGTCGTGGCTGTACCGGCGCGAGGGGCGCACCTTGCTGGCCTACGAGCGCGAGGTGGCCGGGCGCGCCGCGCGCAGCTTCTTTGCCACCGAGAAGGAAGCCGCCATGTTCCGCGCCTTGGCGCCCGAGTCGTCCGGCCGCGTGGATGCGCTGTGCAACGGCGTGGACGCCGACTACTTCCGGCCGCAGCCCGGGCTGGCGTCCCCCTTCGAGCCTGGCGAGATCCCGCTGGTCTTCACGGGCGCCATGGACTACTGGCCCAACGTGGACGCCGTGTGCTGGTTCGCGCGCGAGATGCTGCCCGCCTTGCGCCGCGCGTGGCCGGCCGTCCGCCTGCACATCGTCGGCCGCAGCCCGGCGCCGGCGGTGCGCGAACTGGCCGGCGACAGCATCCGCGTGAGCGGCACCGTGCCCGACGTGCGGCCGTACCTGCAGCACGCGGCCGTGGTCGTAGCCCCGCTGCGGCTGGCCCGTGGCATCCAGAACAAGGTGCTGGAAGCCATGGCGATGGCCCGCCCCGTGGTGGCAGCGGCGGTGTGCGTGGAAGCCATCGACGCCCAGGCCGGCGCACACCTGATCGCCGCGGCCGAGCCCGACGACTACGTGCGTGAGATCGACGCGCTGCTGAGGGCCCCGCAGGTCGCAGCTGCGCTGGGGCGGGCCGGGCGCGAGCGCGTGCTGCAGGCCTATGGATGGGAGGCCCAGTTGCGCCCCCTGGATCGCCACCTTGGCCCTCAGGCCAAGCCACCGGCAGCCGATCTTCTGTTCACATGAGCCCAGCGCCCGCCTCGATCTCCGCCACCGCCACCGTCCGGACCCTCGCGCCCGGGCTGCTGCTCATCGCGGCCCTGCTGCTGCTGTTCCGCGACACGGCCGCAGCCATGGTGGCCATCTGGATCCGCTCGGAGACCTTTGCCCACGCCTTCCTGGTGGTGCCGATCGTGCTGTGGATGGTGTGGCGCCGCCGCGAGACGCTGGCCACGCTCACGCCGCGGCCGGTGCCGTGGATGCTGCTGCCGATCGCCGCCACCTGCCTGCTGTGGCTGCTGGGCGAACTGGTGGGTGTCAATACGGCCACGCAGTTCGCGCTGGTGGCGCTGCTGGTGCTGTCGGTGCCGGCGGTCTTCGGCTGGGCCGTGACGATGGCCCTGCTGTTCCCCCTGATGTTCCTGTTCTTCGCCGTGCCTTTCGGCGAGTTCATGGTCCCGTACATGATGACGTGGACCGCCGATTTCACGGTCAGCGCCTTGCAGTTCACCGGCGTGCCGGTCTACCGCGAGGGCCTGCAGTTCGTCATTCCCTCGGGCAACTGGTCGGTGGTGGAGGCCTGCAGCGGGGTGCGATATCTCATTGCCTCGTTCATGGTGGGGACCTTGTTCGCCTACCTGAACTTCCGCACGCCCGACCGCCGTGCGCTGTTCATCGCGGTCTCGCTGCTCGTGCCCATCGTGGCCAACTGGGTGCGTGCCTACCTCATCGTCATGCTCGGCCACCTCTCGGGCAACAAGCTCGCGGCGGGCGTCGACCACATCATCTACGGCTGGGTCTTCTTCGGGCTGGTCATCGGCGTGATGTTCACCGTCGGCGCGCGGTTCGGTCAGTCGCCCGAGCCCGTGCCGGCCGCGGGCAGCGGCGCGGGGCCCGGCAGCGGCGCCGCGGGGGGCGCTGCGTGGGGCGTCACTGCCGCGGTGATCGCCGTGCTGGGGGCCACCCAGTTCGGTTTCTGGCGGCTGGACCACGGCTCGGACCGCGCCACACCGGTGTTCGCCTTCCCCGCAGCGTGGGAAGGCGGATGGGTGCCGGCCAGTTCGCCCCTGTCGGACTGGACGCCGGCGTTCAAGAACGCGAGCACCGAGGCCACGGGCACCTGGGCGTCGGGCAGCTCGGCGGTCTCGGTGTGGGTGGGCTACTACCGCAACCAGGGCTACGACCGCAAGCTGGTGAGCTCCACCAACACCATGACCGACCTGACGCCCGAGGCCGTCTGGTCGCAGGTCAGCAGCGGCGCGCTCGAGGTCCCGGCCGGTGCCGGCCTGGCCGTGCGCACCGCCGACTTGCGCGGTCCGCCGGCCGCCGGTTCGTCGCAACCGCAGCGCCTGCGGGCCTGGCAGGTGTACTGGATCGGCGGCCGCTACATGACCAGCGACGTGCGCGCCCGCATGCAGCTGGCGGTCAACCGCCTGCTGGGCCGTGGCGACGACGGCGCCGTGATCTTCATCACCACACCCTTGCCCGAAGGCCGCGCCGACCAGGCCGACGGCACGCTGGCGCGCTTCCTCGGCCCGAACCTGGCCGCGTTGACGGCACGACTGGAAGCCGCCCGAGGTGCCCCTTGAAGGCCGGCCCGACCCCTTTGCCCTTTCACCCCACCGCATTGCAAGCGCAGGAAACTCCATCATGAACACGCTGGCTGTCATCGGGCTGGGCTACGTCGGCCTGCCCCTGGTCGTGGAATTCGGCAAGCACATGCGCACCATCGGCTTCGACATCGCGAGCCACAAGGTGCAGGCCTGCCAGCGCGGCACCGACCCTTCGCGCGAGCTCAGCGACGCCGAGGTGCAGGCCGCCACCCACGCGATCTACACCGACGACCCGGCCCTGCTGGCCGAGGCCGACATGATCATCGTGGCGGTACCCACGCCGGTGGACGACGCCCACATCCCCGACTTCCGCCCGCTGGTGGGCGCTTCCACCAGCGCCGGGCGCCACATGAAGAAGGGCGTCATCGTGGTCTATGAATCCACGGTGTACCCCGGCGCCACCGAAGAGGTGTGCGTGCCGGTGCTCGAGCGCGAATCGGGCCTGAAGTGGAAGCAGGATTTCCACATCGGCTACAGCCCCGAGCGCATCAACCCGGGCGACAAGGAGCACACGCTGACCAAGATCCTGAAGATCGTCAGCGGCGACACGCCCGAGACCCTGGAAGCCGTAGCCCGCCTGTACGAGAAGATCGTGATCCCCGGCGTGCACCGCGCCAGTTCGATCAAGGCCGCCGAAGCCGCCAAGGTGATCGAGAACACCCAGCGCGACCTGAACATCGCCCTGATGAACGAACTGGCCATCCTCTTCGACAAGATGGGCATCGACACCAGCGAGGTGCTGGAGGCCGCCGGCACGAAGTGGAACTTCCTGAAATTCAAGCCGGGCCTGGTGGGCGGCCACTGCATCGGCGTGGACCCGTACTACCTGACGCACAAGGCCGACATGCTGGGCTACCACACGCAGGTGATCCTGGCCGGCCGGCGCATCAACGACGGCATGGGCAAGTACATCGCCGAGCAGACCATCAAGCACATGATCGCCGCCGGCAGCGTGGTGCGAGGGGCCAAGGTCAACGTGCTGGGCCTGACCTTCAAGGAAAACTGCGGCGACCTGCGCAACAGCAAGGTCATCGACATCATCAAGGAGCTCAAGAGCTATGGCGTGGAGGTGCACGTCACCGACCCGCAGGCCACCTCCGAAGAGGCCGTGCACGAGTACGGCGTGGCGCTCACGCCCTGGGGCCAGCTGCCGCAAGCCGACGCCATCGTGGCAGCCGTGGCGCACCGCGAGTACGGGGCGCTGTCCGTGGCCGAGTTCGGTGCCAAGCTGGTGCCTGGCGGGGCCTTCATCGACGTGAAGGCGGCGTTCGACCAAGGCGCGTTGCAGGCGGCCGGCTACCGAGTCTGGCGGCTCTGAAAGGCGATCGGTCGATGCATCGGGGTGCTTCGGTGCCTGACCTCGGCGCGGGTGCCCCGCACACGGTGAGCGCGTACTTCCGGCGCCAGTTCGAGCTGTCTCGGGGGGGCGGCGCCCACAACGTGCGCCCGATGGAGGGCCTGCGCGGGTTTGCCGTGTTCCTGGTCTTCATCGTCCATTACACGACCCAGGTGCAGCCGTGGATCTCGACGGCTTCCCTGCGCCAGTTTTCGCAGGCCCTGCATGCCATCGGAAACACCGGGGTCGATCTGTTCTTCGTGTTGAGCGGCTACCTGATCTACGGCTCGCTGATGGCCCGCCCGCAGCCCTTCCCCGCGTTCATGGCTCGGCGCATCCGGCGCATCTACCCCGCGTTCACCGTCGTGTTCCTGGCTTACGTGGCCCTCTCGTTCCTGATGCCTGGCCAAGGCAAGCTCCCTGCCGCCGCCGGCCCCGCCCTGGGCTACCTGGCGGCCAACTTCCTGCTGTTGCCCGGCCTCTTTCCCATCGAGCCGCTCATCACCGTGGCATGGTCCCTGAGCTACGAGATGTGCTACTACCTCGCAATCCCGTTGCTGGTCGTGGTCTTGCGCCTGACCCAGCGCCGCGTTCGCTGGCGGGTCTGCTTCTTCGGTGTCGTCGCGGTGGCTGGCCTGTTGCTGGCCGCCACAGTGGGCGGCCCCGTGCGGTTGCTCATGTTCGTTGCCGGCATCCTGCTGTACGAGGCGCAGCAGAGTGGGGCCCTGAATGCGATTTCCGACGCGAGGTCCGGCGCCATCGGCTTGTTGGCGCTGGTCCTGGGGATGCTGGCAATGCTGCTGCCGATACCCGGGCCGCCCGGTTCCGCGGCCAAGGTCGCCATCCTGTCCTGCGCCTTCTTCCTGCTGTGCCAGGGTTGCTTCCGCAAGGCTTCCTTGCCCTTGCCGGGACTGTTCGCATGGCTGCCATTGCGTTGGTTGGGGAACATGAGCTATTCGTACTACCTGCTGCATGGATTGGCCCTGAAGGCGGCCTTCATGGCGCTGGCGATCGTCCTGCCCACGTCTGCGGGCCGTGACGCGCTGGTGTTCTGGGGATGGCTGCCGGTGATGTTCGCGCTGACGCTCGTCCCCACGACCGCCCTGTTTCTGGCGATCGAGCGGCCGCTGTCGCTCACGCCCCGGTCGCCATGAAGCCGGTCGGCACCCCTGGCGCCGAGGCCCTGGCCGAGCCACCGCTGGTGGTGCACGTGCTGTACCGGTTCGACACCGGCGGCCTGGAAAACGGCGTGGTCAATCTGATCAACCACATGCCCCGGGGTGCCTACCGCCACCGCATCGTGGCGCTGACCGAGGTCACCGACTTCCGCCTGCGCCTGAAAGACCCTTCCGTCGAGTGCGTGGCGCTGCACAAGCCGCCCGGCCATGGCGCCAAGGTCTACGCGCCGCTGTGGCGGCTGTTGCGCCAGTGGCGGCCCGCCGTGGTGCACACGCGCAACCTGGCGGCCCTTGAAATGCAGGTGGCCGCCTGGGCCGCCCGGGTGCCCGTGCGCATCCACGGCGAACACGGCCGTGATGTGGACGACCTGGACGGCAGCAGCCGTCACCACCAGCGCCTGCGCAGGCTGTACGCGCCTTTCGTGCAGCGATGGGTGGCCCTGTCGCGCGACCTGCAGGGCTATCTGCAAGGCCCGGTGGGCATCGCCGACCGCCGCATCGAGCAGATCTACAACGGCGTGGACGCGCAGCGCTTCCTGCCGCCGGCGGGCCACGGGCCCACGGCCATTGCCGGCTGCCCCTTTGCCGCCCCGGGCCACTGGCTGCTGGGCACGGTCGGCCGGATGGCGGCCGTCAAGGACCAGACCCTGCTGGCCCGGGCCTTCGTGCGGGCCCTTGAACTGCAGCCCGCGCTGCGCGAACGGCTGCGCCTGGTGATGGTGGGCGAAGGCCCCTTGCGGGCCGCGTCGCAGGCCATCCTGGACGAGGCGGGTGCCGGCGCCCTGGCCTGGCTGCCCGGCGAACGCGGCGACGTGGCAGATGTCATGCGGGGCCTGAATTGTTTTGTCCTGCCCTCGTTGGGCGAAGGCATCTCCAATACCATCCTCGAAGCGATGGCCACGGGCTTGCCGATCGTGGCCACCCGGGTGGGGGGTAACGCCGAACTGGTCCAGGCCGGCCGAACGGGCATGCTCGTGCCTTCGGCCGACGTGCAGGCCATGGCCCGGGCCCTGGTCGACATGGCCAGCGACCCCCAGGCCGCGGCGCGCATGGGGCAGGCCGGGCGGGCCGAAGTGGAACGCCGGTTCAGCATGCAGGCGATGGTGGGGGCTTACCAGGGCCTTTACGACCGCCAACTGGCTGGCGCCAGAATCACAGATAGGAACACCTGACACCATGTGCGGCATCACCGGCATCTTCGACACCCGTTCCGCGCGGCCCGTGACCCATGCCGTGCTGCACCTCATGAACGAGTCGCAGCAGCACCGTGGCCCCGATGAAGGCAGCCTGCACATCGAGCCCGGCGTCGGCCTGGGTCACCGCCGGCTGTCGATCATCGACGTGGCCACCGGCCAGCAGCCCCTCTTCAACGAGGACGGCTCGGTGGTGGTGGTCTTCAACGGCGAGATCTACAACTACCAGGAAGTCATCCCCGAGTTGCAGGCGATGGGCCATGTGTTCAAGACGCGCAGCGACACCGAGGTCATCGTGCACGCCTGGGAGGCCTGGGGCGAGGCCTGCGTGAACCGCTTCCGCGGCATGTTCGCCTTTGCCCTGTGGGACCGCAACCGCCAGACCTTCTTCCTGGGCCGCGACCGCCTGGGGGTCAAGCCGATGTACTACGCGGTGCTGCCCGACGGCATGCTGCTCTTCGGCTCCGAGCTGAAGTCGCTGCTGGCCTACCGCGACAGCCAGGGCGGCCTGCGCCGCGAGATCGACCCGCTGGCCATCGAGGAGTACTTCGCCCTGGGCTACGTGCCCGAGCCGCGGACCATCTTCAAGCAGGCCAGGAAGCTGCCCCCCGCGCACACCCTGGTGATCCGCCGCGGCCAAGCCCTGCCCGAGCCGAAGCGCTACTGGGACGTGAAGTTCACGCTGGACAGCAAGATCGGCGAAGAGGAAGCCCAGGAAGAGCTGATCCGCAGGCTGGATGAATCGGTGCGCCTGCGCATGATCGCCGAGGTGCCGCTGGGGGCCTTCCTGTCCGGCGGCGTCGACTCCAGCGCGGTCGTGGCCGCCATGGCGCGCCAGTCGGCCGGGCCCGTCAACACCTGTTCCATCGCTTTCGACGACCCGGCCTACAACGAGTCGGAATTCGCCAAGATGGTGGCCGACCGCTACCGCACCAACCACTTCGTCGAGACCGTCCGCAGCGACGACTTCGGCCTGGTGGACACGCTGGCCCGACTGTACGACGAGCCCTATGCCGACAGCTCGGCCATCCCCACCTACCGCGTGAGCCAGCTGGCCCGCAAGCGGGTGACCGTGGCCCTGTCGGGCGATGGCGGCGACGAGACCTTCGGCGGCTACCGGCGCTACCGGCTGCACATGATGGAAGAGCGCATGCGCGCCGCATTGCCCGAAGGCGTGCGCCGTCCGCTGTTCGGCATGCTCGGCCGCGTGTACCCCAAGGCCGACTGGGCTCCGCGGGTGCTGCGCGCCAAGACCACCTTCGAAGGCATGGCCCGCACCTCGGTGCAGGCCTACTTCCACAGCATGTCGCAGTTGCGGGATCCGCTTCGCCAGCAGCTCTACAGCCCGCGCCTGCGGGCCGAACTGGGCGGCTACAGCGCCATCGAGGTCTTCAAGCGCCACGCCGAGAACGCCGGCACCGACGACCCGCTGGCCCTGATCCAGTACATCGACCTGCAGACCTACCTGGTGGGCGACATCAACACCAAGGTCGACCGGGCCAGCATGGCGCATTCGCTGGAGGTGCGCGAGCCGCTGATGGACCACCCGCTGGTGGAGTGGGCGGCCACGCTGCCGAGTTCGTTCAAGCTCAAGGGCAGCAATGGCAAGGCCTTCTTCAAGAAGGCGCTGGAGCCCAGCCTGCCCAACGACGTGCTGTACCGCCCGAAGATGGGCTTCGCCGTGCCGCTGGCGCGCTGGTTCCGCGGGCCGCTGCGCCAGCGCATGCGCAGCTCGCTGCTGGAAGGCCCGATGCTCGACAGCGGCTGGTTCAACCCGGCCGTGGTGCGGCAGCTGGTGGAGCAGCACGAGTCCGGCCGCAGCGACCACAGCACGCCGCTGTGGACGCTGCTGATGTTCGATGCCTTCCTGCGCGGCACCATGGGTGAAGTGCCCCAGGCCACCACCCAGGCCGCCGCCTGAGCTGAACGCCCGCGCCCCTTGCCGGACTCCCGCTTGAAGATCCTCTACCACCACCGCACGGCGTCCAAGGACGGCCAGGCCGTCCACATCGACGAGATGATCACGGCGCTGCGCGAACTGGGCCATGAGGTCCGCGTGGTGGCGCCGCAGACCACCGATGGCGACGGCATGGGCGCCGAGGTGGGCTGGGTGCAGCGCCTGCGCGAACGCCTGCCCAAGGCCGTGTACGAACTGCTCGAGCTGGGCTACACGCTGGTGGCCTACCGGCAGCTCAGCCGCGCCGCGGCCGAGTTCAGGCCCGACGTGCTGTATGAGCGCTGCAACCTCTTCCTGATGGCCGGCGTGATGCTCAAGCGGCGCCTGAAGCTGCCCATGCTGCTGGAGGTCAATGCCCCGCTGACCGACGAGCGCCTGCGCTTCGGCGGCCTGGGCCTGCCCCGGCTGGCGCGCTGGGCCGAGAACACCGTCTGGCGCGGTGCCGACGTGGTGCTGCCGGTCACCCGCGTCCTGGCCGACAACCTGCGCGGCCACGGCGTGCCCGACGAGCGCATGGTGGTCATTGCCAACGGCATCAACGAGCACCACTTTGCCCAGGCGCCCACCCAGGCGCAGGCCAAGGCTGCACTGGGCTGGGACGGCGCGTTGGTGCTCGGCTTCACCGGCTTCGTGCGCGACTGGCATGGCGTCGACCGCGTGCTGCACTGGATGGCCACGCCGGCCGCGCCCGCCAACGCGCGGCTGCTGGTGGTGGGCGACGGTCCGGCCCGTGCCGAGCTGGAGCGCCAGGCCGCTGCCTTGAATCTCTCCGAGCGGGTTCGCTTCACGGGCGTGGTGCCGCGCGAGCAGGTGCCGGGCTACGTCGCGTCCTTCGACATCGCGCTGCAGCCGGCCGTGACCCCCTATGCCTCGCCGCTGAAGCTCTTCGAGTACCTGGCGCTGGGCAAGGCCATCGTCGCCCCGCGCATGCCCAACATCGAAGAGGTGCTGACGCACGGCGACAACGCCTGGCTTTTCGATGCGGCCGACGGCGCCGCCTTCGCCCGCGCACTGAGCACGTTGAGCGAAGACGCGGCGCTGCGGCAGCGCCTGGCGGCCCGTGCCCGCGCCAGCATCGGTGAGCTGGGCTTGACCTGGCGCAGCAACGCGCAGCGCGTGGCCGCATTGGGCGCGGCGCTGAAGGCCGGGCGGCCCTTGCGAGCAGCGGCAGCCGTTGCCCGGGCGGAAGCGCCATGAGCGCGTCGAGCGGGCCCGCAGCGTGACGCGCCCCATCCGGACCGTGCTCTTCTCCACCCTGTACCCCAGCGTGGCGCGGCCCATCCACGGCATCTTCGTCGAGACGCGCCTGCGCGAACTGCTGTCCACCGGCGCCGTCGAGACCCACGTGGTGGCCCCGGTGCCCTGGTTCCCATCCACCCGCGAGCGCTTCGGCGAGTACGCCCGGATGGCCCGCACGCCGCCGCGCGAACAGCGCCATGGCGTGGATGTGCAGCACCCCCGCTACCTGCTGCTGCCCAAGATCGGCATGAATCTGGCGCCTCTGGCCATGGCCGTCGCGGCGGCGCCCGCGCTGCAGCGCCTGATCGACGAGGGCTTCGACTTCGACCTCATCGACGCCCACTACTACTACCCCGACGGCGTGGCCGCGGCCCTGCTGGCGCGGCATTTCCGCAAGCCCTTGGCCATCACCGCGCGGGGCACCGACCTCAACCTGATCCCCCAGCACGCGCTGCCGCGGCGGATGATCCGCTGGGCCGCCGGCCGGGCCGATGCCTCCATCGGCGTGTGCGCCGCGCTGGTGGACGTTCTGCGCGGCTGGGGCATTGCCGACAGCCGGCTGCATGTCATGCGAAACGGCGTGGACCTGCACCGCTTCCACCCGGTGCCGCCCGAGGCGGCGCGGCTGCAACTGGGCATCCAGGACGCCCCGGTGCTGCTGTCGGTGGGCCACCTGATCGAACGCAAGGGGCACCACCTGGCCATCGGCGCCATGCCGGCGGTGCTGAAGCGGCATCCGCAGGCCCGGCTGCTGATCGTGGGCGAGGGCCCCGAGCGCCTGCGCCTGCAGGCCCTGGCGGCCGAACTGGGTGTACAGGCCCGCGTCACGCTGACCGGTGCGCTGCCCAACGACACCCTGGCCACCTGGTACAGCGCGGCCGACGTGCTGATCCTGGCCAGCAGCCGCGAAGGCTGGGCCAACGTGCTGCTGGAAGCCATGGCCTGCGGCACCCCGGTGGTGGCCACGCGCATCTGGGGAACGCCCGAGGTGGTGGCCAGCGACGACGTGGGCCTGCTGGTGGAGCAGCGCAGCAGCGAAGGCCTGGCCGCCAGCCTGGTGCAGTTGCTGGCCGCGCCGCGAGACCGCGGCCGGGTGCGGCGCTACGCCGAAGGCTTCGGTTGGGCGCAGACGAGCCAGCTGCAGGTGGACCTGTTCAGCGCGATGGCTCGCACAGGGGCCGGGATCGGCGTGCGCGCAGAAGGAGCGGGCCATGCGTGACATCGCGCTGGTGGGGTTCTTTGCCTGGGCGATCGTCCAGGCCTTCAAGAACACCTGGTCGGGTGCGTTGCTGTGGACGTGGCTCAGCACGATGAATCCACACCGGCTGGCCTACGGCTTTGCGGTGAACCTGCCGTTTGCGGCCACCACCGCGGGCGTCACGCTGTTGTCGATCATCTGGAACCGGCACAAGGTGAGGCTGCCGGCAGACCCGGCTGTGTTCGCACTGGTCCTGTTCCTGCTGTGGACGTGCGTTACCACGGTGTTCGCCTTCTACCCCGAACAGTCCAGCAATGACCTGGTCGTGACCCTCAAGATCCAGGTCATGACCCTGGTCTGCATCGCCGCTCTGCGTGAGCGCAAGCACATCGAATACTTCATCTGGGTCATCGTGGTCTCGATCGGTTTTTACGGGGTCAAGGGGGGCATCTTCGCCATCGCTTCCGGCGGAACCTCGCGGGTCTGGGGGCCCGCATCCTCCTTCATCGAGGGCAACAACGAACTGGGCCTGGCCATCGTGATGACCATCCCGCTGATGAACTACCTGCGGATCGTCTCGGTGCGGCCCTGGGTCCGGTTGGGCCTGCTCGTGGCCATGCTGCTGTCATCCACCGCCGCACTGGCCACGCAGTCGCGCGGCGCCTTCCTGGCCATCTCGGCCATGGGCCTGGTGCTGTGGTGGCGCAGCAAGCAGAAGGTCTTGGGCGCCTTCGTCATCCTTGCGGCGGCAATCAGCCTGCTGGCCTTCATGCCGGCGAGCTGGGACGAGCGGATGCAGACCATCGGCTCCTACCAGCAGGACGCCAGCGCCATGGGCCGCATCACGGCCTGGGAGCTGGCCTACAAGGTTGCGAACGACCGCATCACCGGTGCCGGATTCCTCATCGAACGGGCCGACATCTATGCCCGCTACGGGCAGGACACCAACCTCGTGCTGACGGCCCACAGCATCTACTTCCAGGCCCTCGGGGAGCAGGGCTGGATCGGGCTGGCCCTGTTCCTGTCGATGGGCGCCCTGAGCTTCTGGTATGCCAGCCAGATGCGCAGGCAGGCGCTGGCCCGCCCCGAGACGATGTGGCTGCGCGATCTGGCGGGCATGGTCCAGGTGTCCATGGTGGGCTACGCGGTGGGCGGTGCGTTTCTCAGCCTGACCTATCTCGACCTGCCCTACAACATCATGGTGGTGTTGCTGGCTTGCAAGTACTGGTTGCGGGAAGAACGCTGGAAGACCGAGACGACGGGGGCCTTCGGCTCGACCTCGGGGGAGGCGGCCAAGGCCTTGAGCATTTCGGCCAATGCCAGGGTGGCCAAGCGATGATGAAGAGCCTGCTGGGCCTGATGGCGCGTGGCGGGCCTCGAGGCCGGCTGTCCATCCTCATCTTCCATCGCGTGCTGCCGCAGCCCGATCCGATCTTTCCGGACGAGATGCATGCACAGCGCTTCGAGGCGCTCTGTGCCTGGCTGGCCCGCAGCTTTTGCGTCCTGCCACTGGATCAGGCTGCTGCGCGGCTGTGCGAAGGCAGCCTGCCGGCCCGAGCCCTTTGCATCACCTTCGATGACGGCTACGCCGACAATCACGACGTGGCCTTGCCCATCCTGCGCCGACACGGGCTGTGCGCGACCTTCTTCGTGGCGACAGGTTTCCTCGACGGGGGCCGCATGTGGAACGACACGCTGGTCGAGGCCGTCCGGCGCAGCCCGCTGGACAGCCTGGATCCGGGCGGCCTCGAAGGAGGCTCCGGCGGCCCCGAGGCGAAGAAGCTGTCGGCGCTGCCGCTGGCATCCGATGCGGCGCGGCGTGCCGCCATCGATCAGTTGATCGGTGTCGCCAAGTACCTGCCTCTGGCTGACCGCGTGGGCTTTGCCGAGGCCGTGGCGCGCGCGTCCCGTGCGCGGCTCCCGGACGATCTGATGATGCGTTCGGCCCAGGTGGTTGCCCTGCGGCGTGCGGGCATGACGATCGGCGGCCACACTGTCAACCACCCGATCCTGGCTCGCCTGGACCGGGCCCAGGCACGCCAGGAAATCGAGTCCGGCAAGGCTGTGCTCGAGTCGCTGATCCAGGACCCCGTGACACTGTTCGCCTACCCCAACGGCAAGCCCGGACGCGACTTCCTGCCCGAGCACGCCGAGCTGGTGCGGGAGGCCGGTTTCAAGTTCGCCGTGACCACCGCGCCAGGCGCGGCTGGTGCCTTGACCGACCGATTCCGCCTGCCGCGCTTCACGCCATGGGACCGCAGCCACTGGCGCTTCGGCCTGCGCCTGGTGCGCAATCTGGGAACGCCTGCCACCGCCTGATGAACCGCCCGCCCGGCCGGCTCCACGGGTCGTTCAGGTGTTGCGGGGCGTGCAACCCCAGCGCGGATCGGATGCAAACCCGCCCAGCCACGAGGACAGGTTGCTCAGGTTGGCCTGCACCGTTAGCCAGGCGGTCTGGGACCCTGGCACGCCGCGCTCGACCGCAACCACCAGGGCCGCCCACAGGTAGGACGGGTAGCCCGCGCCCGCCACCGAATCGGTGTTGTCGAAGCTGGCGTAGGTGGTGCGCGTGTTGCCGCTGTAGTCGGATCTCCAGGGGCCCGACACGGACGCCGGCGCATCGGTCATCGACCAGGCCATCTGCGCACCCCAGGTGTCCAGGCTGTCGATGCCCGTATCGCTGCGGCCGATGGTGGTGTGGTACGGCACGTAGCGCCACGCGCCGTTCGCCTGCTCGTTGATCCATCGCACCGGCTGACCGGCGGCCCAGTCTGCGAGGGTCTCCAGCGTCGCTTGCGCGGAGCCGGTCAGTATCCTCAGGACGGCGGCCCTGTGCAGTTCGGTCGTCAGATAGTGGTGCTGCCAGACCTTGCTCTGGAAGCCGGCCGCGGCACTGTCCGCATCCTGCAGGGTGCCGTTGCCATAGGCATAGTCCCAGAAGCAATTCAGCTTGGCGCGGCTGTCGGTGCGCCAGCCATCCAGGAAGGCGGCATTGGCGGCCAGCGAGGCCAGGCCGGCCGCCCGCCAGGGCAGGGTGACCGGTGTCAGGAAGGTGGCGTGCGCCAGGCTGCGCAGGCCCCAGGCGCGCCCGCGCATCTGGTAGTACTGGCCGAAGACGCCCGTCGCCGTATTCGGCCCCACGTCCTGGAAGGTCGTGTACGTGGCGTTGAAGACCGCCACCTTCTGGGCCAGTTCGATGTAGACCGGAGAGGGCCTGCAGACGAAGGCGGTCAGGCCCGCAGCCGGGTGGTGCGCCACCTCCCAGGTCATCCTGTCCTGCGCGTTGCCCAGGCTGGGCCAGCCGCCTTGCTGGGACTTCCCGGCCAGCTCCGTGATGGTGGGCACGAGGCCCGTGCCGGTGTCGCGGTAATTGACGTTGAAGCCCAGCACGGCCAGGGCGCTGGCCTCCACCGCCTTGGCCGCGCGCGTGTCGCCGGTCTGCAGGAACTGGACTTCCCACATGGGCAACGGCCCGATGCTGGGGTGGTCACCGCCAGCGCCCATGCCCGTCGGGCGCTGCCGGCCCGTGCTCCAGGGGGCATAGCTGTCCGCGGCATAGCTGCCCAGGTCCGGGCTGGCGGCGTCCATCTTCCAGAACAGCGGGTGGCGCTGCAGCGAATTGACGTCCTGCCATGCGCGCAGCGCCGGGTCGCCTCCGATCCAGCCGGCCGCGTACCAGGCCCTGAACGAGCTGTGGTTGCCCTCGGGTGCACCCGCTGAACTGGCCGTGACCAGCGCGCGTCCGTTGATCGAGACCGTTCCCGTTGCGTAGGCGGCCCACGGCGTGGACACGGGCGCGGCGGTGTTCATCTTGCCGTTTTCCAGAACGACCTCGACGAACGCGAAGTTGCCGGCATAGGCGTGGATGTCGACCACGGCCTCCAGCGTGGGATGGTTCGGGATCGCGACCCGATAGCGGGCGCAGATGACCTGCGCATTCGCCCACCAGACGCGCTCGGGCTGGCTGAAGTCCGACAGGCGCGCGGTGCCCATGGTGTCGAAGGCCAGCGACACTTCAGTCACCAGGGCCGCGATACGGGCCGCGGCCAAGGGCTGGGCGTTCTGGGCGGTTGCGGTTTGAATCCGCAGACTCTTCGTTTCGCCCGCCGCCACCGTGACCTTGCCAGCCGCCACGACCACGGCGGCCGAGCCATCGGGCCACGTGCTGAGCACCGACAACGAGAGATTCAAGTCGTCCGGCGACGTGAACGTCGCGTTGGCCGGCAGTTGGCCTGGCAAGGGCAGCAGCGTGCAGCTGTACGGCCAGGTGCCTGCGGTCTCGGCGGTGATGCGGATGGTGGGCAGTGCGCCGCCGGCGGCCGGGTTGTAGGCGCTGTAGGCACCGGCATTGCCGGGTGCCGGCGCCGGGCTGGGGCTCGGAGCGGGGGCGGGCGAAGGAGAAGGAGCCGGGGTCGGCGAGGGTGTCGTCACGGGTGAGGGTGCCGGCGTCAGCGGGCTCACGGCCGGACTGCCTGATGCGGCCGAGTCGCCCGAGGCCGATTGGGCACCGCCGCCACAGGCGGTCATGCCAAGCCCGCTGAGCGCCAGCAGGCCGCTGACCCGGCGTCGCGTGACCATTGCAGGGCTGTCGATCAGGGTTGCTTGATGGGCAGGTTTCATGTCAGTGGTCGAATACAAATGCACAGGATGGCGAATCCGTCGGGGATTCGCCTACGCGCCAGGCCCGGTCCTTACAAGCGATACAGCGAGAAGTTCCGGGTCGCCAGGTCGTTGAACAGCACCGCGTTCAGGCCGGCGAAATAGGTCACCTTTCCGCCCAGCAGGCCGAAGGGCTGGGGCACGGCACCCGTGAACGACTTCGGCGACAGGGTCCAGGGCGTGGTCGTGGGGTCGATCTCCATGGGCGCGTAACCTGTTCGCATGGCACTCCAGGTCCAGTAGCGGTTGATCGGGTCGATGTAGGTCAGGCTCGGCAGGTCGTCTTCATTTGCATAGCTTCTGAAGTCCGTCAACGCCAGTCCTGCCGCAAGCCGGACCTTCGAAGACACTGTCTCCTGGCCCGTATCCAGGCTCATGACCTTGTATTCGCCCTCACCTGCGTAACCCGGCCCGCCGGTGTTGTCGGCGATGGCGCGGAACGCCGTGTAGTTGCGGCCCACGATGACACTGGCCTGGATGCCGACGTTGGAGAACGGCAGGCGCGCCTGCCACCACGTGTTGTTGTTGAAGTCGTAGCCGATCTGCCGCCCGTTTCCGCTGCTGCCATAACCCGTCCAGTACATGGCATTGCGCTGCACGTCATAGACGTTGATCGTGGCCTCGGGGCTGACGTAGTAGTCGTCCACGAAAGCATTGGGGTTCGGTGCCTGGCCCATCGGCAGCGGCGAAATGTAGTCGCCGAAGAGCCGCTTGTAGTCCCAGGTCTGGGTCGCTAGGTTGAATGTCCACAGACGGCGGCAGGCCATGATGACCTTGTTCATCACGGGGGAGTAAGCGAGCGAGCGGTAGGAGTGCCGCGCCGTGGGCTTGCCGTCCGGGAGTTGGTCGTGCCAGATGTCGTTGATCGCGTTGAGCTGGCCGGCATCGCGCTTGGCCACCGTCGCATAGGCCATCGGGTAGTAGGTCGAGAAGGACTGCGAGCTGCCGTTGTAGCCCGTCAAGTACTCCGGCACCAGCCCGACGGTGGAGCTCGGCAGGCACTCCACGGCCCACTGCATCTTGAAGACGTCGAAGCGATACAGCCCGTTGTTGCTGCTGTTGTTGTGCCCGCCGCCGAACAGCCACAGCCGCCCGCCGTCCTTGTCGACGGCCCAGCTCGACCAGCTCATCGGCACCCCGTCCCAGGCGCCCAGTCCGGCGCCGCCGTATTCCCGCCATCCGGGCAGTGCCGCCTTCACGACCGAATCGAGTGCATCCATGCGGGTGCCGGCCACCTCGACCCAGCGGCCCCTGGGTACCAGCGCCCAGGAGGCTGCATTCACAAGGCCTGAGCTGTCCCTGCCAGGCGTCCACAGGTCATTGGCGAAGGTGCCTGGGTCAGCGCCGTTGCCCAGCGCTGGAGCAGCCCGCAGCACGAGGTTGATGGGCCGAGAGAGATTGCGAGACATGGTCAGTGTTCCTTAGGGGGGTGCTCAGGCGCGCGGGTCTCCCCGCCGCGGATCGGCCGATGCAGTCGGATGCGCTGCCGTTCAGGGTTCTGTGTAGGCGAAGACGACCCCCGCGGCGATTCCGCCGGAGGCGGCTCCGCTGACCGCCAGCAGGCCTTGCTGCGTCAAAGTCACCCCGGCGGGCAAGGGGCTGCCGCTGGGATCGATATCGAATCGCCCGCCCGGCAGCAGGCCGGCCGGCAGCGTCATGGTCATGTCGAAGATCGCCGCTGAACCGACCTGCAGGTTCAGCGTGTCTTGCATCGACCACGCCAGCCCCGTCGTGGCAGGCGCGGGTGCGGGCGTTGGCGCGGGAGCGGGGGCTGGAGTCGGTGCGGGGGTTGGTGCCTGCGTCGGCGCGGCAATCGGGGCGGGGGTTGGCGCTGGCGTGACGACCGGAGTCGGTGTCGGTGCGGCCGGAACGACGGGTGTCGGCGTGTCGCCGGCCACCGCGGGGGTGGTGGCCTGAGAGACGATATCGCTGCCACCGCCACCGCAGGCCGCGAGCAGCGCATTGCTGCTGGCCAACCCGCAAATCAGGAACGTGCGCCTGGAAGGCTTGCTCATCTGGGACCCGTGGTCTGGTTCAAGGTGGTCGCCGAATTTGGCCGACGACAACTGTCCCCTTCCCCTTCGGCAACCGAGAGGCGGACCTTAAAGATCCGCTCGCCCCGTTCCGTTACCACCCGTGTGAGCAGGCCCCGACTGCGTTACATCTCAGCTCTGTTCAGGCCACGATCCTGTAGTCCGGCGCATGCCGCCGCAGCCACTGCTCCAGCATCATCAGGATCCAGACCATTTCGCCGTAATACCCCGGGTGCTCGGCCAGGCGCTGGTCCAGCAGCGAACGCACGAAGCCCGGCTGGACGAAGCCGCGCATGGCCAGGCTTTGCAGCGACTCGCGTGAGAGCGCATTCAGGCCTGCGTGGCCATGCGCCCAGACCCCGAAGGGCAAGCCGAAGCCCTGTTTCTTCTTGACAATGATTTCGTCCGGCAGGAAGCCCCGAAGCGCCTCCTTGAAGAACCAGCGCAGCTGCGAGCCCTTGAGTTTGTAGGCCGTGGGCAGGCGAAGCGAGAAGTCCACCAGCTGCCCGTCGAGCAGCGGAAAGCCGACGCCCACACCCGCCAGGCCCGTCGTGCCGCAGACCTTGGGCAAGTCGTTCTCGGCCAGCGTATAGCGCCAGTCGAAGGCGAGTTGCCGGTCCAGCAGAGTGCGGGCCTTGGACGCCTTCCAGACCTCGCGCTGCTGACCTTGCGGCCCGTTGATTTCGACCTGGCGCAGGAAGGCGGGTGTCAGCACGTCCTCGATACCAAGACGCTGCAGCAGGTTGTACGTCTGGATCCGGTCGGGCATGGGCACCTTGGCCTGCTGCACGTAGCTGGCAGCCTTCGACAGCCCCGGAATGGCTTGCATCAGTCCCGTGGCCGACAGCGGCTCGAGCACGGCTCGCAGAGGCCCGGGCACTGCGCTGTACCAGCCGAAGACCCGCTGCTTGGCATAGCGCGAGTTGCCGCCGAAGAGCTCGTCTCCGCCATCGCCCGCCAGCAGCCGCGTGACACCGTCCTCGCGGGCCACTCGGGCGCAGCAGAAGGCCGGTACTGCCGAGGAGTTGCCGAAGGGCTGGTCATAGTGCGCCGCCACCGTGGGAATGTCGCGCACGAGATCCTCGGGTGTGACGTAGTACTCATGGTGGTCGGTGCCGAAGTGCCTGGCGGCGATTCGCGCATAGGCCATCTCGTCGTAGCCTTGCGCGTCGAAGCCGATGGAGTACGTGGCAGCGGGCCGACCGGCGACCTTCGTCACCATGCCCGCCACGGTCGAACTGTCCGTGCCGCCGCTGAGAAAACAGGCTGGCTTGCTGCCGTCGAGTTGCTGGCGCACCGCCGACTCCAGCACGCCGCGGAATTCATCGCGCAGGGCTTCGAACGACACGGCGCCGGTAGCCGGCGCGAAGGCGGGCGTCCAGTAAAGCGTGATCTTCAGCGTGCCGTCCTTGAACTCGGCACAGTGGCCGGGCGGCAGGCGATGGATACCCTTGAATATCGTACGGGGCGAGGGAATGACGTGGAAATACAGGTAGTCGAAGATGGCCTGCGGGTCGATCGGCGTGTCTGCATCCACCAGCGCGTCGGCGCGTGCTGCGAAGCGAATCTGGTTTCCGACCACGCGGTAGCACAGCGAGTGCACCGCGAATCGGTCCACGGCCAGGAAGACCCGCCCGTCGGGCAGGCGCAGCCCGACCGCGAAGTCTCCGCCCACCTGCGCTGGTGCCTGTGCTCCGTGGCGCTCAAAGGCAGCCTGCCAGCGCGACACTGCATCGGGCTGCGCCGCCTCGGCCAGGGGCGGCGGGTCCTGGAACAGGGGTCTTCCGATGCTCAGGGTCGTGCTGTCAGCTGGCATTGGGGGTCGAGGGCATATTGGGTCTTACGGCTGATGGCAAGGCGGCCGTGCACCGGCTGGCCAAGGCTGAGCTGCCGGGCATTCGGCACGGCCAGGGTGGATGATGTTGCATGAACCCTCAGGGGCTGCATCTTTCCTGCAACCCGGCGTTGACTATCGCCCGTGGCAAATCACCGATTCTGACAAACGCCGGCGCGGGTTCAGGCGAACGCTCCTGCCGTGACCGATGTGGCAGCCCCCACGCTGAGGGGGCCGATGCGTCGCCATTGTTCGAATAACATCTGTCTTTAGGGTTTGCACCGACCGCACGGTGCATGGGACGAGCGCGTTGCCGCCCCCAGACCGATCATTCACGCCTTCTATGCCCAGCGCGCCGCCCCTGCCAACCGACCCCTATCGCCATGTTCTGGCAGCCAGCGAGCACCCCGTCAGCGGTGGAAAGGCTCGGCCATGCCCGTGATCACCGTGGAAGGCGTGACCAAGGAATTCCGCCTCGGGGCCATGCAAGGCCTGGTCTCGATGGCAGGCAGTCTGCTGGGCCGTGGCACCAAGACCCCGCCCTTCAAGGCCCTAGACGATGTCTCGTTCAGTGTCGAGGCCGGCGAGGTCGTGGGCCTGGTCGGCTCCAATGGCGCCGGCAAGAGCACGCTGCTCAAGATGCTGTCCAACATCAGCAAGCCCACGCGGGGCAAGGTGCGCGTCAAGGGCCGCGTGGCGCCTCTGATCGAGGTCGGCGCGGGCCTGGTGGGCGATCTCACTGGCCGCGAGAACGTTTACCTCAATGGCGCCATCCTGGGCATCAGCAAGGCCGAGATCGATCGCAAGTTCGACGAGATCGTGGCCTTTGCCGAGATCGAGCGGTTCATCGACACACCGCTCAAGCGCTACAGCTCGGGCATGCAGGTTCGGCTGGGCTTTGCGGTGGCCACGAGCGTCGAGTCCGACATCCTCATCGTCGACGAGGTGCTGGCCGTGGGCGATGTCGCCTTCCAGCGCAAGTGCCTGGACCGAATGGAAGACATCATCCGCCACCAGGACCGCACAGTGTTCGTGGTCTCGCACCACATCCGCCAACTCGAGCGCTTCTGTTCGCGCGTGATCCTGCTGGAGCGCGGCAAGCTGGTGATGGATGGCGGCGCGACCGAGGTCTGCACCGAATTCTTCTCGCGAAGCAACGCCGCGATCAAGGCCAACATTGCGCACCAGCCGGTGGACCGCATGGCCTCCGACGAGGTCGAGCTGCTGTCGATGCAGTTCGACGGTCCGGGTGCCCTGAGTGCCAGCAGCGTCACCTTCGGCCAGGCCTGCCGCTTTCGGCTGTCGCTGCGCGCACGCAAGGCGCTCAAGGACATGCACGTGGTGATCGGTTTCCATACCACCGACTTCGTATACCTTACGCAGTACTTCAACTTCGGCGACGAACTGCAGATGGAAGCGCGGGTCTACGATTTCGTGCTGGACCTGCCGCGCATGGCGCTGTACCCGGGCGTGTACCAGGTGCGCTTGTGGATAGGCAACCACATCGGCCGCGAATCCTTTTCCGGCGACGGGCTCTTCGCGTTCGACGTGGTGAGTGCCGATTACCTGGCGGCCCGCCAGGGTGGCCAGGCGATCTTCGACATGCCCGGAACGTTGCGCATCCCCTCCGCCGAAGGCGTCGCGGTCCCCATGGTGGCCGCGCCCGGCGAAGGCGCCTGGTTGCGGCACCCGGTGCAGGAGTCGGGCCAGTGACCGCTGTCGGCGTTCCTGCGCCCGCCTGGGGCTGACATGCTGGCCGCCCTCACGCAGCCCCTGCGCAGCCTGTACGACTACCGCGAACTGCTGGTCGTCCTGACCTGGAAGAACATCTCGCTGCGCTACAAGCAAAGCCACCTGGGCATCGCCTGGATGGTGCTCAAGCCGCTGGTGCTGGTGGCGGTGTTCACGGTCGTGCGCAGCTTCGTCGGCATCGACTCGGGCGAGTTGCCCTATGCCCTGCTGACCTATTGCGCCATGGTGCCATGGACCTTCTTCCAGGAGTCCACCAACGAGGGCGTGGGCAGCGTGGTCAACAACGGCGGGCTGATCAAGAAGATCTACTTCCCGCGCGAACTCTTCCCGGTGGCCTCGTTGCTGACCAAGGTTGTGGACCTGGGCGTGAGCCTGTCGATCCTCACGCTCATGATGGCCTGGTATGGCGTCGGCCCGCACTGGACTCTGGCTTGGGCGCCGCTGATCCTGGTCTACACGATCGCCGCGTCGCTCGCGGTCTCGTTGGCCGGGGCCGCCATGAACGTCTATTCGCGCGACCTCTCGCAGGCGCTGCCCCTGCTGCTGTCGCTGCTGATGTACCTGTCTCCAGTGATGTACCCGCTGCAATTGGTGAAGCTCAAGCTGGTCGACCAGCAGATCGCAGGCGCCTGGAGCGATTCCCTGTACCTGCTCTACACACTCAACCCGATGGCCGGTGCCATCGATGGCTTTCAGCGGGTCGTCTTGCGCGGCCTGCCGCCGGACTGGTCTGCGATGTGGCCGGGCATGCTGGGTGTGGTGCTGCTGCTGCCCTTGAGCTACATGTTCTTCAAGCAGGCCGAGGCGCACTTCGCCGACGTCATTTAGCATGCCCGGGCGCGCACCCGGCGAATCCAAGACCATGGCCGACACCACCTACGCCGCCAAGACCGACAACTACTTCGAGAACACGCGGCCGGAGATGCAGACCTACATCCCTGCTTCGGCCAAGCGGATGCTCGAGGTGGGCTGCGGCAATGCGGCCTTCGCCGCCAGCGTCAAGCGCGCGCGGCCGATGCACGTCACGGCCATCGAGGGCTATGCGCCGGCTGCCGAGGCTGCTCAGCCGCGCGTAGACCGCCTTCTGGCCATGCCGCTCGAAGAGGCACTTCCCCTGTTGGCCGGCGAGCAATTCGACTGCATCGTCATGAACGACGTGCTCGAGCACCTGATCGACCCCTGGGCGGCGCTCAAGCAGTTGCGTCCGCTGCTGTCGCCCTCGGGCGTGGTGGTGGCCTCCATCCCCAACATCCGCTACTTCGAGGTCTTCAAGCAATACTTCCTCGAAGGCCAGTGGAAGTACCAGCGCGATGGCGTCATGGACCGAACGCACCTGCGGTTCTTCACGCGCAAGAGCATGGTCGATCTGTTCGAGGACAGTGGCTACACGATGCAGAGCATCGTCGGCATCAACGGGATGTCGGGGTTCCCGTTCAAGTTCGCCGTGCTGAACTGGCTCATGCGCAACGCGCTGGACGACGCCCGCTTCATCCAGTTCGCCTGCGTGGCCAAGGCCAGGGCCTAGCCCGACCGGCAACGCCTTCCTGAAACGCCCGCCCCAGCGCATGCGCACGCTCGCCTTCCATCTGCCCCAGTTCCACCCGATTCCCGAAAACGACGAATGGTGGGGCAAGGGCTTCACCGAGTGGACCAACGTCACCAAGGCGCGTCCGGCGGTGCCGGGCCACGAGCAGCCCAGGCTGCCGGCCGACCTGGGCTTCTACGACCTGCGACTGCCCGAGGCCCGCACCGCGCAGGCCGACCTCGCGCGCGCCTACGGCGTGGACGGCTTTGTCTACTACCACTACTGGTTCAACGGACGGCGCGTGCTCAACCGACCGGTGGACGAGATCGTCAAGCTGGGCCAGCCCGACTTCCCGTTCTGCCTGTGCTGGGCCAACGAGAGCTGGACGCGCACCTGGGACGGCCGGTCGGGCGTGCCACTGCTCGAGCAGTGCTATTCGGCCGAGGACGACGAGGCGCACATCCGCCACCTGCTGCCGATCCTGGCCGACCCGCGCTATGTGCGAATCGACGGACGGCCGCTGCTGCTGATCTACCGCACCGAGCAGATCCCCGAGCCGCAGCGCATGGCAGAGCGGTGGCGCAATGCCGCCATCAAGGCCGGCGTGGGCGATCTCTACCTCACGCGGGTGGAGTCCTACAGCAGCGACGTGGACCCTGCCGCGCTGGGGCTGGACGCGGCGGTCGAGTTCGCGCCCGACTGGCGCCAGGTGCGGGCCCTGGAGTTCAGCCGGCGCCAGCGGTTGATGGCCCGGCTGGGGATGTTTCCCAGAGGCTGGTTCGATCACCGCTTCGCGCGCTACGACGCACTAGCCGACAGCATGCTGGCCAAGCCAGACCCGACCTGGCGCCGCTTCCGCTGCGTGACGCCGGGCTTCGACAATTCCGCGCGGCGCGCAAAGGGCGCCACGATCTTCCTGGGCAGCACGCCCCAATCGTATGGCCGCTGGCTGCAATCGACACTGCAGGCCGAGGCCCGCGGCGGCCGCCCTGAAAGCGAACAAGTGGTCTTCGTCAACGCCTGGAACGAGTGGGCCGAGGGCAACCACCTCGAGCCCTGCCAACGCTGGGGGCGGGCCTACCTGGAAGCCCACAAGGCCGCGCGTGGGCTGCAACCTGAGTGCCGCGGGTCTGCTGTGACCCCTGTCCGGCCCGGGACGTGACGTGCAGCCCCTTGCCATCGTCATCCCGGCCTACAAGGCCCGCTTCCTGACGGCCACGCTGCAGTCCATCGCGGCACAGACCAGCCGGCGCTTCGTGGTCTATGTGGGTGACGATGCCTCGCCCGAGGATCTTGCGGCCGTCTGCCGGCCGTGGGCAGAGCAGCTGGAGCTGCGCTACCACCGCTTCGACCAGAACCTGGGTGGGCGCGACCTCGTCGGCCAGTGGCAACGCTGCATCGGGCTGGGCACCGAACCCTGGGTGTGGCTGTTCAGCGACGACGACGTGATGTCGCCCACCTGCGCGGAGCGCCTGCTGCAGGCCGCCGAGGCAGAAGGCGACCGCCAGGCGTTGTTTCACTTCAATGTCGACCGCATCGGTGCCCAGGGGCAATTGCTGCGGGTCGAGCCTGAGTTCCCGGCCCTGTTGTCCACCCGGGCGTTTGCCCTCGGACGGTTACGCTTCGAACTGTCGAGCTACGCGCCCGACTATGCCTTCCGGCGTTCGCGTTTCCTCGAGTGCGGCGGGTTCCAGGCGTTTCCGCTGGCCTGGTGTTCCGACGATGCCACCTGGATAAAGCTGGCGGCCGAACGCGGCATCCGCACCCTCGCCGCGGCCAAGATCGGTTGGCGGCGCTCGGGCGACAACATCAGTTCGCGGCACACCCACGACTCGGCCCTGAAGGTGCAGGCGCTGGCGAGCTATCTGCGCTGGCTGGACGCCCACCTGCAAGCACATCCGGCCGCCCGCGGCGAGCCCGGGGACGACGAGATCCTGGGCTGCTTTGCGCGCTGGTTCTCGATGCAGATCTACTGGATGCAGCATCACTTCTCGTTGCCTGCGGCCTGGCGCCAGGTGGGGCAGTTCTCGGGCGTGCGCGGCATGGGCGCGCTGCAGACGCTCGGCGCCATCGGTCGCAGCCGCATGCGCAGCTGGCGCGAGCCCGTCGTGATCTGAACTGAAGCGACAAAGCTCTGGACATGAAAGCCCTGTTCGTCTCGCCGCGCTGGCCCCACCCGCTTTCGGAATTCTCTAACGGCACGGCGCTGCGCATGCGCTCCATGCTGCGCGGGATGCAGAAGGCCACGAGCCAGATCGATCTTCTGCTCTACGCCCCGGCCAGGCTGCACATCGAGCCGGGATTGGCACAGACCATTCGCGAGGATCTCGAACGGCTCTGGGGCGTGCAGGTTTCCGAGGTGCGGCTGGTCAATCGCGACATCGTCGACGAGCACGAAAAGGAGTGGTGGCGCGGCTACCTGCGGCCGGTCTTCGGTGTGCGTCATCAGCCTGAATACGCGCGGCTCACGGGTCCGGTGCCTTTGGGCGCCCTGCGCGAGGCAATTGCCGATTTCAAGCCGGACCTGCTCTTCGCGCACCGCCTGAACTGCATGCACGCGGTCCTTCGATCGGGGTCGAAGGTGCCGGTGCTCTTCGATCTGGACGACGTCGAACACAAGACATTCCGCCGGCTGCTGGGGATTGCGCCGGCCTGGCGCGCCCACTATCTCAAGTGGGGCTGGCTGCCGACCCTGGAGTTGTGCGAGCGGCGTGCGGTCGGCCGTGCCGGCGCCACCTTCGTGTGTTCCACGGGAGATCGTGACTACCTCTCGAAGCGCTTCCGTTCGAAGTCGGTTCACGTTCTTCCTAATGCGCTGCCCGTGCCGGCGAGCACGCCCTTGCCGGCCGAGCCCACCGTGCTGTTCGTCGGCTTGATGAGCTACCTGCCCAATCGGCAGGGGGTCGAGCACCTGTTGCGGGACATCTGGCCCCGTGTCAGAGCGTTGCACCCGAGTGCCCGGCTGTGGATCGCCGGCATCGGCTTCGAGCTTGTCCAGGGTCACGCCAACCCGCCGCCTGGCGTCGAGTTTCTCGGCTTCGTTCCGGATCTGCAGGCGCTGTACGCGCGAAGCCGCGTGGTCGTGGCGCCTATCCTCACCGGCGGCGGCACGCGCGTGAAGATCATCGAGGCCGCGCTGTATGGTCGTCCCGTCGTCTCCACCACGCTCGGGGCCGAAGGCCTCGAAATGTCTGCTGAGCATGGCGAACTCGTGATCGCCGACGAACCCGGGGCCTTTGCCCAGGCCGTCGCCGGCCTGCTGCGCGATGACGCGCTCGCCGCGCGCATCGGGGCTGCCGGCTTCGCGGCCGGCAGCAGCCACTACAGTGAAGAGGTGGTGCACCGGATCATCGGCGAGCGCCTGCGCGCCGTCGCCGCCAGCCAGCCCTAGCCGCGACCCTTCAGTAAGCGCCCCAGCGTACCGCGCGTCTTCGACATCCACTCGGGCGCAAGTTGCGGCCAGTGCGGGCGCCGCGCGGCCCAAAGAGCGTCGTCGCCGCCGACGCTCAGCCACCGGCCGATCTCATCGTTGCCGAAGCGGCGCGGAAAGGAGGCGCGGGGTTCGGCGATCACGTCCCGATAGATGCCCAGGAAGACGTCGGCCACCGTGGGCGCCGGCCAGTGCTGGCCCATCCACTGCCGCGAATGGGCGCCGATGGCGTGGATGCTTTCCGGATCCCGGCAGGCATTTAGCAGCACGTCGTGTGCATGCTCGAGGCCCACGTTGATGACGGGGAAATCGACCTGCCCCGTGGCCTCGTACAGAGTGCGCAGCATGCGGCCGTCCAGGTACGTGACGCAGGCCACGCCCAGTACCAGCGACTCGAGGGTGTTGAGGTGGTAGCTGCCGGTGACGAGGTCGTCGATGAAGACATCGCAATCGGCCTTGCGACGCAGGCTCTCGGCATGCGTCACCTGTTCGATCACATCCACCTCCAAGGAAACGCCGGCCCTGCGGGCGCTGGCTTGCAAGCGGCGCAGCATCTTGCAGGTCTCGGGGTAGCCCTTGGTGTCCCAGCGGGCGGCACGCCCGGGGTTAAAGCGGCTGGGGGCGTAGCCGATGCGTACGGTTGCTCCGCGTGGCCGCTGGCGCTGCGTGTTGGCGGGCGCAAACACCACATTGGGCACCACGCGGGCCGTGGGGTAGTAGCGCTCCGGGTACTGGGCAATGACCAGCTTGGGAATCGGGCAGGCCTGCACGGTCGCTTCGGTGCTGCGCATGTAGCGCGCTACGGCTTGCGGCGTGGAGTGAAAGTGCCGCAGCATGGGCTTTCCGGCGCGCCACAGGGCGGCCAGGTCGATGGGCGCGAAGTCCTGGGTCTGCAGGTCGATGAAATTGTGCAGATGGAGCACATCGGCGCCGTCGGCCAGCGCAATCACCTCGTCGCGGTCGCGCTCCCAGGTGAGATCGAGCTCGAATACCATCTTGCTGTAGCTGCCGACCGAGGGTTGCAGCACGCACCAGCGGGCCTGCACGCCGGGGCGCTGCTGCAACGCCCGGCAGATGTTTCCGGGCGCCCCCACGAGTGGCGTGATCGACAGATGCAGGGCGCGCATGCGGTGGGGGTGGCCGGCCGGATCGAGGAGGGTGCGCATCAGCGCAGGTAGAACTCGATCATCTCGCGTGGCAGGCCTTCACCGTAGAGCGCCTGCGCGGTCGCGCGCGCGGCGGCTCCGATTCGCTGGCGCAAGGCCGGGTCGTCACGCAGTCGCAGCATGTCACTCAGGGCCTCATCGTTGTTGTGGGTGAGGAACCCATTGTCGCCGCGCTGGATGTGCTCAGCGTAGCCCCCGCATCGATCGACCACCACGGGCAGGCCACAGGCCATGGCTTCAAGAACCACGCGGCCGAATGCCTCGAACCAGTCGCTGCGGGTGCGATAGATGAACGCGTCTAGGCCTTGCAGGAAGACCTCGGGCGGCTGTGCGCCTTCGGGCCATAGCTCGATCAGCGGGTGCGCGGGCAAGCGGGTCCGCAGGCCCAGGCCGCCCATGATCCGCACCCGCACGCCGGCTTCGGCCAGGCGCAGATACAGCGCCGGGTCGTCTTCATGAAATTTCTCGGGCACGTCGCGGCTCAGGCGGCCTACGGTGAACGGCTGCCCGGGGCCGGCGCCGGGCCGGAAGCGCTGCAGGTCGACGGGGGAAGGCTCAACGATGCCTTTCAGCTCCGTCTGCGCCTTCATCTGCTCGCTGGCGAACAGCCATTCGATGGGCGGCATCCACGGACGCCTGGCGCGCTGGAACCACGCCTTGTAAGAGTCGTGCGGGTAATTGTGCAGCACGATGATGCGCCGCGGGGCCGTGTACTCCAGCCAGGGCCCCACGTACCAGCAGGCGCCGCAGAACACCATTGTGCCGGTCTTGGGGAAGGCCAGGCGTTTAGGCCGGATGAGATCGATTTGCCGGCCCGCCCTCAACCGTGGATCGGGGTCGAACTCGGACCACAGCCGCACCGGGGCGTGGCGGCGCAGCACGTCGTAGAGGTTCAGCGCGTGGATCTCGGTCCCGCCGAAGGCATTCGTGAATTGCTGGACGATGTGGATCACGGTGTCGCCGGCTGGGTCATGTGGGCGCGGATGGCTGCCACCACCGCCGTTCGATCATATTGAAGCCGGGCGTGCGCGCGGGCCTCGCGGCCCAACGCGTCGCGCGCGGCCGGGTCCTGCAGCAGGCCCGTGCAGGCCTGGGCGAAGGCCGCCGAACCGTCGCGCAGCAGGATCTCAGCCCCCTCGCGGAACTGCAAGCCTTCGGCCCCCAGCGTGGTCGACACGATGGCCTTGCCGTAGGCCGCGGCCTCGATGATCTTGATCCGGGTGCCAGCCCCCGTCAGCAAGGGGCAGCACACGACCGCGGCGCGGGCATACAGCGCCGGCAGGTCCTCTACGAAGCCGAGGAACGCCACGCCGGGTGGTGGCGCCGCGTGGTGCCGCACGCGCTCGGGCTTGCCCCCGGCGATCAGAAGCCGGGCCTGGGGCAGTTGCTGCTGCACCAGCGGCCAAATGTCCTCAATTAGGTGCTCGGCCGCCTGCACGTTGGGCCGGTGCACAAAGGCGCCCAGGAACAGCAGGTCGGCTCCCGTGCTCTCGGGGGCTGGCTCGGCAGGCATCGCCACTGCGTTGGGGATGGTCTCGACCCGCGTCGTGCCGGCGCGCCGGCGCAGGTAGTCGCGGTCGCGGTCCGAGCACACGAATGAGCGCGCTGCAAAGCGCAGCGCCCGCAGTTCAGCCGCGCGGAGGGCCGGCGTGTGCAGCAGCTTCAGTCGCTCGCCAGGCCAGCGCGGAAACCCCATGACGCGCCGCGCGTGGGCCAGGTGTTCGACGTCGTCCAAGTCCAGCAGCACCGGCGGTAGCGGTCGCCGGGTCGCCAGCAGCGGGCCCATGGCCTGGAGCCGATGCGCCAGCACCCATGCGGGCTTGCGATCCAGGCAGCGCTTCAGCGCTGCCACGGCGTCGGGGCTGTTCATGCCCTGGTGGCCTTCCTGCCGATACACGCTGAAGATGCCTGCACCGTATTGCTCCCAGTTGGACGTGGCGCCGGCATGCCGCGGCTGGCGGCACACGCTGAGGTGGATCTGCGGGCCCCACAGCGAGCGCGCCTGTTCTTCCATTTCGGCCACGGCGGCGGGTGAGGTGTCGATCCCGAAGGGCACGAAGAAGAGCATGTCGAGCTCGTCCACGATCCCCAGCGCAGCCTCGATGAACAGGCCCATGCGCTTGAACACGCCGTAGACGCTGCGGGCCCGGTCGTGCGGAAAGTGGTTCGAGATGAAAAGGGCTCTCATGCCATCCGCGCCAGCACACCGTGGGCGCGCAGCGCCAGCAGGCTGCGTTCCGCGGCACCTTGCACCCGGGCGAGGATCTCGGCAATGCCGGTCTGGCTGCCCTCACTGCCGGAGGTGGCGGCCAGATGAGCCTGCCAGGCTGCACCCAGGCCCTGCGCGGGGCCCACCGCGTTCAGGGCTCCGGCATCGAGCAGTTGGCGGTACACGGGGTAGCTCGGGTAGGTTGGCTCCCAGCCGTCGGACACGAACACGGGCTTGCCGAAGGCCAGGGGCTCGAGCACGCTGTGGTCGGTGCCGACATAAGCCAGAGTGGCTTGCGCGTAGCACCCGCGCAATTCGCCCATCGTGTCCAGCACCATCACCGAGCCGGCGACGGCCGCGTCGGGGGCATGCGCGCTGCGCAGCCGCCAGTCCAGTCGGCTGGCGTCCAGCATTCGGGTCAGATCAGTCATGACCTGCGGGTTCTCGGGGTGCCGCGGCGCCAACACCAGCAGGGCGTCCGGCGACTTGGCGGCCAACTGGGCGAAGCCGTCGATGACGGCCCGCTGGTCCTCGACCTGGGTCACGCTTCCGGCCACCACCACGGGGCCGGGCCGGCGCGCGCGCAGGGCGTCGCTCAAGGGGGCGTGGGCCGGCATGGCAAAGGCCGGCCGCATGGCATCGAACTTGATATTGCCCGTGACCACCACATCGGCCGGCCGGGCGCCCGCGCCCAACAGCCGTTCCCGCACCTCGGCGGTCTGCACCATCATCAGGTCGAAGGCCTCCAGGTAGTCGCGCCCGAACAGCCGGCTCTCGACGGCGTCCAGACGGCTCGGCGGCTCATAGCCGTAAAGCCAGCCGTTGACCAGGGCGACGGGTGCCCCGGCCTGCCGGGCCGCTTGTACCGTGCGGTATGAAAAGCGGCAGGGCGCGTCGTGCAGCTTGCAGGGGATCTCGGCCACCATCAGCAGCAGCGGGGGTCGGCGGGCCAGCAGCGAAGCCACCTCTGTCGCCGTGCCCGACAGCGTCTCGACCTGCGCCTGCGGAAACTTGGCGAGATAGGCAGGGCCGTAGTGCGGGCGGTCGCTGAGCAGGGTCAGCGGCGGGTGGCCCAGTTCGGCCAGGAGCAAGTGTACGAAGGGCTCGACCGCATTCAGCTCGCCGATGGTCGACACGAACAGCCACAGCGATCGCGATGCGGACGAAGGGACCGTCCCGGGACGCGGTGGAATGTCTGCGGCCTGATCGCCGCGGCGGGCAGCCCGCCACTCGCTGATCGACTCCAGGCGGTTGAACAGGCGCGACTTCCAGTCGGTACCAGCGGCCTGGCCCGGTGATGCAGGTCTCATGGAGCGGGAAAGGGCATGCCGAAACGGCCACGCGGGATCACGAAACCCGCGCTCGGATATTCCCACAACTGCGTGAGGGGCGAAATTGCCAAGCGTGCCGGCAACGTCGACATTGTCACGGCCGTGCAGCCTGTGGTTCGACCGCGCTTCGGGCAGGCCGCCAGCCGGCCATGCCGGCGGCCGCAAGCGCCAGATAGCGCAGGCGCGCCGGGTTCCGGCGCCAGGCCTTCATCAGTGAACGGACACCCAGGCCTGCATCGCCGTACTGCAGGTGCTGGTAGCCGAATTCCATCCGGTAGTGGGCCAGCGCGGCGCTAAATACCGCTGCGTCCACCCGGCGTCCGTCGCGGCTGGCCAGACCGTGCAGCCTTGCCGTGGTCTCGAGCAGCTCCGATCGGTGGTCGATGGGCCGTGCCACGCGCGAGCCCTGAACGGCGTGCTGCCGGTAGAGCACAGGCGGGCCCGTCACCTTCAGGAAGGGCACCTCGCGCGACAGGCGCAGCCAGAGTTCCCAGTCCTCGCTGAAGGGCCGCGCGACGTCGAATGCGCCGTGGTCCTGCAACGCCTCGCGGCGGATCGTGGTGGCACTGGTCAGCGCCCAGCAGTCGAGCAGGAATTGGTGATACACCCAGCCCGTAAAGGCTGCATCCCATGCGGCGGCGAGCGCAGGCGGCTGACCGTGCGGCGGTGGCTCGGCGTCGCTCTTGGGGTACCAGTGCTGGTAGGGGCTGACGATGACGTTCGCCTCGGGGTGCCGGGCCCACGCGCCGAACTGCACTTCCAGGTGGCGCGGGTGCCAAAGGTCGTCCTGGTCCAGGAAGCAGACCCAGTCGCCTTGCGCGGCGGACAGGCCTGCGTTGCGCGCCGCCGCGACGCCCAGGCGTTGCTGGCCCAGTACCTGCACCTGCGGCCGGGCTCCCCGCAGAATTTGGTGGACAGTCTGGAGGGTGCCGTCGCTGGACGCGTCGTCGACCACGATCACCTGCATCACCTCGTGGCTTTGCGCCAGCACCGCGGCCAGTGTCTGCGCGACGTGGCGTGCTCCGTTGTAGGTCGGGATGACGACGGAAACCGCTGCGCGGGCCATCAGGTCGGGCCGGTGTTCGGGCTCAGCATCCAGGGTGGGCCGCGGGGGCTACTGCGGCACGGAAGCCGCCGGCGCGGCCGTGCCGCTTGTCGCCGCTATCTCCGGCAGGCGGCGCACCGTGACGTGGTGCTTCCTTTCCAGGGTGGCGACACGTTCGAGCAGCTCGCGGCTGTCCGGGGCGTTCCGCAGCCCTTCCCCGGTCAGCGCGGCGGCGCGGTCATACAGCTTCAAGCCGATGAGCACGTCGATCCAGCGCGTGTAGGCCGGCCAGTAGTCGGGCTTCAGTTCGCGCGCGCGCTGCCACTGCCGATCGGCCTCGGGCAGGTTGTTCAGCTGTACGAGCAGGTCGCCGTATCGCAGCATGATCTCGGGCATGAGCGGGTCCTTGGGCGACCCGACGTTCATCATGTATTCGTAGTCCGCATTGGCTCGCAGCAGTTCCTGGTTTTTGGTGCTCTGGCTGATGCCAGGCTGGCTCGCCCGCCTCTCCATCACCAGTGCACGGCAATAGTGGTGCAGGTGCCACAGGTCGGGCCCGATCACTCCGAGCCAGTAGCCAGCCCGGGGCGAGGGATTGTTGGCGTCCCCGTAAAACACACCCTGCACGTCCTTGCAATAGTCGGGCAGCACCGCAAGCTCACCAAGGGTGTAGCCCGCCGGGGGCCGCCCAGGAGACACCCAGGCCGGCTGCGCGAGGGCAGGTGCGGCCATCGCCAGGGCGCAGAGCACCATGCCGATGGAGTGACGCGTGTAGCTGATCATCGTCTTCATCCTTCAAGCCCTACAGATTCTTCTATCAAACGGGGCCGCGCCGTCAAGCCCTAATGCCCACCGGCGTCCCGCCCACCGCGTGCGATCAGAGGCCGCACCAGCGTCGACAGTTCCCGGTAGGCCGGATGCCCGAGCGCCCGGCCTGTGGCAACCCATGCGGCCACCCCTGCGCCCAGCGCCAGGGAAGCCACCAGCCACGCCGGCAGCGCCAGTGCGCGCCCGGCGAATGTCGTGCCCGCCTGGGCAGCAACCGAGCATATCGCCAGGGCCGCGCTAAGCCCGCAGGGCGCATACAGCCGCAGCACATCGACCTTCAGCGCGGCGCGCAACTGGGCCACGCATACCGCCAAGGCCACCAGATGGCTGACTGCGAAGGCCATGGCCATCCAGCGCAAGCCCCCCAGCGACGAAGCCGCCAGGATCGCCACGATGTGCACCGGGCTCACCCACAGCGCGACGCGCAGCCGCTTGTGCACATGCCCTGTGGCCGACAGCATCTGTGGCACCAGCTCGTACAGCCCGCCCGGCAGGGCCGCCAGGGCCAGCAATGCCGCCAGCGGCGCGGCCGGCAGCCACTGCGGCCCGAACATCACCTGGACGATTTCCGGGGCGCACAGGGCCACGAAGCCGAAGAAGGGCCACGACAGGCTCACGAAGTTGGCCGTGGCCTGCCCGAAGGCCTGGGCCAGCGGCCGGCCGGCGCGGTGTTCGGCGGCAAAGGCCGGCGTGGCCACGCGCACGATGGCGTCGGACACGTTGGAGCGGAACATCTCCACCATCCCGAAGGCTCGGCTGAACAGGCCCACCGATGCGAAGTCGAAGCGCTTGGCGATGATGGGGTCGTGGATGTTCTGCGCCAGGGTCTCGATCAGCCGGGCGCTCATGTAGACGCTGCCGAAGCGCAGCACGCTGCGGGCCTCGGAGAAGGCCGGCAGCACCAGGCTCTCGCGCGGCCGCATCCAGCACAGCAGCAGCGTCTGCATGGCCACGCTGGCGATCGGCCCCCAGGCCAGGCTCATCGTGCCGAAGCCGCGCCACGCCAGCGTGAGCGAGGTCGCGGCCTGGGTGATGTTGCACACCGTCTGCAAGGCGAAGATGCGGCGGAACGCCATCTCGCGGTTCATCAGCGCGAAGGCCGGCGACGACAGCGGCAGGATGAAGAACTGCAGCGCCGTCACGGCCAGGACCGAGGCCACACCCGGCTCTGCAAAGTAGCTCGCCAGGGCCTCGCGGCTGAGGTAGATCACCGTCCCCAAGGACCAGGCCACCACCAGCGCCACCCCGAAGGCCGTGCGGATCTTGGCCCGGGTGAGTTCGCGCTCCTGGATCAGGTATTCGCTGACGCCGAAGTCGCGCAGGATGGTGGCGATGGTGCCCAGCGACGCGCACAGCGAGTACACCCCCACCTGCGCGGGCGTGAGCAGCCGCGACAGCACCAGGGTGCTGGCCACCGTGACCATGAAACTGGCGTAGCGCTCGGCGAAGGACCATATCAGGGCTCGTCGGTGCGACAGTTCGGCGGGCACGGGCTGAAAGAGTCGGTGGGCCCGGGCGCCGACTCAGGCCGCCTCGACCGGTGGCTGCGCGGAGCCGGCCGCCTTGTCCGTGCCGCGGCGCTTGACCTGGTCCACCAGGGTGCGCATCCAGGGCCAGCGGAAGGCCGTGGCGTGGTAGAGCTGCCGCTCGTGCTCGGCCCAGCGCGTGTGCCATTCCATGGTCTTGCCGTAGAACTCGATGCGCTTGTAGCGGCCTTCGTTCCACCAGGCGTTGAATTCCTCGTAGCGCATCAGCGTGGAGGGCGATACGGCCCGGAACGACTCGTCATAGGCCGTCTTCAGGACGACCACCACCGCCCCGTTGTCGATGCACAGGTCCATGGCCACCACCTTGCCGCCGAAGCGGTAGCGGTAAATGCGCCCACGGCCCATGGCGCAGAAGCTCTCCAGCATGCGCTTGTAGAAGCGCCCCTGGGCGTTGTCGGGGTCGATGGCGGTGCCGGTGCCCGCCTTCCAGCCAGCAGTCTCCAGCAGGCCGTAGTCGCGCAGCGCGTCGGCGACCTGGCCCGGCTCGGTCAGGCATTCCAGGGCCGGCTCCAGGCCCTCGGCCTGCAGCTTGTTGCGCTGCTTGCGGGTGTTTTGCCGCAGGTTCTTGCCGCGCGAATCCCAGTAGGCATCGAAGGTGCCCTCGATCTCGATGTAGGACGTGCGGACGTAGTCCAGCGTGGCCACGTCGCGCGCGGCCGAAGGGGCCGGTTGCAGCAGCGGGTCGAGCTGGGTGACGCCCAGGCCGATGCCCAGGCCCGGCAGGGCGCGCAGCAGGCTCTTCAAGTGCTCGGGCAGCGCATCCCGCGGGCCAGCCAGCCACGGCCCCAGCGGCAGCTGCGAAGGTTGGAAGGTCTCCCACATGCCCCGGCCCGCCGGCCGCACGATGGTCGCTGCGTCGTAGCCGTTGCCGTCGGCGTGCAGCGCCAGCAATTCCTTTCCCGTGCCGAATTCCACCAGCAAGGGCGCGATGAAGGCGGACTCGAGAAAGGGTATGCGGGTCGTCGCGCTTTGCACCGCGTCCCACGCACTCGCGTGTTCGGCGAAGCTGTTGCCAGGGAGGATCTGCCAGGTCATGGGGTCTGCGGTCTTGCAACGCGGATTCGCCGAAGGGCCAACCTTGCATGGTAGCGCCGTGCCGGCGCGCGCCGGTCCGGACGGAAGGCGGGTGCGCGTGCCAATTTAACGGCGTGTGTACAGGCGCAGGATCTCGGCCGTGAAGCGGTCCAGTTGGTCATCGCTCAGGTCCTGGTGGCAGGCCAGTTGCAGCACGTGGTGCGACCACGGCACGCCGTGGTCGTCCGGCAGGGCAGGCACACCCGGCCACAGCCGGTCCCAACGGAAAACCGGCATGCCCAGGCGACGCAACTCGGCATAGCCTGGGTCGGGGTTGTCCACCCACAGCGGGAATACATAGGGCGCGCAGTCTCGCGGCAACTGCGCGACGAGGGGGCGCACGCCCTGCCGGCCGGCCAGCGCGGCCAGCAGACGCTCGAAGTGGTGACGGCGCCGCTGCACGATGCGCTCACGCGGCAAGGACCGGGCGACCCAGCGGCAGGGCTCGGCCAGGCCGCGATGTGCCAGGGCAGAGTCCACCGTGAAGTCGCCGCCCAGCGCGCTGATGTCGGCGCCGGCCGCCATCGCCGCCTCCGCGGCCTCGGGCTGCGATGCCGGAGCGCTGCGCAGTTGGCGCAGGCCGGCGAGTGCGCCCGAGATCAGGCCGTTCAGGCCCGCCAGTTGATGTTGGGAAGCCCCGACTTCGAGGATGTCCACGAAGGACTTGAGGTTGGTCGTCGCGGAAGGGGGCCGCAAGGCAGGCACCGCGGCCGCGCTGTTGACGACCAGGCAGCCGCCCTCGGGGACCGGCAGGAATTTCGTCAGGCTGCCGATGGCGATGTCACCCCAGGTGCCGATGGGCCGGTCGCCGCTGCGGCCGAACAAGGCATGCGCGCAGTCTTCGACCAGCGCGATGCCGCGTGCCGTGCACCAGGCGCGCAGAGCTGCCATGGGCTTGGGAATGCCGAAGTAGTGCGCCGCCAGCAGGACCCGGGCACGCCCGAGATCCTGGCGGTCCAGCCAGTCCAGGTCGGGGTTGCCCTTGCCATCGATGGGATAGAACACCGGCACTGCCTTCAGCAGGCTGGCCGGCGCGACCATCGTCGGACAGTGGTAGGTGGGCAGCAGCACCTGGTCGCCCGGGCCCACGCCCAGCGCTTCCAGGGCCAGCAGGATGGAGGCCCGCCCGCTGGTGCTGTAGTGCAGGCCCGGCAGGCTGAGCATGCACGGTACCTCGGCCTGTGCCGGCCCGCGCAGGGCCTGCCAGCCGAACACCGGCAAACGGGGGATGGGCTCGTGCTGTGCGGGCATCAGTGCGAAGCCTTCTGCATGGGCTGGTGCGTGGTCGCTTGCGCGGTCGTCCGCACGGCGACCACGCCGGCCAGCCAGTCGGCCGTGGCGGCTTCCACGGCCCGCTGCGCCTGCGGCTGCGAGCAGGTGTGGTCGGCATCGGCGATGTCCACGCGCGTGGCGGCCCTGGACTTCAGGGCCTGCTGCCAACGCGCGTCGCCGGCCGTGTATTCAAGGAACTCGCGCGCCGTGTAGTCGTGCTCGCTGAGCATCAGCAGGATCTCGCCGCGGCAGGCGCCCCAGGCCCTGGCCATGCGGTCCTGGTAGGGTCCTGCCGATGCGCCTGCCGCGGCAGCCGAGCCCCCGCTGCGGCCGAAGGCCTGGCGCAGGTTTCTCGCGAAACCGCTCAATGCACCCAGGGCCACCCGGCCGCTGAACAGCTTGCGCCAGAACTCGCGCTCTTGCAGCCGTTGCCGGTAGTAGTGCTTGACGTGGGTCTTGGCCAGGCTGGCTTCCGAGCGCACCCAGGGGTTGAGCAGCGCCAAGCCGGCTACGCGGGCGTCCTGCTGTGCCTCCTGGTACAGCAGTGCGGCCGACGCACCATCGCACAGGCCCCAGAGCACCACGCGGCGCACGCCGGGCAGGGCCTTGGTCAGGGCGCCGATGGCCGCGGCAATGTCGGCGCCGGCGTTTTCGAACTGGCGCAGATCACCTTCGCTGTCGCCCATGCCCCGGTAGTCGAAACGCAACACCGGGAAGCCCGCCGTGGCCAGGGCGCGGGCCAGGGCCACGAACTGCCGATGGGCCCCCACGCGGTACTGCGGGCCGCCCACGACGACGACGACCCCCACGTCACCGGCCGCGGCGCCCGTGCTCAGGATGCCCAGCAGGCGCGCGTTGCCGCAGGTGAAGAGCAGGGTGCTTTCGGCGACGCTCACTGGTAGGCCCCTGGCGCCCTTCGAAGGCACGCGTTCATCGTGGTGCTCACGGGGTCATCAGCGCCGTGGTGGCGCTCAGCGCACTGCGCGTGGCCTCGATCAGTGCCGGCGCGTCCTCGATCTCCTGCGTCTGCCAGAAGGACGGGCCCTGCACCACCTGGCTGTGCACGACATAGCCGGCCGCGCGCCAGGCATCGGCCTTGCTGGCCGATGCCGGCAGCAGGCCGGCGCCCTCGCGGGTGGACAGTTCGAGCCAGATCACGTGGCCGGCCCGCGGCTTGGCGCCGTTGGGCGGTGGCGGGGGGTCGAGCACGGCCTGCTCCAGGCCCGTGGCCAGGGCCGGCGGCAGGCTGTAACCGGCCACTTCCACGGAGCGCCCGGCAGCCAGTTCGCGGCGGGCCTGCTCCACCGCGCCCTTGGCCTCGCCTTGCTGGAGGTCGGCTGCGGCCTTCAGGCGAAGGAATTGCTGCAGCAGCGTCTTGCCCGAGGGCGAGGGCTGCCAGAACAGGAACTGGCAGGGGACCGACAACCGACCGGCCGCCTGCACGGCCAGCAGGCAGCCGGCTCGCAGCCCCCACAGCCACAGGGCCACCGAGTGGCGCTGCTTCAGCCAGCGGGCGGCCAGCAGCACGTCCTCGACCCAGCCCTCCCATCGGGCCTCGCCGAAGTCGCCGCTGCTGTCGCCGCACCCGTGCAGGTCGATCTGCAGCACGGCACAGCCGGCCGAAGCCAGCGCGCGAGCCTGCCAGGCGGCCATGCGGCGCGACTTGTTCATCTCTTCGCACCAGGGATGGATGTACAGCACCGCTGCGCGGACGGGATGCGCTGCCGGTGCGTGAAGCACGCACAGGCGTTGTCCGGATCCGTCGGCGGCTGGCAGGAAGAAGGCTTCCACGTGGCCCGCCCAAGGCCCGGCGGGTTGCTCAGCCTTCGAGCCGGGCACTGACGAAATCGACCAGCGAGCCGACCGTGGCGAAGGTGTCGCCATCGATGTCGTCGTCGTCCACCGTGATGCCGCACTGCTCTTCCAGCGTGGTGATCAGGGTCACGACGGCCATGGAGTCGAGCTCCGGGATCGCGCCCAGCAGCGGGGTCTGGCGTGTGAATGCCTGTGCGCGGCCGCCCAGGCTCAGGACCTCGTCCAGCACGCGCAATACCTCGTCGTGCACATTCATGAGTGCGTTCTCCCCGTGCCTGGTACTGCCAAGACCTGCAGCAAGATATCGAATCCGAAATTCTAGGTGTACGCGGGCCGGCGCGACCCTGCGCTTGTGTGGCGGAGTGCGCGGACCCCGCGCGGGCAGAGGGTGGCGCGACCCCCAGCCCGAGCGATGAATGTGACATACTTTTTTGGCTACGACCCCCGCGCGCCTTGGCCAGCGGCCTTGCCGTCTGCGGGCACGGTGCGCGCAGTTCCCACCCCTGCTGCAGCCCATGCCCGAATCCACCCTGCTCCATGACCTGATCGACCTGGCTGCCCATCGGGCCGCAGGCGCCGCAGCCTTGACGCACGGTGCGCGCACCCTGTCCTATGCCGAGCTGGCACAGGCCCAGCAAGGCCTTGCGGCGGGCTTGGTGGGCCTGGGCCTGCAGCGCGCCCAGCGGGTCGGCATCTATCTCGAGAAGCGCTTCGAGACGGTGGTGGCCAGCTTCGGCAGCGCGGCGGCCGGTGGCGTCTTCGTGCCGATCAACCCGCTGCTCAAGGCCGAGCAGGTGGCCTTCATCGTGCAGGACTGCGACGTGCGCGTGCTGCTCACCTCGCCCGAGCGGCTCGAGGCCCTCTTGCCAGTGCTGCCGGCCTGCCCCTCGTTGCGCTGCGTGGTGCTGACCGAAGCCGCGCCGCGGCCGGCCACGCTGGACGCATCCATCCGGCTGCTGGGCTGGTCCGAATTGCTGGACGATGGGCCGGCGCTGGCCGCAGCGGCGGCCCCGGCCGGGCACCGGGTGATCGACACCGACATGGCCGCGATCCTCTACACCTCGGGCAGCACCGGGCGGCCCAAAGGCGTGGTGCTGTCACACCGCAACATGGTGGCCGGCGCGAAGAGCGTGGCCAGCTACCTGGGCAATGGCCCGTCCGACACCCTGCTGGCCGCCTTGCCGCTGTCCTTCGACGCTGGCTTCTCGCAGCTCACCACGGCCTTTCACAGCGGCGCCCGCGTGGTGTTGCTGAACTACCTGATGCCGCGCGACGTGCTCAAGGCGCTCGAGCGCGAGCACGTCACGGGCCTGACCGCCGTGCCGCCGCTGTATATCCAGCTCTGCACCTTGCCATGGCCGGCTGCCATTGGCCAGAACCTGCGCTACTTCGCCAACACCGGCGGGCGCATGCCGCGCGAGACGCTGGAGGCGCTGCGCCAGCGCGTGCCCGGCGCCAAGCCCTTCCTGATGTACGGGCTGACCGAAGCCTTCCGCTCGACCTTCCTGCCGCCCGAGGAGGTGGACCGCCGGCCCGACTCCATCGGCAAGGCCATCCCCAACGCCGAGATCCTCGTGCTGCGCGAAGACGGCACCGAATGCGACGCCGATGAGCCCGGCGAGCTCGTTCACCGTGGGGCCCTCGTGGGCCTGGGCTACTGGGGCGACGCCGAGAAGACCGCCGAGCGCTACAAGCTGCTGCCCGCCGGCCTGGCCGCACGGCAGAGCGGACTGCAGCTGCCCGAGTACGCGGTGTTCTCGGGCGACACCGTGCGCCGGGATGCCGATGGCTTCCTGTACTTCATCGGCCGGCGAGACGAGATGATCAAGACCTCGGGCTACCGGGTCAGCCCGACCGAGGTGGAGGAGGTGCTGTATGCCACCCGGCTGGTCGGCGAGTGCGTGGCCTTCGGCAGCGAGCACCCGACCCTGGGCAAGGCCATCCAGGTGATCGCGACCGCACCCGACGGCACGGCGGTGCTGGACCTGGACGCCCTGCTGGCCGAATGCCGACGGCGCATGCCCGCCTACATGGTGCCCGCCGGCATCCAACCGATGGCCGGGCCACTGCCGCGCAACCCCAACGGCAAGATCGACCGCAAGCTGTTGTCGACCGCCTGGCACGAACAGGCCGCCGGCGGGTCGGCCTGACCGAGAATGCCCGCAGACCCATGACCACACCCACCCGCCCTGTCCACGCCCCGATGCCCCAGTTCGCGAGCCGCGAGGGCGAGCTGCTGGTGGGGGGCATGCCCATCAGCCGCCTGGCGGCGCGCGTGGGCCAGACGCCGTTCTATGCGGTCGACCGCGGCCTGTTGCGCCAGCGGGTGGCCCAGCTGCGTGCCGCACTGCCGGCTGCCGTGAAGCTGCACTACGCCATGAAGGCCAACCCGATGCCGGCGGTGGTGGCGTTCATGGCCGGGCTGGTGGAAGGCATCGACGTGGCCTCGGCCGGTGAGCTGAAAGTGGCGCTGGACGCCGGAGCCGACCCTGCCGAAATCAGTTTCGCGGGCCCCGGCAAGCGCGACCCGGAACTGCGCCAGGCCGTGGCCAGCGGCGTGCTGGTCAACGTCGAGTCGATGCGCGAATTGCCGGTGCTGGCCGCGGCTTCGCAGGAGCTGGGCCTGCCCGCCCGCGTGGCCGTGCGCGTGAACCCGGATTTCGAGCTCAAGGGCTCGGGCATGAAGATGGGCGGCGGGCCCAAGCAGTTCGGCATCGACGCCGAAGCGGTACCCGATGCCCTGGCCTGGATCGCCCGCGAAGGCCTGGCCTTCGAAGGCTTCCACCTCTTCGCCGGCTCGCAGAACCTGCG
>CAIJPE010000377.1 GCA_903822435.1 uncultured beta proteobacterium | reverse complement strand
CCGTGGCAGCCGACGGCAGCACCACGGCGGCATCCTGCACAACGTCAGCCAGGCTGGCGGTGTCATGGGCCCAAGCGGTGCCCTGGACCGTGCCCGCGGGCGCCTGGGCCCGGACTGGAGCGGCGGCCAAACCCAGGCCTAGACAAAGACCGAAAAGCCGGACGAGCGGGCGCCATTCGAGCATGGGTGCCTCCTTGATTGGAGGCCCGAGTGTGCATCAGGGTTCAGGCCGTCAAGCGAGACCAGAGCGTGCGCAACCGCCGCGCGCGGTCTTCGAATACATACGAGCCCGCCAGCGCCAGCAAGGCCGAAATGGCGCCCGTGGCAAGCACCTCGCCCCAGTGCAGGCCCGCCGTGCCGGCTTCGGGCCGTTGGCTGAGGTGCGAGTAGGTATCGCCCACCGCTGTCAGGCAGCCGATGGCCAGCGCATTGCCCAGCCGCTGGCCGTACAGCCGCGCCGCCGGCGTGAAGCTCAGCAGCACCGCCAGCAGGGCCGTGAACAAGCCGGTCTTCAGCGCGATGCTCCAGTGCAGCAGGTTCCAAATCTGCCCCCAGCTGCCCGGCATGGCGGTCATGCAGGCGCTGGTAGGCTGCCAGAACCGTGAAGCGAACAGCTTGGCTCTGATCTTCCAGCGGTGTGGGTGCATGCGGCAGGCTCCAGGCTCGCCCTATTGTCGGTCGACAGGGGCCAGGCCTTACAAGCGCCGCGATCGCCTCAGTAGGTGGCCCGTCCGCCAGTGAGGTCGAACACGGCGCCCGTGGAGAAGGAGCATTCCTCGCTCGACAGCCAGGCCACCATCGCAGCCACCTCTTCCACCTCGACGAAGCGGCCCATCGGGATCTTGCCCAGCATGTAGTCGATGTGAGCCTGCGTCATCTGCGCGAACATGGCCGTGCGGGCCACCGCCGGGGTGATGGCGTTCACCAGGATGCCCTTGGTCGCCACTTCCTTGGCCAGGGACTTGGTCAATGCGATGAGCCCGGCCTTGCTCGCACTGTAGTGCGAGGCGTTGGGGTTGCCTTCCTTGCCGGCCACCGAGGCGATGTTGACGATGCGCCCGTAGCCCTGCGCCATCATGCGGGGCGTCACGTGGCGGCAGGTCAGGTACGGCGCGATGAGGTTGACCTCGATCACGCGGCGCCACACCGCAGGGTCGAGCTCCCAGGTGGTGGCGTTGCCGCCCGTGATGCCGGCGTTGTTCACCAGGATGTCGATGCGCCCTTCGGTGGCCACGGCGTGCGCGGCTGCGGCCTGCACAGCCGCATCGTCGGTAAGCTCCACCACCTCGCCGCGCACCGGCCCGAGGGTCGCCAGCGCCTCGCAGGCCACGGCGAGCCGCGCAGCGTCGGCGTCCCACAGCACGGCCCGGGCGCCGGACTGCAGCAGCCGCGTGGTGGTGGCGTAGCCGATGCCTTGCGCGCCGCCGGTGATGACGGCCACGCGGCCCTCGAGGTCGATCTGGTTCATGGCTTCAGGCCCTGGAGTGCGGCGGGGTTGGCCGCCTGGTCTTCGATGTACTGCCGGATGATGTCTTCGAACCGGTGCTCGGGCAGCAGCCCGAGCCGGGCCGCGCGCGCCGCGGTGGCCCCACGCGGCCAATTGGCCACGATGCCGGCGATGCGCTCGTCGCGCACCTCGCGCACCAGGCCGCGCACCCACGGGCCGGCCACGGCCTGCAGGGCGTCCAGCATCTGCTGCACCGTCACATTCAGGGCCGGCAGGTTCAGCGCCAGGCGGCCGCCGAAGTCCTCGCGGCTGGCCTCGTACACGGCCATCAGCCCGCGCACCGTCAGGCTGGGTGAAGACACCGGGTGCGACACATCGCGCGAGACCGGCAGCACCGACTCCATGCCCGCCAGGGGCTCGCGGATGATGCCGCTGAAGAACGAACTAGCAGCACCGTTGGGCCGCCCCGGGCGGACGGTGACCGTCATCAGGCGCGCCGAACGGCCGTCGACATAGCCCTTGCGCGTGTAGTCGGCGATCAGGTGTTCGCAGATCAGCTTGTGCGTGCCGTAGGAGGTCTGCGGGGCGGGCAGCGTGTCGTCGGCCACCCGGTCGGGCATGGGCACCGAGGCGTCGGGGCCGTACACCGCGACCGAGCTCGAAAACACCAGGCGCGTGGGCGCGGCGCCGGCTTCCACCCGCGAGCGCAGGGCGTCCAGCAGCGCCCGCGTGGTGTCGAGGTTGGAGCGCAGGCCCAGCTCGAAATCAGCCTCGCATTCGCCCGAGACGGCCGAAGCCAGGTGGAAGACGCCGTCGAAGGGGTCCAGGCGCAAGGCGTCGCACTGAGCCAGCAGCGGCCCGACCTGGGCCCTGACCCGCGGGTCGGCCAGCAGGTCGGCAGGGGCCGGCGCCTGGTCGGCCAGCACCAGTTCGCGGATCTCGCGTCCGGCCAGTTGCCCCCGCGCCAGGAGCGTGCGGGCCAGCCGCGCGCCGACGACGCCGGCACCGCCGGTGATCAGGATCTTCAGGGTTTGGTTCTCCTCGTGGTCGCGGCCGGCGCGGCACCGGCCGCGGCGGCCGCATTGGCGCGCGCCAGCAGGCCGCCGCGTTCGAGTCGGCGGGCGCTGTGCGTCAGGTGGCGGATGGCGGCACGACGGGCGGCCGTGCTGTCGCGTGCGGCGATGGCGTCGACGATGCTGCGGTGCTCGTCGCGCACGGCCTGCATGAAGTCGGGCCGACGGGCCTCGTTGGCGCGCGTGATGCGCATGCCGTCGCGCAGGTACTGCTCGAGAAAGGCCAACAGCCGGCTGAACTGCGGGTTGCCGGTGGCTTCGCCGATGGCGCGGTGGAAAGCCATGTCTTCGGCCACACCGTCGCCGCCGGCCGCCGTGGCGGCGTCGATGGCCAGCAGGGCCTTGCGCAGCCCGGCGATCTGGCTGCGCGTGGCCCGCACCGCGGCCAGGGCGGCCATTTCGGCCTCGAGCACCCGGCGCACCTCGGCCACTTCCACGAGTCGGTCGACGGACTCGAGGACGGCCGGATCGAAAGCCAGCGGCTGATGTGCAGCGACCGCGGCGACGAAGACCCCGCTGCCCTGGCGCGAGACCAGCTGCCCGCGCGACTTGATGCGGTGAACCGCCTCGCGCACCACGCTGCGGGAAACCCCGTGCATGGCGGCCAGCCGGGCCTCGGTGGGCAGGCGGTCGCCGGGGGCGAGCTGCCCCTGGTCGATCTGCGCCGACAGCAGCGATGCCAGCCGGTCTGCCAGCGTCTCCCGGCCGAGCGATCGCGCGGGCCCAGCGACCGAAGGGGATGGCGGCACCCCGGCGGGCGCGGAGGAACCGGGCGTCGATGAACCCATAGGTACTCAGGTTATCAGACAACTTTCCAGCGTCACAAGGGGTAAGCCCCGAGGCACGGCGGCGGCGGCCCCGGGTATCGTGCGCCCGGTTCGCGGTGAACCAGGAGAATGCTGAACATGGCCAGCGTGACCATCGCCCAGGTCAAGAAGCGCTTCGGCGGCGTTCAGATCCTGCATGGCGTGGACATTGCCGTCGACGACGGCTCGTTCACGGTGCTTGTCGGCCCCTCGGGCTGCGGCAAGAGCACCCTGCTGCGCATGATTGCCGGCCTGGAACAGGTCAGTGACGGAGAGATCCGCATCGGCGCGCAACGCGTCAATGACCTGCCGCCCAAGCAGCGCGACATCGCCATGGTGTTCCAGAACTATGCGCTGTACCCGCACATGACCGTGCGCGACAACATGGCCTTCTCGCTGATGCTGGCCAAGATCGATGCCGCCACCGCCAAGGCCAAGGTGGCCCGCGCCGCCGACATCCTCGGCCTGGGCGAGTTGCTCGATCGCTTTCCCCGGCAGCTCTCCGGGGGGCAGCGGCAGCGCGTGGCCATGGGCCGCGCCATCGTGCGCGACCCGCAGGTCTTCCTGTTCGACGAGCCCCTGTCCAACCTCGACGCCAAGCTGCGCGTGGCCATGCGCACCGAGCTCAAGGAATTGCATCAGCGGCTGAAGACCACCTCCATCTACGTCACGCACGACCAGATCGAGGCCATGACCATGGGCGACCAGATCGTCGTGATGAAAGAGGGCCGCATCGAGCAGAAGGGCAGCCCGCTGGAGCTCTACGACCGGCCGGCCAATCTCTTCGTGGCCGGCTTCATCGGCTCGCCGGCCATGAACTTCCTGCCCGCCACGCTGCGCCGCGCGGCCGGTACCGCCACCGTTGAACTGGCCGATGGCACCCGCCTGCCTGCGCCGCCCGGCAGCGAAGGCAGCGATGGCCAGGCGGTGATCTTCGGCACGCGGCCCGAGCACCTGAGCCTGTCCCATGCCGGCAGTACCACCACCATCGCCACGCAGGTGGCCGTGGTCGAGCCCACCGGCGCCGACACCTTCGTGGCCTGCCGCCATGCCGGCAAGGAACTGGCCGTGGTCTTCCGCGACCGCCAGGCCTTCGCGCCCGGCAGCACCATCCACTTGCAGCCCGACCTCGCTCGGGCGCATCTGTTCGACGCCGCCTCCGGCCGGCGCCTTGCCGCCTGAGCGGCGCACTTCCCCCAAGGAGACCTTGATGAACGCATTCAATCGCCGCCGGTTCCTCGAAGGCAGCGCCGGCGTGGCCGCCACGGCGGCTCTGGGCGCGGGCGCCGTCTGGACCCCGTCCGCCCAGGCCCAGACCATGGCCTACAAGCCCGAGAAGGGCGCGAAGTTGCGCGTGCTGCGCTGGAGCCGCTTCGTTCAGGGCGACATCGACGCCTACATGGCCAATGTCAAGAAGTTCACCGAGGCCACGGGCGTGGAAGTGCGCGTGGACAACGAAGGCTGGGAAGATGTCCGCCCCAAGGCCGCGGTGGCCGCCAACACCGGCGCCGGCCCGGACATCATCCTGTCCACCAACGACGACGCCAACCTCTATCCCGAGAAGCTGCTCGACGTGACCGACCTGGCCGAGTACCTTGGCAAGAAGTACGGCGGCTGGTATCCCTCGTGCGAGGCCTATCTCAAGCCCGACGGCAAGAAATGGCTCGGGCTGCCGCTGGGTGCTGCCGGCTCGCTGATGGTGTATCGCAAGAGCCAGCTCGAGGCGGCGGGCTTCAGCAGCTTCCCACGGGACACCGCCAGCTTCCTCAAGCTGTGCCAGGCCCTGAAGGAAAAGGGCACGCCCTGCGGTTTTGCGCTGGGCAACGCCACGGGCGACAGCGGCTGGACCCACTGGCTGATCTGGGCGTTCGGCGCGTCCATCGTCGACAAGAACAACAAGGTCATCATCGACAGCCCCGAGACCATCAAGGCGCTGGAATTCGCCAAGGAGCTCTACGCCACGTTCATCCCGGGTACGCTGAGCTGGCTGGACCCGAACAACAACAAGGCGTTCCTGGATGGCCAGATCAGCCTGACCAACAACGGCATCTCCATCTACTACGCCGCCAAGAATTCGCCGGACCCGAAGCTCAAGGAAATGTCGCAGGACATCTACCACTCGGCCTTCCCGATCGGCCCCGTGGGCGTGCCCACCGAGTACCACCTGTTCTTCAACCAGATGGTCATGAAGTACACGAAGTACCCGCTGGCGGCCAAGGAGTTCCTGCGCTTCATGATGGAGAAGGAGCAGTTCGAGCCCTGGCTGGTGGGCGGCGGCGGCTACGTGGCCCAGCCCCTGCGCTACTACGAAGGCAGCGCCGTCTGGTCGAGCGACCCCAAGAATGCGCCCTACCGGGATTCGGTCAAGAACCTGCGGCCGGCGGGCTATGCGGGCAAGTTGGGGTACGCCTCGGCGGGCGCGTTGGGCGACTTCATCGTCACCAACATGGGGGCCGAGGCCGCCAGCGGCTCCAAGACGCCGAAGGAAGCCGCCGAGCGGGCGCAGAAGCGGGCCGAGCGCTACTACAAAGTCTGATCCCGCGCTGAAACGACCCCCGGCCCAGCCATGCTCGAGAAACTCCAGAACAACCGCAACGCGCTCGGGCTGCTGTTCATGCTGCCCGCGGCGGTGCTGTTGCTGCTGTTCCTCACCTACCCGCTGGGGCTGGGTACCTGGCTGGGTTTCACCGATGCCAAGGTGGGCCGGCCGGGGCAGTGGATCGGCCTGGAGAACTACGAGTTCCTCTGGGGCGATGCGGTCACGCGGCTGGCCCTGTTCAACACGCTGTTCTACACCACGCTGGCCAGCATCCTGAAGTTCGCACTGGGCCTGTGGCTGGCCCTGCTGCTGAACAAGGACATCCGCTTCAAGACCTTCTTCCGGGCCGTGATCCTGCTGCCCTACATCGTGCCCACCGCCCTGTCGGCCATCGCCTTCTGGTGGATCTACGACGCCCAGTTTTCCATCGTCTCGTGGACGCTGGTCAAGCTGGGCCTCATCGACAAGTACATCGATTTCCTGGGCGACCCCTGGAACGCGCGCCTGGCCACCGTCTTCGCCAACGTGTGGCGCGGCGTGCCCTTCGTGGCCATCACGCTGCTGGCAGGCCTGCAGACGATCTCGCCCTCGTTCTACGAAGCCTCGGCCATCGACGGCGCCACCCCGTGGCAGCAGTTCCGCCACGTCACCCTGCCCCTGCTCACGCCCATCATCGCCGTGGTGATGACGTTCTCGGTGTTGTTCACATTCACCGACTTCCAGCTGATCTACGTGCTCACGCGCGGCGGCCCGCTGAACGCCACCCACCTGATGGCCACGCTGTCGTTCCAGCGGGCCATTCCGGGCGGCGCCCTGGGCGAAGGCGCCTCGATCTCGATTGCGATGGTGCCCTTCCTGCTGGCGGCCATCCTGTTCAGCTACTTCGGCCTGCAGCGCAGGGCCTGGCAACAAGGCGGCAAGGACTGATGGCCAAGACGGAAGTCGCCGACGGCGGGGGCATGGGCTACCTGGACTCCGTGCCGCGCAAGGCGGTCACGGTGTACATCCCGCTGGGGATCTTCGTCTTCGTGCTGCTGTTCCCTTTCTACTGGATGGCCATCACCTCGGTGAAGCCCGACAACGAATTGCTCTCGCGCGACGGCAACCCCTTCTGGGTGATCCATCCGACGCTGGCGCACTTCAAGAAGCTGCTGTTCGACACCGCCTACCCCGAGTGGCTGTGGAACACGGTGCTCATCTCGGTGGTGGCCACGGGCTTCTCGCTGTTCGCGTCGGTGCTGGCGGCCTACGCCATCGAGCGGCTGCGCTTCGCCGGCGCCAAGCAGGTGGGCCTGTCGATCTTCCTGGCTTACCTGGTGCCGCCGTCCATCCTCTTCATCCCGCTGGCGGCCATCGTCTTCAAGCTGGGCTTGTTCGATACGCGCTGGGCCTTGATCCTCACCTACCCCACCTTCCTGATTCCCTTTTCCACGTGGCTGCTGATGGGTTACTTCCGCTCCATCCCGTACGAGTTGGAAGAGTGCGCACTGATCGACGGCGCCACGCGTTGGCAGATCCTGGTCAAGATCGTGCTGCCGCTGGCCGTGCCGGGGCTGATCTCGGCGGGCATCTTCGCCTTCACCTTGAGCTGGAACGAGTTCATCTACGCCCTGACCTTCATCTCGTCCTCAGAGAACAAGACCGTGCCCGTGGGCGTGGTGACGGAACTGGTGGAAGGCGACGTGTACCACTGGGGCTCGCTGATGGCCGGTGCGCTGTTCGGCTCCCTGCCGGTGGCCTTCATCTACTCGTTCTTCGTCGAGCACTACGTCTCGGGGCTCACCGGATCCGTCAAGGAATAGCTCACCCCGGGTCAGGCTGCAGGGCCTCGAAGGCGTCGTTGGTCGACCGGTGGATGCGTCCCTGCAACTGCTGCCACAGCGTGGTGGCAGCCATGCGGTCCTGCACGGGGCCTTTGACCTCTGCCAGGTGCAGCCGGATACCGCGCCGTCGCAGGTCGTCCTGCATCTCGGTCAGCGCGTCCAGTGCGGTCATGTCCACGCGGTTGACCGCGCTCATGACCAGCACCAGGTCGCGCACCCCGGCAATCTTCTGAAGCTCGGCATTCATCCGCGCCTCGATGGCTTGCAGGTTGCCGAAGAACAGGCTCTCGTCCACGCGCAGGAACAGCACGCCGGGCAGGGTCTCGACGCCATGGCGCTCGACGTTGCGGAAGTGCTCGGTGCCGGCGATACGCCCGAGCACGGCCATGTGCGGCGTGCTGGTGCGGTACAGCAGCGAAGCCAGCGACAGGCCGATGCCCAGCACGATGCCCCACTCCAGGCCGATGACGATCACCCCGATGGCCGTGCCGGCCAGGGCGACGGCGTCGGCGCGGTCGTAGGCCCAGGCCCGGCGCACGGCAGCCACGTCGATCATGCCGACAGCCGCCACCACCATGCTGGCCGACAGAACCGCCAGGGGCATGCGGCTGAAGCCGGACGTGCCCAGCATGAGGATGAACAGCATCGACAGCGCCGCCACGATGCTGGCCAGGGGCGTCTGGGCTCCCGCGGACGTGCTGACCGCCGTGCGCGAGATGCCCCCGCCCACCGGCATGCCGCCGTAGAACGCTGCCACCACGTTGGCCGTGCCCAGGCCGATGAGCTCCTGGTTCGCGTCCAGCCGCTCGCGCCGCTTGGCCGCCAGGGCCTGGCCCATGCCGATGTTCTGCACCATCCCGATGAAGGCCACGATCAGCGCCGGCACGGCCAGCAGCGTCACCGACTCGGCACTCGGCAGGAAGAAGTGGAAGCCTTGCAGGCCGCCGCCGATGGCACCCACGACGGCCACGCCGCGGCGGATGTCCAGGTCTGCGGCCACTACTGCGCCGGTGGCCACCAGCACGGCGTCCAGCGGCATCATGCGGACCAGGAAATCTGCCCTCACCTTGGGCATGCCCGCTGCCTGCAGCCAGCCGCCCAGCAGGTGGCGGCTGACCAGCAGCAAAGCCAGGCTGGCCAGTCCGATCAACGTGGTGGTGGGGTTCAGGCCCGGTAGCGCCTGCAGGGTGACCCACATCAGGCGCCAGCTGTCGGGCCCGTGCACGTCCAGCCCGAACAGGGCCTTGAGCTGGCTGACCACGATCAGCACGGCCGAGCCCGAGATGAAGCCGCTGACCACAGGGCGGCTGAGGAGGTTGGACAGGTACCCCAGCCGCATCAGGCCGAAGGCCCAGGACAGCAGCCCGGAGAACAGCGCCAGGCAAGCCGCCAGGACCACGTACTGCGGGCTGAACGGCACGGCCAGCGGGCTGAGGACGGCGAACGCGATGATCGAGGTCACCGCCACCGGCCCCACCGCCTGCGTCATGCTGCTGCCCCACAGCGCGTAGGCCATCACCGGAAAGACGCTGGCCAGCAAGCCGGCCTGCGGCGGCAGGCCCGCCAGCAGCGCGTAGGCCAGGTTCTGCGGCAGCACCAGCACCGAGGTCACCACCCCGGCCAGAAGGTCGCTGTGCAGGTGGATGCGTGGGTACTGGCGGAGCCACGCGGGCACGAGCCGCGGCCTCCACCGAATCAGCTCAGCAGCGGTCATCAGGATCTTCGATGGCAGGCAAGGCGGTTGGAGCGAGGCTGGGCTCAGGCGCTGCCGGGGGCGACCGGCAAGGCTTCGCTGCGCCAACGCAGCATGCCGCCGGCGAGGTTGGCCACCCGCGGAAAGCCATGCTTGGCCAGCAGCACGCTGGCCTGTGCCGAGCGCACGCCCGAGCGGCACACCGCCACCACCGGCAGCCCCGGGTCCAGTTCGCCCAGGCGCTCCAGCAATTGCGACAGCGGCACCAGCCGCGCGCCGGTCAGGTGGCCCAGGCGGTCGATGAACTCAGGGGCTTCGCGCACATCGACCACCTGCACTTCGGACGCCAGCTCCAGCAGCGCCATGGGCTCGATCTCCCACACCCCGCTGAAGCGCAGCGTCAGCGGCGCCCAGCCCGGCGTTTCGGTCGGCAGGGCATCGCCCTCGGGCCGGCCGCACCGCAGGTTGGCCGGCACGGCCAGTGCCATCTGTTTGGGGTGCGGCAGATGCAGGTGGTTCATGTAGCCGGTGAAGTCGCTTTCGTCGACGTCGCCGCCCAGGCGAGGGTTGAAGCGGCGTTCCTCGGCCACGCTGGTTGCCGTGACACCGCGGTAGTCGTGCGCCGGGTACAGCAGGCAATCGTCGGGCAGGGTCAGGATCTGCTCGCGCACCGAGGCGAACAGGGCCTTGGGGCTTCCGCCCTGGAAATCGGTGCGGCCGCATCCGCGGATCAGCAGGCTGTCGCCGGTGAAGGCCATGCTGGCATCGTCCAGCACATAGGTCAGGCAGCCTGCAGTGTGGCCCGGCGTGGCCCGCACGGCCAGGTGGCGGCTGCCGAAGTCGATGCGGTCGCCGTCGCGCAAAAATCGATCCGCCAGTTCGGCACCCGCGGCCGCGGACAGGGCCATGCGGCTGCCACAGCGCTGCTGCAATCGCCAGGCGCCGGTCACGTGGTCTGCATGCACGTGGGTGTCCAGCGTGGCCAGCAGCCGCAGGCCCAGCTCCTGGACCAGCGAGAGGTCGCGGGGCACCTGCTCGTACACCGGGTCGATCAGCAGCGCCTGGCCGCTGGCGCGGTCGCCCAGCAGGTAGGTGTAGGTGGACGAGGTGGGGTCGAAGAGCTGGCGAAAGATCAGCATGGAAGGGCCTGCGAGGGCAGCGCGCGGGTACGGGATCATCACACCTCGGCGGGGCTTCAGGCGCCGGCCGGCACGGCAGCGGCCCACTGTTCACTGTGCCGCCACAGGTCGGCCGCCAGCGCCGGATCTCGCCCCGCCGCGCTGGGCAGCCGGGCTGCGCAATCGCTGTAGTACAGGCCCGTCTCGGCGGCCACGGCCAGGGATGTGGCGCAATGCAAGGTGGTGGTGGCCCCTTCCTGGGGCGTGATCATGCCCAGCCGCATCACGGCGCGCATGACGGCGGGCAGGCGTCGCCAGATCTCGGAGTCGACCACGCCCGGATGCAGCGAATAGGTGTTCACCCCGGTGCCCTGCAGGCGCCGGCCCAGTTCGGCGCTGAACAGCACATTGGCCAGCTTTGAAACACCGTACTCGCGGATCGACAGCATCGAGGCCGTCGGGCGTCGGACGGCCGCGAAGTCGATGCCGCGCACGCGTGTGTGGGCGCGGCTGGCCACGGTGACGATGCGCGCGGGGGCCGAGCCCTTGAGCCGGTCCAGCAGCAGTTGGGTGAGCAGGAAATGGCCCATGTGGTTGACGCCGAAGGCCAGTTCGAAGCCCGAGGCCGTCGAGCCGCGGAAGCCGCCCAGCCCCGCGTTGTTGATCAGCAGGTGCAGTGGCAGGCCACGCGCCAGGAACGCCTGGGCGCAGGCGCGCACCGACGTGAAATCGCCCAGGTCCAGCGGCAGCCACTCGGCCGGCGCAGCCGGATTCAAGCCCCGGACGACGTCGACGACGGGCTGTGTCCGCTCGCGCGAGCGGCAGGCCAGGAAGACCTTGGCGCCCTGCCCGGCCAACTCCAGCGCAGTGACGCGGCCGATGCCCGTGTTGGCGCCCGTGATCAGGGCCACCCGGCCCTTGAGGGGCTGTGCATGCGAAGCATTCATCCCTGCGAATCTAGCCGACTGCGCCAGCCTGGAGCAGGGTGCGCGTTTGCCCGGGCTCGCCAAAGGCCAGCGGCCGTCGCACAGTGGACGGGCGGGTGGCCGTCGCCGGTGCTCGCAACAAGCCCTGCCCACAACACGGAGACAGCACACCCATGAGCGACACCACCCCCAACGACCTGGCCCGCGACTGGCTGGCCCGTTTCGACGAGGCCTTGGCCCGCCGAGACATCGACGCCGCCACGGCCTTGTTCGGCAGCGAATGCTACTGGCGCGATCTCGTCAGCTTCACCTGGAACATCTGCACGCAGGAAAGCCCGGCGCAGGTTCGCGCCATGCTGCAGGCCCGACTGGACGACGTGGCGCCAACGAACTGGCAACTCGACGGCCCCGCCACCACCACCGATGGCGTGACGGAAGCCTGGTTCACCTTCGAGACGCGCCTGTCGCGCGGCAAGGGTCTGTTGCGACTGGCAGGCGGCAAGGCCTGGACGCTCCTGACGAGCATGGTCGAACTCAAGGGCCATGAAGAGAAGAAGGGCACGCACCGCATCGCCGGCGCCGAACATGGCGTGCACCCTGGCCGCAAGAGCTGGGGCGAACTGCGCGCCGAAGAAGTCGCCACCCTGGGCCACGCGGTGCAGCCCGACGTGGTGGTGATCGGCGGCGGCCAGGGCGGCATTGCCCTGGGCGCGCGGCTGCGGCGCCTGGGCGTGCCGACGATCATCGTCGAGAAGAACGCCCGGCCGGGCGACAGCTGGCGCAACCGCTACAAGAGCCTGTGCCTGCACGACCCGGTTTGGTACGACCACCTGCCCTACCTCGAGTTCCCCGACGACTGGCCCGTGTTCTCGCCCAAGGACAAGATCGGTGACTTGCTGGAGAGCTACACGAAGATCATGGAGCTCAACTACTGGGGCTCCACGCTGGCCAAGCGCTGCACCTACGACGAGGCGGGCGGGCGGTGGGAGGTGGTGGTCGAGCGGGACGGCAAGGACATCACCCTGCGCCCTCGCGAACTCGTCATCGCCCTGGGGGTCTCCGGGTACGCCAACGTGCCCAAGATCGCCGGGGCAGAGACCTTCCTGGGCGACCAGCACCACTCCAGCAAGCACCCCGGGCCCGAGGCCTACAAGGGCCGCAAGGCCGTGGTGCTGGGCTCCAACAACTCGGCCCACGACATCTGCGCCGCCCTGTGGGAGCAAGGCGTGGACGTGACGATGATCCAGCGATCGTCCACGCACATCGCCCCGTCGGCGGCGCTGATGGAGCTGGCGCTGGGCGGGCTTTACAGCGAGCAGGCCAGGGCCAGCGGCATCGACCACCACAAGGCCGACCTGATCTTCGCTTCGGTGCCGTACAAGATCATGCACACCTTCCACATCCCCGTGTACGAGGAGATGAAGCGGCGCGAGGCCTCGCTCTACGGCCGGCTCGAGAAGGCCGGCTTCCTGCTCGATTTCGGCGCCGACGGCTCGGGCCTGTTCATGAAGTACCTGCGCCGGGGTTCGGGCTACTACATCGACGTGGGCGCCTCGGAGCTGGTGGCCAACGGCAGCGTGAAGCTCAAGAGCGGGGTGAACATCGAACGCATCCAGCCCCGGAGCGTCGTCCTGACCGATGGCACCGAGCTGCCGGCCGACCTGATCGTCTATGCCACGGGATACGGCTCGATGAACCGCTGGCTGGCCGACCTGATGTCGCCGCAGACCGCCGACCGCCTGGGCAAGGTCTGGGGCCTGGGCTCCGACACGCCCAAGGACCCGGGGCCCTGGGAAGGCGAGTTGCGGAACATGTGGAAGCCGACGCAGGTTCCGCACCTGTGGGTGCACGGTGGCAACCTGCACCAGAGCCGCCACTACTCGCAGTTCCTGTCGCTGCAGCTCAAGGCGCGGCTGGCCGGCCTTCCCACGCCGGTATATGGGCAGGCCGAAGTCCATCACGCCGCCTGATCGGCGCCGGCCGGAGCCTGCAACGCCGGCAGGGCGTCGGCCAGGAAGGCGACGAAAGCCCGCACGCGTGCCGACAGCTGCAAGCGCTGGGGGTAGACAGCGTGGATGTCGGCCTCGGGGGTGCGCCATTGCGGCAACACCGGCACCAGCTGCCCCTCGCGCAGGTAACGGGCCACGTCCCACTCCGCCCGCATCAGGATGCCGTGTCCGTCGAGGGCCCAGCGCACGGCGATTTCACCGTCGTTGGTGGTCAGGCTACCGCGGGTCTTGATGGATGCGGAGCGCTGCCGCGCGCCCTGGCCGGTCGTCAGGCGCCAGGTGCCGTAGGCCTCGTCGCCTTGCCGGATGCCGATGCAGTTGTGGCTGAGCAGATCTTGCGGCGTCCTGGGTGTGCCCTGGCGGGCCAGATAGCCCGGCGAGGCGCACAGCAGGCGCCGGTTCGGGGCGAGTCGCCGCGCGATGACGCGAGCGTCGGGCGGCAGGCCGAATCGGATGCAGACGTCGAAGGTTTCGTCGGTCAGCGCGGGCGGGTTCACCGAAAGCTGCAGTTGCACCTCGACCTCCGGGTAGAGCCGGCAGAAGCGCGAGATGAGCGGCGCCACGTGGCTGCGCCCGAAACCCAGCGTCGCGTTCACGCGCAGCAGGCCCTTGGGCAGCTGGGCCGAGCGGCTGAGCATATGGTCGAGTTCCTCCATGTGATCCAGGATGCGCCGGGCGCGCTCGACCACGGCTTCGCCTTCCGGCGTCAGGCTCATGCGGCGCGTGGTGCGGTTGACCAGCGCCACCCCGGCGCGGGCTTCGATGGTCGCCAGCCGCTTGCTGACGGCTGCCTTGGACAGGCCCAGTTCACGGGCCGTCGCACTGAGGCTGGCGCTGCCCGCCAAGGCCACCATGAAGCTCAGGTCAGCGGGTTGGATGCTCGGATTCATGCAGCCTTCAGCGTTCACTACAGGTTGACGATGGATTCACTTTAGCCGCGAAAGGCGCGCAGGCCCAACCTCTACAGTGGTGCCTCCACCAACCCCGACCGACACCGACCATGAAGACCTACGCCATTGCAGCCATCCCCGGAGACGGCATCGGCCAGGAAGTGGTGCCTGCCGGCGAGCGGGTGCTGCAGGCCCTGGCAGCCACCGAAGGTGGCTTTGCCTTCGATTTCGAACACTTCGGCTGGGGTGGCGACTGGTACCGCCAGCATGGCGTGATGATGCCGGCCGATGGCCTGGAAGCCCTGCGGGGCAAGGACGCGATCCTGTTCGGCTCGGCCGGCGACCCCAAGATCCCCGACCACATCACGCTGTGGGGATTGCGCCTGAAAATCTGCCAGGGCTTCGACCAGTACGCCAATGTGCGGCCCACGCGCATCCTGCCTGGCATCGATTCGCCGCTGAAGCGCTGCAAGCCCGAAGACCTGAACTGGGTGATCGTGCGCGAGAACTCCGAGGGCGAGTACGCCGGCGTGGGCGGGCGGGCGCACCAGGGCCACCCCATCGAGGTGGCCACCGATGTGTCCATCATGACCCGCACAGGCGTGGAACGCATCATCCGCTATGCCTTCAAGCTGGCGCAATCGCGGCCCCGCAAGCAGCTGTCGGTGGTCACCAAGAGCAACGCGCAACGCCACGCCATGGTGATGTGGGACGAGATCGCCGCCGAAGTGGCCCGCGATTTCCCGGACGTGCACTGGGACAAGGAACTGGTCGATGCGATGACCGCGCGCATGGTGAACAAGCCGGCCACGCTGGACACCATCGTCGCGACCAACCTGCACGCCGATATCCTCAGCGACCTGGCGGCTGCACTGGCAGGCAGCCTGGGCATCGCACCCACCGGCAACATCGACCCCGAGCGCCGCTATCCCAGCATGTTCGAGCCCATCCACGGCTCGGCCTTCGACATCATGGGCCAGGGCCTGGCCAACCCCATCGGCACCTTCTGGTCGTGCGTGATGTTGCTGGAACACCTGGGGGAGTTGGCTGCCGCCGCCCGGCTGATGCACGCCATCGAAGCCGTCACAGCCCAGCCTGCCCTGCACACGCGAGACCTGGGGGGCCAGGCCACCACGGCCGATGTGACCCAGGCCGTGTGCCACGCCTTGAAGGCCAGCCAAGACTAGGCCCGGGGCCGGCAGGCCCTACCCATACCAGGAGACAACGATGACATTCCCCTTCTTGCCGCGCCGTCGGATGCCGGGACCGGCCAGGATATGCGCCTGCGCCGCCCTGGTGCTGGGCGCCGTGCTGAGTGCAGCGCCTGGCGCCGCCCGGGCCCAGGCATGGCCCAGCAAGCCCGTGACCCTGGTCGTACCCTTTCCGGCCGGCGGCACCACGGACGTCCTGGCCCGCACCCTCGCCGAAAGCCTGGGCGCCGCGCTGGGGCAAACGGTGATCGTGGAGAACAAGGCTGGCGCGGGCGCCACGATGGGGGCCGACTTCGTGGCCAAGTCCAGGCCCGACGGCTACACGCTGCTGGTAGGGGCCGTTCACCACACGATCGCCTCCAGCGTCTACCGCAAGCTGCCCTACGACCTGCAAAGGGACTTCGTGCCGCTGACGATGATCGCCACCGTGCCGAACGTGGTGGTGGTCAACGCCTCGTCACCGGCCCGGTCGGTGGCCGAGTTGGTGGCCCTGGCCAAGGCGGCCAACCCCGAGCTGAGCTACGGTTCCAACGGCAACGGAACGGCCCAGCACCTCATTGGCATGCAATTCCAGAACATGGCCGGGGTGTCCCTGCTGCACGTGCCGTACAAGGGCAGCGGGCCCCTGACGGTGGACCTGCTGGCAGGCCAGGTCACCCTCTCCTTCGACACGATCACACCCGTGCTGGCGCAGATCCGGGCCGGCAAGCTGCGGGCGCTGGCGGTGACCACCGCGCGGCGGTCGTCGGCCCTGCCGGATGTGCCCACCCTCGACGAAGCCGGCTTCAAGGGCTTCGACATCGGCACGTGGTTCGGCGTGCTGGCCCCCGCAGCCACCCCCAAGGACGTCGCGAGCCGCCTTTCGGGCCTGATGATCAAGATCATTCACTCGCCGGAGTTCGGCAAGCGCATGCAGGAGATCGGCGCCGAGCCCATCGGCAACACGCCCGAGCAGATGGCCCGGCTGATCCACGAAGAGACCCTGAAGTTCGCCAAGCTGGTCAAGGACGCCAAGGTCGTCATCGATTGACAGCGGCGATCCGGTCGGCGCGGTCCACAGAAGCTGCCTGCCGCGGCTCGCCCGTCTGCCAACGGGGCGCTCATCCGCTTCGATCGGGTGATCATGGGCCGCAACCGTGACTCACCTGCAGCCACCCTGCTCTGGTTCTGCAGGCCTCGGGCCCTGAGGCGCCCGCCAGGCGGCCCTGGCGGGCACCTGTGGGTCGATCAGGGAATCGCGCGTGCCAGGGCCGCGGCGTTGATGGTGCCCAGTCCGGCACCCGGCTCATAGCCGGGAATGCCGGCGTAAAACCAGTTGTCGCCCGCCTTGATGTCGTTCAGGGCCTTGGGCTGTCCCCCGGCTCCCCGTGACCGCAGCGCGTACAGCTGCGGATGCAGCAGGCCCAACCGCGAGCCCTTGGCCTGTGCGACGAGCGAGAAGACGCCATTGAGCTGGGGGGCGGCGAAGCTCGTTCCGCCGTAGAAATTCTGGAAGCCACCATCCGGCGACGAGTACAGCAGGTAGCCGGTTTCGGGGTCGGAATTCAGGGAAACGTCGGGCACGTTACGGCCCTTCACGTTCGCGGCCACGGTGTACAGGTAGATCTGACGGCTGGGGGCGTTCACCGGATCGGGGGTGTAGGTCAGGATCTGGTTCGGCTCGCTTCGGCGGATGCCGGGCACGCCCACCTGGTACGCCGGCTGCGGCCAGAAGACGCTGACGCCACCACCGCCACCGACCGAATAGATGCCGCAGCCCACCGGGTCCTGGCCGATGGACGTGCAGAAGTCGGTCAGGTAGTCCCAGCCCCACACCTGCTCGCTCTGCACGGTGATCGGGTAGCCACCCAGCGTGAAGCTCGTGGGCAGGGTGGTGCCGCCGGCGGCCACGATGTAGGGGTCGGATGCAGGCGAATCCACCGTCAGCACGCTCGAGTAGTACGGCGCCGGCAGCGAGCTTTGCGTGTCGTAGGCCCCCGAATCGCCAGCGGCCGCAAAGGTCGAGATGCCCTGGGCTGCGGCCTCGGCAAAGGCCTGGTGGTACGCCAGCAGCACGGCCCGCGTATCGCCGGAGATGCCGGGGATCGCGTCGTTGAAGATCTCGGGCGAGCCCCAGCTCACCGACAGCGTGTCGACCTGGTTGTCGGAGACCGCCTTGTAGAACACGTCGATGAAACCGGCCTCGGTATTGGGTGCGTCGTACACGATGACCTTCGCGTGGGGTGCGAGCCCGCCGGACTGCTCGACGTCCAGCGCGGTTTCGCCCGATCCGGCCTCGGCCGACAGGTCACCACCGCCATCCACGTGCACCTGCGAGATCCGGTTCGGCTTGACGTTCAGGCCGATGGAGCTCCAATAGGTGTAGGCATCGGCGGGCAGGAAATTGGCCAGCGTCGCGATGCCCACGGTCATGCCCTTGCCGGTGATGCCCTGCGCGTAAAGCGGGTTGACCCCGTAGAAGTTGGCCACGTCGCCCGTGGTGTAGTTGCCCGCAACGCCCGTGGCCGTGCTGTTGCCCGCAGGCAGCACGATGGCCGGCGTGGCGCCGCCGAGCTTGTTGCGCATCGGCTGGCCCTTGACGTTGTGCGGCAGGAACTGCGCGGCCTGGGTGTTCAGGCCGGAGACATACAGCACCACGTCCTGCAGCAGGGAGGGCACGCTCGGCGCCCGTTCGGGCCGATGAAAGCGTCGACCGCGATCATCCGCAAAGTCGTGCAGGGTGGTCGAGAAGGCTTGGCTGAACTGCGCGGCCGTCCCGCTGGCCTTGATGAGAAGGTTGTCGTCGTAGACCTCGTCGATCGTGATGCCCAGACCTTGCAGATAGCGCGTGATGCGCTGGACCTGGCCGTTCGACGGGGCGTAGCGCGCCCGGAACTGCTGCACCTTGAGGAACTTG
>CAIJPE010000376.1 GCA_903822435.1 uncultured beta proteobacterium | reverse complement strand
CGCCGCGAATCCCTCGGGCAAGGCCAGGGCGTCCGCGACCCTCGACGAAGCAGCGTTCACGAGCTTCTGACCCAACTCACCCGCCCTTGCAGAGACCCAGAAGTGAGTATCGAACCATGAATTTCATTCGATTGACCATACGCGGCAAGCTCTGGCTTGCGTTTGGCGCGCTCGCATCTGCCGTGTTGCTGGTGGGCGGCATCTCCATCAAGGCGCTGGACGAAGCCAACAGTCAATTCACGCGCCTGGTGGGTGACGTGGAAGCGCGCACCGACGCGGTGGCGGCATTGCGGATCGCCGCCGATCAGCGTGCCATTGCGGTGCGCAACCTGGTGCTGGTGACCAAAGCCGAGGACATTGAACAAGAGAAGACCGCAGTGACCAAAGCCCATCAGGAAGTGGGCGCCTCTCTGGCCCTGCTCCAGCGGCTGACCGAGGCTGCGGCCGAGCTCGACAGCCCGTCCACCGCCCTCCAGGCCGAGATCGGGCGGGTCGAGAAGGCCTACACCCCGGTCGCGCTGAACATCGTGGAGCTTGCGCTGTCGGGCCGCAAGGCAGAGGCCATCACACTGATGAACGACCAGTGCCGGCCGCTCTTGTCGGCATTGGGCAAGGCGACGGCCGCCTACGCCAGGCACACCGGAGAAGTCGCCCAGGTCACGAACACCGAGTCCGCCAGCCGTCTTGCTCAGGTCAAGGTCTTCGTGATGGCAACGATCGGCTTGACCTTCCTCGCCGCCGGCGCCCTTTGTGTCTGGCTCCTGCGTTCGATTGCGCGACCTTTGGACAAGGCGGTGCAGATGGCCAACGCCGTCGCGGCCGGTGACCTCGAGCGCCAGATCCAGCACGAAGGCCACGATGAGATCGCCACACTGCTCCAGCGACTGATCGAGATGCAGACGAGCCTGCGCAGCCGCCGCGACCAGGAAGCGCTGCACAGGGCGCAGGCAGACGCGGAACACGCCGCCACGAACCAGGTGGCCCGGGAGATCGGTCAGGTGGTGGATGGCGCCACCAGTGGCGACTTCAGCCGCCGCGTGGACCTGGATGGCAAGGAAGGGTTCCACGCCGAACTGTGCGCCAAGCTGAACGAGCTGATCGATACTGTCAGCCGCACCCTGCGCGACGTGCGCATGGCGGCTGACCAGTTGAGCGCCGCCAGCGACCAGGTCTCGCAGACCTCGCAGAGCCTGTCGCACTCGGCCAGCCAGCAAGCCGCCAGCGTGGAAGAAACCACGGCCTCGTTGCAGGAAATCAGTGCCTCGGTCAAGGGCAACGCCGAGAGTGCCAACGTCACCGACGGCATAGCCACCAAGGCCGCGAAGGACGCCCAGGACGGCGGCGCCGCCGTGGCCCAGACCGCCGCGGCCATGAAGTCCATCGCCGCGAAGATCTCCATCATCGACGACATCGCCTACCAGACCAACCTGCTGGCCTTGAACGCAGCCATCGAGGCCGCCCGTGCCGGCGAGCACGGCAAGGGCTTCGCGGTGGTGGCCGCCGAGGTGCGCAAGCTGGCCGAACGCAGCCAGGTCGCGGCACAGGAGATCGGCACGCTGGCCGTGTCGAGCGTGCAATTGGCCGAGAAGGCCGGCACCCTGCTCATGCAGATGGTGCCCTCCATCCACCGCACCAGCGAACTGGTGCAGGAGATCGCCGCGGCCAGCGGCGAGCAGAGCGATGGCGTGGGCCAGATCACCGGCGCCATGAACCACCTGAGCTCGGCCACGCAGCAGACGGCCAGCGCATCCGAGGAACTCTCGGCCACGGCCGAGGAGCTCTCGGCGCAGGCCCAGCAGCTTCAGGAGCTGATGGGCTTCTTCCAGCTGGCCGACAGCCAGGACGCGCGCGCCACGCCGGCCCGGTCGAGCGCCGCGGCGGCGCCGGGCCGATCGGCCAGCCCCGGGCGCAGGCCCGCCCCGATGTTCGCCCTCGAGTCCACCACCCACAGCCCCGCCTGAGGATGACGATGAACCAAGCCCAGACTGCTTCCGGCGTCACGCAGCCCGTGCTGGCCGGCCCGCCGGATGCGCCCTGCTCCCTGCTGCGCATGACCGTTGGCAGCGATGTACTGGCCGTGCCGATCAGCGAGGTCCGCGAGATCCTGCAGGTCACCCGATTGACCCCGCTGCCGCGCACGCCTGACTTCGTGCGCGGCGTGATGAACCTGCGCGGCTCGGTCGTGCCGGTCATCGACCTGGCGGCCCGCCTGGGCCGTGCCCCCACGAGCATCGGCCGCCGGTCCTGCATCGTGGTGGTCGAGAGCGCCCTGGGTCACGACAGCGATGACGACGAATCCCACAGCCCGGCGTTTGTCGTCGGCCTGCTGGTGGACGCAGTCTTCGAGGTCTTCGACCGCATGGGCCACGAGATCGAGGCGGCGCCGCCACTGGGCACCCGCATCCCGGCAGAGTGCCTGCTGGGCATGACCCGAGCGGGTGGCGAGGTGATCGGCGTGCTGGCCTTGAACCGGGTGCTGAACGTCGCCGAACTGGCCGCTGCCATTGCCGCCCACGAGACTCACTGATTGCACGGAGCTGGCCGAATGATTCCCCTCTCACGCAAGTCCTTCGACTCGGTCACGCAGCTTTTCGAGAAGATTTCGGGCATCCGGCTGGGTGAGCACAAGCAGGCCCTGGTGGCCAGCCGCCTGCAGCGCCTGGCGCAGGACGCCGGGGCTGCCGACATCGAAAGCTATGTGCAGAAGATGGTGCAGGGCAACGCCCCCGCCGAAGAGATGACGCGCCTGGTCGACCGCCTGACCACCAACGAGACCTATTTCTTCCGAGAGCCCCAGCACTTCAACGACCTGGCCGAGCGCCTGGCCAAGCACCCGGAAGGCCAGGAATTCCGGGTCTGGAGCGCGGCCTCGTCATCGGGGGAAGAGGCCTACAGCACGGCCATGCTGCTGGCCGACCAGTTGGGCAAGACGCCGTGGCTGGTGATCGGCACCGACCTGTCCACGGCCATGGTCGAGGCCGCCACCCGAGGCCTGTACCCGATGGACCGCGCGCGCATGGTGCCGCCCGACTACCTCAAGCGCTACTGCCTGAAGGGCGAAGGCGTCCATGCGGGTGAACTGCTGGTGGCGCGCTCGTTGCGCGACCGCGTCCGCTTCCTGCAGGCCAACCTGATGCAACCTTTGCCGCAGCTGCCGCAGTTCGACGTGATCTTCCTGCGCAACGTGCTCATCTACTTCGACGCCGATGCAAAGGCCCAGATCGTGCGCCGCGTGCTGACGCAACTCAAGCCCGATGGCGTGTTGTACACGGGCCATGCCGAATCGCTGTCGACCCTGGGCCTGCCGGTGCGCGTGCTGGCCACCGCGATCCATGCCCATGCCTGAGTCGCGCACCACGCTCGGCCAGCGCATGCTGCAGGCGCGCGAACGCGCCGCGGCAGAACGCGCGGCGCGCTCGCCGCTGGGGCCTGCGACGATGCCCATGGGCCTGCCCTATCCCATCGAGCCGACGCCGCAGCCGCGGCATTGGCAGGTGAACGCCAAGCCCGGTGAAATCGTCATGCTCATGCCTGGTGAAATGCACTTCGGCAACGCGGCGGCGGGCTTGCGCACCTTGCTCGGCTCCTGCGTGGCAGTGACGCTGTGGCACCCGGCCCGCCGGATGGGCGGCATGTGCCACTTCCTGCTGCCCAGCCGCACCCGCAAGCCGGACCAGGCCCCCGATGGTCGCTACGGCGACGAAGCCATCGAGGCCATGGTGCAGCGCCTGCGAGCCGCCAGGACAGAGCCCGAAGAGTACGAAGCCCACTTGTACGGCGGCGCCGACACCATGCCCGAAGGCGGGCAGCTCAAGTTCAACGTGGGCGAGCGAAACATCGAGCAGGGCTGGAGCCTCATCGACCGCTACGGCTTCAAGCTGCAGGGCGTGGACGTGGGCGAGGACGTGCCCCGCACCGTGACCCTGACGCTGGCCTCGGGCGAAGTGGCCATGAAGCGCGGACACGGTGCGGCGCCCTTGCCGCACCTGAGCGCCCAGTCACCGCTGGCCCAGGGCGGCCGCACCACGCGCAGGAGTTGAGCCTTCATGCAAACCCCCAAGATCACCGCCATCGTCGTCGACGACTCCGCCGTGGTGCGGCGCCATCTGGCCGAGACGCTCACAGCCAGCGGCATCGAGGTCATCGCCACGGCGGGCGACCCGCTGTTCGCGTGGCCGAAGATGGAAGCGCGCTGGCCCGACGTGATCGTGCTGGACGTGGAGATGCCGCGCATGGACGGCATCAGCTTCCTGCGCAAGGTGATGGCTGAACGGCCCACGCCCGTGGTGATGTGCTCCACGCTGACGGCGGCTGGCGCTGCCACCACCCTGCAGGCCCTGGCCGAAGGCGCCGTGAGCTTCGTGACCAAGCCCAAGCTGGGTCTGCGCGACTTCCTGGCCGACCCCTCCAACGGCCTGGTGGCCGCCGTGCGAGCCGCCGCGCAGGCCAACGTGAAGATGCTCGGACGCCGGCACCCCCATGCGGCGGCGCCCGGTGCGGCCCAGGTCGCCGCGCGGCCGGCTGTCGGCGCATTGCCGCGCACGGTGGTGCCGCACCCGGGGCTGGCCCATCTCGGCTCGCACGGCCATGCCATGGCCGAAACCACCGACCGCGTGATCGCCATCGGCAGCTCCACCGGCGGCGTGCTGGCCATCGAAACCGTGCTGTGCAGCCTGCCGCGCACCACGCCGGGCATCGTCATCGTCCAGCACATGCCCGAAGCCTTCACCGCCGCCTTCGCGGCACGCCTCAATGGCCTGTGTGCGATGGAGGTGAAGGAAGCCAAGGATGGCGACCGCGTCATTCCAGGCCGGGTGCTCATCGCGCCGGGTGGCCGCCACATGCAGCTGTTGCGCAGCGGTGCGCAGTACGTCGTGGGGGTGCGCGACGGCCCGCTGGTCAATCGCCACAAGCCGTCGGTGGACGTGCTGTTCAAGTCGGTGGCGCAGCACGCCGGCCGCAACGCGGTGGGCGTGATCCTCACCGGCATGGGCGACGACGGCGCGCGCGGCCTGCTGGACATGCACGAAGCCGGCGCCCGCACCGGTGCCCAGGACGAGGCCACCTGCGTGGTGTTCGGCATGCCACGCGAGGCCATCCGCTTGGGTGCTGCCGACGACGTGTTGCCGCTGGGCGACGTGGCCGGGTGGCTGGGCGAAGTCTCGAGTCTGGCCCTGGCTGACAACTGAGCCGCCTTGCCCCCCCAACTTGCGGCATCCCCCCAAGGCCCCCTGGTGCAGCATCGGCAAGCGCACTCGACCCCGCCTGACCCCTTCCCGCCAGCCCCATGAACACCGCAGACGGTCCACACCGACAGCACCGCCAGAACCGTGGGCGCAGCTGGACGTCCGCCATCCTGCGGCCCGGCACGATGGTCATGCAGCGGCTGCGTCTGCCGGCCAAGCTGGCGCTGGTGGCCACTTCGCTGGTGCTGCCCTTGCTGGTGCTGATGGTGATGTCCTTCATCACCCTGCAGGCCGACCGCCACACTGCGCTGGTCGAACTGGAGGGCGTGGGCCTGGCCGAACTGGCCGCGCCGGTGGCCCTGCGGGCACAGCAGTTGCGCAGCGCCACCCACCGCGTGCTGTCGGGTGAGGCCACGGCTGGCCCGCTGCGCGATGAAGCTCGCGGCGCCCTGAAGGGGGCCATCGTGGCCTTCGACAGCCGTGCGGCCTCGATCCAGGGCTATCGGATCGAGGACGCATGGCTGCCGGTGCGGCAGGGCTTGCAGGCCCTGGCCGACGGCAAGCCCCCAGACGACCCGTATGACGCCTTCGAGGCTCACACCGCCGCCATCGACAGCCTGCGCCAATGGGTGATCATCAACGCGGAGCGTTCGGAGCTGCTCCTGGACCCGGAGGCTCGCTCCTACCACCTGATGGACCTGGTCACGAACAGCACGCTGCCGCTGCTCGAGGCGCTGGACACGGCCCAAGCCCAGGGTGTCCAGCTCTTGCGGCGCAAGGACGTGAAGCCCTTCGAGCGGGTCGAGGTGCTGCAGCAATCGCGACAGATCCTGCGCGCAGCCGCCGAGACCGCCGCCAAGATGGCCGCACTGCAGCGCGCCGGCGGCGAAGTGCCGGGCTCGTGGCCACCGGCCCGGCAGGCCATCGAGCAACTCGCCAAGACCATTCAGACGGTGTTCATGGTCGAACAACCGCCGATGGACGCCGCGCAATTCCTGGATGTGGCAAGCCGGGCCTCCGCACACACCCTGGCGGCGCAGACCGACGCCTACACCCGCCTGGCCAACGCGCTGCGCGAGCGGCTGCACCGCGCCGAACGCAAGATGGCCGTGGAACTGGCCGCCTTCGGCAGCGGGATCCTGGTGCTGGTCTATCTGTTGACGACCTTTACCATCACGGTGCGCGGAGCCCTGGGCGAGCTCAAGCGCGGCGCTTCGGCCATCGCCGCGGGCGACCTGTCGCATCGCGTTCAGGTGCGTGGCCGGGACGAACTGGCCGAGATCGGGCAGTTGGTGGACGCGATGAGCCAGCACCTTTCGCGCCTGGTATCGGACATCCGCAACAGCGCGGCCATGGTCAACCTGACCGGCCAGCAAGTCAGCGCCGGCAGCCGCAAGCTGGCCAGCCGCACCGATGAGCAGGCCAGCAGCCTGCGCACCTCCGTCGGCGCGATCGGCGAGCTCAGCGTGGCCGTGGCGCACAACGCCGAGGCCGCGCGCGTGCTGGACGCCCTGACCGAGCGGCTGGCAGTGCAGGCCGAGGACGGCCGCACGGCCATGGGCGAAACAGTGACGGCCATGCAGCAGATGCAGGAGGCCTCGCAGCGCGTGGCCGAGGTGGTGGGGGTGATCGACGACGTCGCCTTCCAGACCGGGATGCTGTCGCTGAACGCGGCCATCGAAGCGGCCCGCGCGGGCGAATCCGGCAAGGGCTTTGCGGTGGTGGCCAGCGAAGTGCGGCAGCTCGCCCAGCAGTGTGCAGCCTCGGCCGAAGAGATCCGCAACCTGATCGGCAACGCCAATGACCAGGTGCTGGTGTCGGCTGAAAAACTGCAGAACGTGAGCGGCTCGCTATCGACCATCGTGGACGGGGTGCGGGAAGTGTCGATGCAGCTGCGGGCAATCTCGGAATCCAGCACACAGCAGAGCAGCGGGCTGAAGGAGGTGACCCAGAGCGTGGGCAACCTCGACGAGATCACGCGCGAGAATGCCGCGCTGGTGGAGGAGTCGGCCTCGGCCTCGGGCGCGCTGGTGACGCGGGCCCAGTCGCTGCGCGAGGCCGTGGCCTCCATGCGGTTGCGCCAGGGTTCGGCGGACGAGGCGATGGCGCTGGTCGAGCGCGCCGTCGTGCACATCGCCGAGGTTGGCCGGCAGCAGGCGATGCAGGACTTCCAGGACCCCGAAGGCGCCTTCCACGACCGCGACCTCTACATCGTGGCCATGGACCGCCACGGCAGCTTCGCTGCGCACGGCGCGCAACCCGATCTCATGGGCCAGAGCGTGGGCGATCCGACCCGGCTGGCCCTGTTCTGGTCGGCCGCCGACGCGGGCGGCGCCTGGGTGGAGTACGAGGCACCCCATCCCGGAACGGGGCGCATGACGGCCAAGGAAGCCTGGGTCCGTCCTGCCACCGACGACACCCTCGTCAGCTGCGGCGTCTATCACGCCGAGCAGCCACTGGCCGTCGACACCAAGCCGAAGGCTGCGGCCTGGGCGCGCAGCGCTGAGCGGCCCAACGAACACGCGCGCATGCTCGGCTGAGCCGCAGGACGCCGCAGGGCCGGCTGGCGCGGCGCGCTCAGGCGTGGACGCCGGTGTACTCGCTCATCACGGCGAAGTCGCCCAGGTGCTCGCGCGGGATCTCTCCACCGATCTGGCCGCGCTTGATCACCAGCACGCGCTCGGACACGCTGGCGATGAAGTCCAGGTTCTGCTCGACCAGCACGATGGCCAGGCCCAGGCGCTGCCGCAAGGCCTGCAAGGTGTCGGCGATCTCTTCGATGATGGAAGGCTGGATGCCCTCGGTGGGTTCGTCCAGCAAGAGCAGGCTGGGCTTGCCGGCGAGCGCCCGCGCCAGCGCCAGGAGCTGCTGCTCGCCGCCCGACAAGGAACCGCCGGCACGGTCCAGCAGGGGCTTGATGCGCGGGAAGTCGGCAAGCAGCGCATCGATCGCGGCGGGGTCGGTGATGCCGGTCTTGAGCAAGCCCATGCGCAGGTTGTCGAGCACCGACAATCCGGCGAAGATCTCGCGCCCCTGCGGCACGTAGGCCATGCCCAGCCGCGCGCGGCCGTGCGGCGGCAACGTGGTGACGTCCTGGCCGGAAAACTGCACGGTGCCCGCCGTGGGCCTGAGCGCCCCGATGAGGCAGCGCAGAAGGGTCGTCTTGCCCATGCCGTTGTGGCCCAGGATGCCCACCGACTCGCCCGGCGCAATGGCCAGCGTGATGCCGCGCAGGACAGGGATGGCTCCGTAGCCGGCATCCAGGGCGCGCACGTCCAGCAGGGCCATCAGTGCGCCTTCTTGCCGAGGTAGATCTGCTGCACCAGTGGGTCGGCCATGATGCGGTCGGGCGTGTCCTCTCGGATGATCTGGCCCTGGTGCAGCACCGTCACCTTGCGGGCGATCATGCGGATGAAGCTCATGTCGTGTTCCACCACCACCAGCGCGTGCTGGCGGTTGATCTCCAGGATCAGCTCAGCCGTGCGCGCGACTTCGCCATCGCTCATGCCGGCGGCAGGTTCGTCCAGCAGGATCAGCGGCGGGTCGCCCGCGATCACCACCGCCAGTTCCACCCACTGCCGCTGCCCGTGCGCCAGCACCCCGGCCAACGCGTTCTTGTGCGCCATCATGCCCACTCGCTCCAGGGTGCTGGCGGTCACCTGCCGGGCCTTGGGCTCTGCGTGGGTGCGGCGCGCCGACAGCCACACGTTCTCCCAGACCGACAGCCCGTTGAACAGGCTGGGCACCTGCGTCTTGATGCCGATGCCCAGGCGACCGGGATCGTGCGGCTGCATCCGCGAGATGTCCTGGCCGCGGAACAGGATCTGCCCCGAGGTGGGCTTCACCTGCCCGGTCAGCAGCTTGAAAAAGGTGCTCTTGCCCGCGCCGTTGGGGCCGATGACGCAACGCAACTCGTTTTCGGCCAACACGAAATTGACGTCGCGCGTGGCATGCACCCCGCCGAAGCGGACGTTCAGGTTTCGGGTCTCCAGCAAGGGCACGCTCACGACGGTCGCTCCTCCGCCGTCAGAGCGGCTGGCGGCGTGCCGGTGGACGCCAGGGCGGGCGAAGCCTTGCGCCGGGCCAGCAGGCGCTCGATCAGCGTGCCGATGCCCGGCACCACCCCGCGCGGCACCAGCAGCACGAACACCACCAGGATGGCGCCCAGCACCAGGTTGGCATTGAAGGTCTGCTGCGTGCCGATCTGCGTGGTGAGCCACTGGATGGCCACGCAACCCACCACCGGGCCCAGGAGCGTGCCCAGCCCGCCCACGATCACCCAGATGATGATCTGCGCCGATTGGGCCAGGCCGAAGATGGTGGGGCTGGTGAACGAGCCCCAGTTGGCGAAGAGGCAGCCCGCCATGCCCGCGATGGCGCCGCCCAGGGTGAACGTGAACAGCTTGTAGGCGCGGGCGTCGTAGCCCAGCAGCAGGGCCCGTTGTTCGTTTTCCTTGATGGCCACGATGACCCGGCCCACGCGCGAGGCCAGCAGCGCCCGCAGGCCCAGGTACACCAACAGCAGCAGGCCGAAGGACAGGTTGTACATGCCGCGTGGGCCGAGCGTGTCTTCGGTGTCCCAGGGCAGGTTGATGCCGGGGACGGACGGGATGCCGTTGAAGCCGCCCAACGGCGCCTTGCCGATCTTCCACTCGGGCCCCGCCGTGGAGTTGACCAGGTTGAACAGGATCAGCGTGACCGTGAGCGTGATGACGCCCATGTACACGTCGGACAGACGGCCGTAGAAGATGACGTAGCCGAGCAGGGCCGCAAAGAGCGCGGGCACGGCAATGGCCAGCAAAAAGGGCACGGTGCTGTCGCCCAGGTTCATCACGGCGATGGCATATGTGTAGGAGCCCAGGCCGAAGAAGGCTGCCTGGCCGAAGCACAGGATGCCGCCGTAGCCCCAGATGAAACCCAGGCTGACGCCCAGGATGGCCATCACCACGTAAATGGTCACCTGGATCAGCATGAAGTCGTCCAGCACGCTGGGCAGGCCGAACATGAGCGCCAGCCCCACCAGCGAGGTGACGGCGGCGCTGACCCAGGAGGCGATGTAGCCCTTCACAGCGAACCCTTGAAGAAGCGGCCCGTGATGCCCTGGGGCAGGAGGCGCAGCATGACGATGGCCGCCAACAGCAGGGCCACTTCGCCGAAGACGGGCGTGGTGAGGAAGGTGGCAGCCTGGTTGATGGTGCCGAACAGGGTCGACGCCCCGACCAGGCCCGCCAGCAAGGCCGGCCCCCCTCCGATCACGGTGATGAATGACTTGGCCACGAAAGCGGCGCCCATGGTGGGCACCACGCCGGTCAGCGGCGCCACCAGGCCGCCAGCCAGCCCCGACAGCGCCGCTCCCACGGCAAAGGTCACCGAATAGACCTTGCCCGGACTGATGCCCAGCGCGTCGGCCATGGCCGGGTTCTGCATGGTGCCGCGGGCGATCAGACCCAGTTGGGTCCGCGTAAGCACCCAGCGGATGGCCCACGCCAGCAAGGCCCCCACCGCGATGATCACCAGCGTATAGGCGCTGACCCGGTAGGCGCCGATGGCGAAGTTGCCCAGCGGCGTGGACACCCCGGCGGTGGTGTTGCCCACCAGCGAGGTGACGATGCCCACCAGCAGCAGCGACAGGCCCCAGGTGGCCAGCATGGTGTCCACCATCCGGCCATACAGGCGCCGGATCACCAGCCGCTCCAGCACCACCCCCACCAGCCCCACCGCCACGGGCGCGACCAGGAAGATCGCGATCCACAGGTTGATGCCCACCTTGATGGCACCGATGGTGGCGTAGGCCCCCAGCATCAGGAACTCACCATGCGCGAGGTTGATGACCTTCATCATGCCGAAGATCACCGCCAGGCCCGACGAGATGATCACCAGGCTGGCGACGGCATAGAGGATCTGGATCGCAACGACGAGGGCGAGGTCCATGGCCGGGGCAGGGTGCGGTGACTAGACCTTGATGACGTACTGCTGGTTGTCCTTCGGGTTCTTCTTCAGGTCGCACACGGCGCTGGTGTCGGCCGGCGGCTGCTGGGTGAAGGTCTGCAGGATGTTGAGCTTCTTGTTCTTCACCTCGGCGATGCTCACGTTCAGGATGCAGTGGTGGGTGGCGGGGTCGATGGTGACCTTGCCGCTGGGGGCCTCGATGCTGATGCCCGACTCCAGCGCCGTGGTGACCTTGGCCAGGTCCACGGAGCCAGCCTTCTTCACGCCTTCGGCCCACAGCTTGAAGCCCTGGTAGGTGCCCATCGCCAGTTCGGTGATGTTGGGGTAGTCGGCCCCGAAGCGCTTGTGGAAACGCTCCTTGAAGGCCTTGTTGACCGGGTTGTCGATGTTCTCGAAGTAGTTGTAGGACAGCAGGAAGCCATCGGCCTCTTCGGCCGACAGCACGATCTGCTCGTTGCCGACGGCGAAGGTGGTGGAGGCCAGCGGAATCTTCTTGTTCAGGCCCGCCGCGGCCCACTGCCGGTAGAACGAGATGTGGGCGCCGCCCACCAGCGCGGACACCACCATGTCGGGCTTGGCCGCCTCGATCTTGCTGATGGTGGGTCCGAAGTTGGTGACGTCCAGCGGGAAGAAGTCGATGGCCACCGTGCTGCCGCCATTCTCCATGGCGAACTTCTTGACCCACTGCGAGGTGATCTGGCCGTAGTTGTAGTCGGCCGCCACCACGTAGATCTTCTTGCCCCACTTCTTCATCGCATAGGGAATGAGCTTGCCCACCGTCTGCGCGGGCGTCACGCCGGTGCAGAAGGTGCCGCGGTCGCACACGCCACCTTCATACTGGGTGTTGTAGAAGTAAAGCTCCTTGTACTTGTTGAGCACCGGGCGGATCACCTCGCGCGAGGCGGACGTGATGCCCCCCATCACGACCGCCACCTTGTCTTTCAGAGCCGCCTGCTGTGCGAACTGCGCGTACATCTGCATGTTGGACTGCGGGTCGTAGCTGACCAGCTTGCAGGACTTGCCCAGCAGGCCACCGGCGGCGTTCTGCTCTTCGATGGCCAGCGTCAGTGCATCCAGCATGGGCTTGCCGTAGATGTCCAGGCCGCCCGAGAGGTCGTGGATGCTGCCGATGCCGATCTCGTCGGCGGCCAGTGCCGCCAGCGGCAGCAGGCTGCCACCGGCGCCCACCAGCGGAGCCAGCGTGGAAGAGGAGAGGAAGGTGCGACGGTCCATGGTGCTCGTTATCCGTTCTTGGGTTGGGGTTGTGGGCTCGGGAACACTCAGATCAGCTTCCAGTCGCCAGCTTGCTCGAAGGACCAGGCGGCGCGATAGATGGTGGCTTCGTCGTACTTCTTGCCCACCAGCATCATCCCCACCGGCAGGCCATCGACCAGGCCGCAAGGCACGCTCATGGCGGGGTGGCCGGTGACGTCGAAGGGGCAGGTGTTGGGCAGCATCTCGAAGGCGCGGGCCACCACTTCTTCCACCGGTGCGCCCGGCTTGGGCAGCGGCGTGGCGGTCATCGGCAGGGTGGGCATCAGCAAGAGGTCGAACTGCGACAGCGTGGCGTCGTAGGCGGCCGTGAGCTGGCGCGCCAGGTTCTGCGCCTTGGCGTAGTAGTGGCCGCGGTAATGCTTGATGAAGTACTCGCCCAGCACCATGGTGAGCTTGAGTGTCTCGCTCAGCTCGTCGGCACGCTCTTTCCAGCCGGCGTGGAAATCGACCATGCTGGTGACGTACAGGCCCTTCCAGTTGAAGCCGTGGCCGTTGTCTTTCATCATCTGCTGTGTGGCGCCTTCGGCCGCGATGGGCAGCCAGATGGCCGGGCCCGTGAGGTGTGCGGGCAGCGAGACCTCGGTGACGGTGGCGCCCAGCTGCTTGAAGCGCTCGGCGGCCTGGCGCACCTTGGCGTCGACGGCGGGCATCGACTGCGGCCAGCCGAAGCCTTCCTTCAGGATGCCGATCTTCAGGCCGCGCGCACCTGCTTTCATCAGCTCGGTGTAGGGCTGCGCCGTCTGGCCGGCGTACTGCCGCGGGTCCAGCCCGTCGGGGCCGGCAATGACCTCGAGCATCAGGGCGTTGTCGGCCACGTTGTTGGTCATCGGGCCGGTGTGGTCGATGGTGAGTTCGATGGGCATCACGCCGGTGTAGGGCACCAGGCCGTGGGTGGCCTTCATGCCGTAGATGCCGCAGTACGACGCCGGCATGCGGATGGAACCGCCCTGGTCGCCACCGATGGCCATGTCGGCCTCGCCCAGTGCCACCAGCACGGCACTGCCCGAGGACGAACCGCCGGCCGAATAGCCCATGCGGTGCGGGTTGTGCACCGGCCCGGTGGAACTGGTGTGCGAGCCACCCGAGAAGCAGAAGTACTCGCACACCGACTTGCCGATGATGGTGGCCCCGGCGTCGAGCATGCGGGTGGCCACGGTGGCGTCGACGTTGGGAACGTAGCCTTCCAGCGTGGAAGCGCCGTTCATCATGGGCACGCCGGCCAGGCAGACATTGTCCTTGAGCACCACCTTCTTGCCGGCCAGCTTGCCGGTGGGTGCGCCCTGCACCGTGGTCTTGACGTACCAGGCGCCGTATTTGTTCTCTTCGGCCGAGGGGCGGTAGCCGGGCGTGCGCGGGTAGCCCACGATCGGCAGGTAGTCGGGCATGGCGTCGACAGCGTCATAGGCGTCGAAGTTGCCCTGCAGCAGGGTGTTGTAGACCGTGGCCTGCTCTTCGGACAGGTGGATGCCCAGACCGAGGGCAACGTCCTGAAGCTGGGACAAGGTGGGGCGCTTGACGGCCATGGCGGACTCCTTGCGGAACGTGAGGGGGGGGTGATCGGGTGGGTGCAACGTGGCATTCAGCAGCACCGGCGCACGCCTTCATTGTCGGGATCGAAACTTTCCTGGTCAAGCACTTACTTTGCCTAGGAAAGGATTTTCGGGTCCGCCCCGTGCGCTTCACCCGTTCGGCTGAAGCGCCGTGATCACCCGGAACGCATGGCCTTCCGCCCGTGCGAGGTAGATGGGCGACTGGCTGATGCCACCGGGCCCATACACCGCGTTGCGCGCGCTGCGGTGCGAGATGGCCGATGCGCGCCCCGCGGCGGCATCGTCACGGTCCAGCAGCGCAGCCAGGAAGTGCACGCCTTCGTAGGTGGACTGGCCCAGCGCGTTGAGGGTGGGCGCGCGTTCGCCGAAGTGCGCGTGGTAGCGCTCCTTGAAGGCCAGGTTGGCCGAGGTGTCCAGCGCCCCGAAGTAGCCGGCCGCCACGTACAGGCGCTCGGTGTTCTCGGCGCCGATGCCCAGCAGCTCGTTCTCTTCGATGGCACAGGACAGCCGCAGCGCCGCACGGTCCAGGCCCTGGCGGGCGAAGGCGCGGTTGAAGTCCACGGCGTCCTGGCCGATGAGCGATATCAGCACGGCATCGGCCTGGCTGCGTCGCACGCTGTCCAGCACCAGGCCGAAGTCGGACGTGCCGAAAGGCAGGTAATGCTCGGCCACCACCTGGGCGCCCGCTGCGGCCACGTAACGCCGCGCCAGCCCGTGCGACACGCGCGGCCAGACGTAGTCGTTGCCCACGAACAGCCAGCGCCGGGGCCGCTCGTGCCGGCTGAGCCAGTCGATGGCCGGGCCGAGTTGCCGGGCTGGCGTCTCGCCGATGGCAAACACCCCGGGCGTGGTCTCGCCGCCTTCATAGAGCGGCGTGTACACGAAGGGCAGCTCGCCGCCCACGGCCTGCAGGATGCGGTGGCGCACGGCGCTGGTGTGCATGCCCACCAGCGCGTCGACCTCGCCGTGGTCGATCAAGTCGCGCAAGGTGGCTTCGATGCCGGGCATGTCATCGGCCGCGTTGACGGTAACGAGCCGGCAGGGCCGCCCTCCGATGCCTTGCCCCGCGTTGAGCTCGGCCACGGCCAGCTTGGCCGAGGCCAGGGCCGAGGGCCCCCAGATGCCGGCGGCACCGCCCAACGGGATGCACAGCGCCACGCGGAGATCGCGACGCGAGCCGCCGGCACCGGTGCGATGGCCACCGCCCGGCCCCGCCCCTCGCTGCGCGCCGCGGCTGCCGCCACCGTAAAAGCCCAGAGCCGGGCTGCCACCCTCCATCCGATACGACGCCATCGACATCTCCTGGCCGCGCACCCAATGGGTGCCTGAGGGACCGCCATGCACAAGAATGCACACCGCGCGGGCACCGAAGCTTTCCCGGGAAAGCTCTCAAGCGTAAGATGACCGGCGCCAAAAGCCCATAGTGCATCTACCATGCCCGATCTTCAAGGCGGCTCGCCCGCCAGCCACGAACTTTCGCAGTATCTGGCCTACCTCATCGCTTCCGCATCACGCCAGATGCGGCAGGGCCTGGCCCAGTCCATTTCCGACGAATCGGTGAGCGAAGAGCACTGGCGGATCCTGCAAGTGCTGTCGGACGAACGGGGCCGCTCGATGGGCGAACTGGCCGAACTCGTGCTGCTGAACCACCCCGCCCTGACCAAGAACATCGACAAGCTGGTCAGCCGCGGGCTGGTGCTGCGGGCCGCCGACGCGCACGACAACCGCAAGGTGCTGGTCTACATCAGCGATCTGGGCCTGGAAATGGTGGGCCGGCTGAAGAAGAGCGTGGACGCCCATCACGAATCCATCGAGGAAGCGCTGGGCCCGCGCAAGACCCTGCAGCTCAAGAAGCTGCTGGAAAGCTTCATCGCGGGCTCTCGCCCGGGTTGACCGGCCGGCTGGCTGCGCGCAGCCGCGCCGTGGCAGCTTCCAGACCCTGCCACGGGGCCTTGTCGGGGGCATAGACGGCACGAAGGTGGGCGGCCAGTTCGGCGATCTGGCGGTTGTCCAGCGCGTCGCGGAAGGCGGGCATGTGGCCCAGTCCCGGCAGCGCCGGTTCGGCGATGCCCCCGAGGATCACCCGCAGCAGGTTGTCGGGCCGGTCGCCGTGCAGGTTGCTGTTCAGCGCCAGCGGCAGGTTGTGGCCCTGCACCTCGGGGCCCCCGCCATCGTGGTGGCAGGCCCCGCAGGCGCCCTCGAAAAGGCGCTGGGCCGGGCCGCGGACCATGGTCCGCACGGCCAGGCTGCGCCCCAGCGCCGCCTCGGCCCGCTCCGCCGCGCCATCGGCGGCGCTGAACGAAGCCAGGTACACCGCCATCGCCCGCACGTCGGCCTCGGGCACGTCCTGCAGGTTGCGCACCACCACCGCCATGGGGCCGGCCACGCCGCCGTGCTGCTGGGTGTGGCCATCGCGCAGGTAGCGGAACAGCTCGTCCTCGGTCCAGGGCACGGGTGCCCGGCTGAGCGCCGTCAGCGGCTGTGCTTCCCAGCCGTCGACGACGGCGCCGGCCAGGTGCGCCGGCCCGCCGCGCTCGGCGCCCAGGGCGTCGCGCGGCGTGTGGCAGGCCCCGCAATGGCCCACGCCGTTGACCAGGTAGGCCCCGCGGTTCCAGGTTGCAGAACGGTCGGCCACCGCGGGCGCCGGGCCGGTTTCCAGGTGCAGGCCGTTCCACACCGCCATCAGCGGACGCCAGCCATATGGTGCATCGAGCCGGTTGGCTGGCACCTCGGCGCGCACAGCAGGCTGCGACATCAGGTGCGCGTACAGGGCCTGAAGGTCGTCGTCGTCCATCCGCGTGAAAGCGGTGTACGGGAATGCCGGGTAGAGGCGATGCCCATCGCGCGAGAGGCCTTCACGCATGGCCCGCTGGAAGGCCGTGAACGACCACAAGCCGATGCCTGTCCGGGCGTCGGGCGTGATGTTGCTGGCGTAGACCGTGCCGAAGGGGGTCGGCACCGCGCGGCCGCCGGCCCCGGGTGTGCCGCCGGGAGCGGTGTGGCATTCGGCGCAGTTGCCCAGTGCGGCCAGTTGCCGGCCGCGTTCGAGCGTGGCGGCGTTGTAGACCGCGGCGCTGGCCGTCACCGGGGCGATGGTGGGGCGCCATCCCAGCAGCGCCGCCGAAAACCCGGCCAGGCCCGCCAGCAGTGCGGCCGCGCGGGCCCACACGGTGCGGCGCCGGGGCCACCGCGCCTCGGCAGGCAGCACGGGCATCGGGGCTGCCGCAGCGGCCGGCGGCGCCGGGGCTCGGGGCGGTGCCGGCAGCGGGTTCAACGCCGCGCGGACCACCTCGGGCGTGAAGGGCGGCTGGCGGAAGCGCACGCCCGTGGCGTCGAAGATCGCGTTGGCGATGGCCGCCGTGCCCGGCACGGACGACGACTCGCCCGCCCCCAGCGGCGCGTCGCCGGGGCGCGGCATCATCATCACGTCGATGACGGGCACCTCACGGAAGTTCAGGATCGGGTAGCTGCCCCATTCGCGGCTGGCCACTGCGCCCGAAGGCTCCAGCGCCACCTGCTCCTTCAGGGCCCGGCTGGTGGTCTGGATGACGTTGCCGTGGATCTGCTGCTGCACGCCGGCCGGGTTGATCATGAGGCCGGCGTCGTGGCCCACCACGATGCGGCTGACATGCACATCGCCCGTGCGCCGGTCGACCTCGACATCCGCCACCCAGGCCGCGAAGGCCGCGCCGAAACCCGGGAAGCGGCTGTGCACGTAGCGCGCATAGGCCACGCCCTGCCCTTTGAGCCGGTCGCCTTCGGCCGGCTGCTGCTGCGGAGCGGTGTGCGGCAGCCAGCCGGCGCGGCGGGCCGTGGCGGCCAGCAATTCGGCAGCGCGCGGGTCCTTCAGATGCTCCAGGCGATAGGCCACGGGATCGGCACCCGCGGCGGTGGCGAGCTCGTCGATGTACGACTCATGGGCAAAGGAATTGGGCAGCGCCGAGACGCCCCGCAACCACGAAGCGCGCAGGATCGGCGCCATGTCCCGGGCCTGCACGCGCAGGGCCGGGTAGGCGTAGGGCGGCACCGAGGTGCGGTCGCCCATCTCGTAGGCCGCGGCCACGGGCTCGACGGTGCGGGTGAGCAGCAGCGCCAGCGTCGGCGCGCCGTTCGAAGGGTACGAGGTCTGGAAATCGTAGGCCACGGGCCGGCCCTGGGCATCGATGCCGCCGCGCACGTCCATCAGCTGGGCGGCTCCCTTGGGTTCCCAGGCGTGCTCCTGCTCGCGGGTGAGTTGCACGCGCACCGGGGCCCCAACGGCACGCGACAGCAGGGCGGCGTCGGCGGCAACGTCGTCGGCCCCGTTGCGGCCATAGCAGCCCGAAGCTTCCAGCCGGACCACTTCGATGGCGGTGTCGGGCAGGCCGGTGAGCCGCGCCAGGTCGGCCCGCAGCACGTGCGGGTTCTGCGTGCCGGTCCAGACGGTCAGGGCATCGCCGCGCCAATCGGCCACGGCGCACGACGGACCGATCGAAGCATGCAGCTGATACGGCCACACATAACGCCGTTCAAGCACGGTATCCGCACCGGCCAGGGCACCCGCCAGGTCGCCCTCTTCCTTGAGCAGTCGTTGCGTGGCCGGGTGGACGCTGATGGCGCCGGCCAGGTCGTCCAGGCCGTGAAGCCCGGGCCAGGGCTTCCAATCGACGCGCAGGCCGCGCATGGCGGCTTCGGCATGTTCTTCTCGCTCCGCCACCACCCCGACGAAGTCGCGCAGCACGACCACACCGCGCAGCCCGGGCACGTGCGCCACCGAGGACTCGTCCACGGCCTGCAAGGTGTTGCCGACGAAGTCGCCGGCATCCACGCCGGCATAGGGCGGCCGCACCACCCGGCCGTGCAGCATGCCGGGCAGGCGCACGTCGTGCACGTAGACCGCCTGTCCGGTGGCCTTGGCGGGGATGTCCACACGGGGGGCCGAGGTGCCGATGAGGCGGTGCTCGGCCGCCGGCTTCAGCGGCGTGTCCGCGGCCAGCTTCAACACCACGTGCCGGCCGACCAGCAGCGTCTTCGCATCGACGGCCGACCCGCCCGCCTGCGCCAGCAGCCAGGCCCGCGCCTGGGCCGATGCAGCGCGCAGCGGCGCGCTGTGGATCTGGATGGAGGCACTGGCGATCGTGGCGCCCTGGTTGGGCGCCAGCGCCGTGCTGCCCAGCACCATGTGCACGGCATCCAGCCCGACGTCCAGCTCTTCGGCCACCAACTGGGCCAAGGCGGTCTGCAGGCCGGTGCCCAGGTCGACGTGCCCGTGCAGGCCGGTGACGCTGCCGTCGTCCCACACCGCCAGCAGGATTTCCACGCCCTCGGCCGGGTTGGAGGGCACCGCGGCAGGCTGGCCCTTGACGGGCGGCGGCGCCGGCGGTGGGTCGCGCACCACCAGCAGCACGCCTTGCGCGGCATGCAAGTCGGCGCGGCTGCGCGGCTGGGCCGCCCGCGGCGTCATGCGGCCGCGGCCCGCTGCACGGCGCGCAGGATCTCGACGTGCGTGCCGCATCGGCACAGGTTGTGCGAAAGCGCGTCGCGCGCCTGGGCATCGGTGGGCCGCGGGCAGCGGCGCAGCAGAGCCACGGTGCTGATCACCATGCCATTCAGGCAGTAGCCGCATTGGGCCGCCTGCTCATGAATGAAGGCCTGCTGCACCGGGTGCGGCACTGCCACCGAACCCAGGCCTTCCAGCGTCGTCACCTCGCGGCCAGCCACACCGCCCAGCGGCAGCGTGCAGGCCCGCGCCGCGCGGCCATCGAGCAGCACCATGCAGGCGCCGCACTCACCCAGGCCGCAGCCCAGCTTGGGCCCGTTGAGGGCCAGGTCGTTGCGCAGCACGGCCAGCAGGGGCGTGGCGGCCGGCAGATCCAGGGCGTGCTCGGTGCCGTTGACCCGCAAGGTGACCAGCCCATGGGCCGGACGGGCCGGGTTCATGCCAGCAGGTCTTGCGACGAGATGCGCCCGACACCCTGCGCCTGCATCGCTTGCCAGGCCGCCGCGAGAGAGCCGTTCAGGTCGATGGCGCGGGTGGCGTCCTCGATGACCCAGGCATCGAAGCCCGACGACCGCGCGTCCAGCGCCGTCCAGGCGACGCAGAAGTCGGTGGCCAGGCCGCAGACGAAGACGCGCCGGATGCCCCGTTCGCGCAGGTAGCCGGCCAGGCCCGTGCGGGTCTGGCGGTCGGCCTCCTGGAACGCCGAGTAGCTGTCCACGCCCGGGTGGTAGCCCTTGCGGATGATCAGTTGCGCGTGCGGCACGGCAAGCCCGGCATGCAGCGCGGCATCGTGCGTGCCGCGCACGCAGTGGTCGGGCCACAGAACCTGCGTGCCGTAGGCGAGCTCGGTGGTCTGGAACGGCTGCCGGCCGGGGTGGCTGCTGGCGAACGAGGCATGGCCCGCCGGGTGCCAGTCCTGGGTGAGCACCACGTTGTCGAAGACCCCGGCCAGCCGGTTGATCACGGGCACCACGGCCTCGCCATCGGGCACGGCCAGGTTGCCGCCGGTGCAAAAGCCGTTCTGCACATCCACGACGATCAGCGCGGCATTCGCATCGGGTCTCAGGGTGGCAGGCATGGCGTTCTCCGGGAGGGTCGGGGGTTGGGTGGGGCCGGCTGCGGTCAGACGCTCAGGTAGGCCCGGCGGGTGGCCTCATCGGCCGCCAGCGCAGCCATGGTGCCCTCGAAGCGGATCTGGCCCTTTTCCAGCACGTAGGCGCGGTCGGACACCCACTGGGCAAAGTGCAGGTTCTGCTCGGACAGCAGGATGCTGACGCCTTGCGCCTTCAGCGAGATGATCATCCGCGCCATCTGCTCGACGATCAAGGGCGCCACGCCTTCGGAAGGCTCGTCCAGCAGCAGCACGTAGGGGTTGCCCATCAGCGTGCGGGCCACGGCCAGCATCTGCTGTTCGCCGCCGCTCATGCGGCCGCCCGGGCGCTGCCGCATCTCGCCCAGGTTCGGAAACAGCTCGAACAGCCGGTCGGGCGTCCACGCCGGCGCGGCCTGCCCGTCGGGCCAATGCCGTGCGGGTTGACGGCCGACCTCCAGGTTCTCGGTGACGGTCAGCTCGGTGTAGATGCGGCGGTCTTCCGGCACGTAGCCCAGCCCGCGCCGGGCGATGGCGTGCGTGGGCATGGCCGACACGTCCTGGCCCATGAAGTCCAGCTGGCCCTTGCGCCGCGGCAGCAGGCCCATCAGGCTCTTGAGCGTGGTGGACTTGCCCGCACCGTTGCGCCCCATCAGGGCCACCACCTCGCCGCGCCGCACCTGCAGGTCCACGCCGAAGAGCACCTGCGCGGCGCCGTACCACGCGCACAGCCCCCGGGCCTCGAGCAGCAGGCCGCTGCTCATGCGGGCGCCGCCTCGAAAGTCTTGCCCGAGCCGAAGTAGACCTCCTGCACCTTCGGGTGCTCGCGGATCTCGGCGGCCGAACCCTGGGCAATCAGGCGCCCGCGGGCCAGCACGATGAGGCAGTCGGCGTGGGCGAAGACCACGTCCATGCTGTGCTCGGTGAAGAGCACCGCGATGCCGCGCTCCACCACCAGCCGCTTGGTCAGGGCCATGAGCTCGTTGCGTTCCTGCGGACCCATGCCGGCGGTGGGCTCGTCCATCAGCAGCACGCGCGGTGCGTTGGCCAGGGCGATGGCCAGCTCCACCCGCTTGATGTCGCCATAGGCCAGTACGCTGCACGGGCGGTCGGCCTGTGCGGCCATGCCCACCTGCTCCAGCAGGGCCAGCGCGTCCGCCCGCCGGTGGGCCGCAGCCCGTCGCCACAAGGCGTACACCAGGCCATCGGCCGACAGCAGCGCCATCTGCACGTTCTCGGCCACCGTCAGGGAGGCAAAGGTCTCGGCAATCTGGAAGGTGCGGCCGACGCCCAGCCGCCACACGACCCGCGGCTTCAAGCCCAGCAACTCGGTGCCGCCCAGCCGCACCGAACCGCCGTCGGCCCTCAGTTGCCCACCCACCATGTTGAAGGTGGTGGACTTGCCCGCGCCGTTCGGGCCGATCAGGGCCAGCAGTTCGCCCGCGGCCACGTCGAAGCTCACGCCGTCCACGGCCTGCACGCCACCGAAGGACTTGCGCAGCCCGCTGACCTGCAGAAGGCTCATTCGCCGCCCCGCCTGAAGGCCTGCCGCGCGAAGCCGGCCAGGCCCTGCGGGAAGGCCAGCACCAGCAACAGCACGATGCCGCCCAGCAGCGCGCGCCAGTAGTCGGTGCTGCGCGCCACCGTGTCCTGCAGCCAGGTGAACGTCACCGCCCCCACCAGCGGGCCCGACAGGGTCTGCAGGCCGCCCAGCAGCACCATCACCAGGCCATCGACCGAACGGCCCACCGCCAGGCTCTCGGGCGAGATGCTGCCCTTGGAAAAGGCGAACAGCGCACCGGCCAGGCCCGCGAACGTGCCGGCGATGACGAAGGCCACCCACTGCACACGCTGGGCGTCCAGGCCGATGGCGTCGGCCCTCAGCGGCGAATCGCGCGAAGCCCGCAGCGCCAGGCCGAAGGGCGCGAACAACACCCGCCGCAGCAGCAGCACGCCCCCGGCCACGCCAGCCAGGCTGAGATAGAAGTAGGCCGTCTTGTCGGCCAGCCAAGGCGAGGGCCACACGCCGGTCAGGCCGTTGCTGCCGCCGGTCAGCTCGTCCCACTGGTAGACCACCGACCATACGATCTGTGCGAAGGCCAGGGTCAGCATGGCCAGGTACACGCCCGACAGCCGCACGCTGAACCACCCGAAGAGCAAGGCCCCGACCGCCGCCACCACCGGCCCGGCCAGCAAGGCCAGCTCCATCGGCAGGCCCAGGCTGCGCACCAGCACCGCCGCACCGTAGGCGCCCAACCCGAAGTAGGCCGCGTGGCCGAAGGAATGCATGCCGCCCGGGCCCATGATGAAGTGCAGGCTGGCGGCGAAGAGCGCGGCGGTGAGCAGGTCGATCGCCAGCACCGTGATGTAGGGCGACAGGCGCCCGGCCAGCGGCAACAGCACCAGGATGGCCAGCACCAGCCACGCGGCCAGCCTCAGGCTGCGGTCGGCAGGCCGCAGGGGCGGCTCGGCCGGGCCGCTGTTGCGGGTGGGCGCCTGGGCGCGGCCCATCAGGCCCCACGGCCGCACCACCAGCACCACGGCCATCACGATGAACTCGGCCACCAGCGTGAGCTTGGAGAAGGCCAGCGCCACGCCGCCGATGTGCACGGTGCCGATGCCCACGCACAGCGCGTTGATCTCGGCAATGAGCAAGGCCGCGACATAGGCCCCGGGGATCGAGCCCATGCCGCCCACCACCACCACGACGAAGGCATTGCCGATGGTGGCCAGGTCCAGGCCGAGGTTGGCCGGTTCTCGCGGCAATTGCAGGGCACCCCCCAGGCCGGCCAGTGCCGCGCCCAACGCGAACACGGCCGTGAACAGCCAGGCCTGGTTCACGCCCAGCGCTGCCGTCATCTCGCGGTCTTGGGTCGCGGCGCGCACCAGCGTGCCCCACCGCGTGCGGCTGAGCAGCAGCCACAGCAGGCCCAGCACCACCGGGCCCACGGCGATCAGCAGCAGGTCGTAGCTGGGAAAGCGCCGCCCCAGGATGGTCACCGCACCGGCCAGGCCCGGTGCCCGCGGACCGAGCAGGTCATCCGGCCCCCAGGCCCACAGCGCAGCGTCCTTGATCACCAGCACCAGCGCGAAGGTGGCCAGGAGCTGGAACAGTTCGGGCGCCTTGTAGATGCGTCGCAGCAGCAGCACTTCCACCAGCGCGCCGAACACGCCCACCGCCAACGCCGACAGCGCGAGCGAAGGCCAGAAACCCACCCACGGCCCGAGCCTTTCCACGGCCGTGTAGGCCCCGTAAATGCCCAGCATGTAGAACGAGCCGTGCGCGAAGTTGACGATGCGCGTCACGCCGAAGATGAGCGACAGCCCGGCCGCGACCAGGAACAACGACGACGCGCCGGCCAGCCCGTTCAGCAGCTGGACGGCAAAGCCCGACACATCCATTCAGTCGGCAGGCCGGAGCTTCTTGACCTCTTCCGGGCCCGGCAGGTACTTGGCGCCATCGAGGTACCGGTAGTCCACCATCACGCCCTTGCCGCCCTCGTTCTTCGTCTTGCCGATGAAGGCGCCCATGGTGGACTGGTGGTCTTCGGCGCGGAACGTGGTCTTGCCGAAGGGGGTGTCGATCACCAGGCCGCTGAAGGCCTTGATGAGCTTTTCGGTCTCGGTGCTCTTGGCGGCCTTGATGCCCGAGGCCAGGGCCTGGATGGTGGTCCAGCCCACCACCGAGCCGAGCTTGGGGTTGTCCTTGTACTTGTTGTAGTAGGCCAGGAAGAAGGCCTTGTGCTCGGGCGTCTGGATGCCATACCAGGGATAGCCCGTGACGATCCAGCCGTTGGGCGTTTCGTCGCGCAGCGGCTCGAGGTACTCGGGCTCGCCGGTCAGCAGGCTGACCACCTCGCGGCCCTGGAACAGGCCGCGCGTGTTGCCCTCGCGCACGAACTTGGACAAGTCGGCACCGAACAGCACGTTGAAGATGGCGTCCGGCTTGGCATCGGCCAGCGCCTGCACCACGCTGCCGGCGTCCAGCTTGCCCAGCGGAGGCGCCTGCTCGCCGACGAACTCCACATCGGGCTGCGCCGCCTTCAACAGCTGCTTGAACGTGGCTGCGGCCGACTGGCCGTATTCGTAGTTCGGGTAGACCACCGCCCAGCGCTTCTTCCTGAGCTTGACGGCCTCGGGCACCAGCATCGCGGCCTGCATGTAGGTGGAGGCCCGCAGCCGGAAGGTGTAGCGGTTGCCGTTGGCCCAGACGATCTTGTCGGTCAGGGGCTCGCCGGCCAGGAAGAACACCTTCTTCTGCTTGGCAAAGTCGGTCAGCGCCAGGCCGATGTTGGACAGGAACGAGCCCGCCAGCACGTCGACCTGCTCGCGCGAGATCAGCTCTTCGGCCGCGCGCACGGCATCGCCCGGGTTGGCGTTGTCGTCGCGCACGATCAGCTGCACCTTCTTGCCGTTGATGCCGCCCGCCGCGTTGATCTGCTCGACCGCCAGCTCCATGCCCTTCTTGTAGGGCTCGAGGAAGGCCGGCTGGGCCTTGTAGCTGTTGATCTCTCCGATCTTGATCACGCCCTGTGCCTGGGCCGAGAGCGACAGGACCGAGAGCAGCGACGCGACCAGGGTCAGGCGGCGCGTCAGGCGCACGGGTAGGCGGTGTTGCATGGAAAGGGATCCTCCTGAAATGTGTGGGGTGCCGCGGGCCGTGGTTCAGCGCAGGCCGTCCTGGCCCTGGATTTCGCTGGCCTGCAGGCCGCCGATGCGCGCCAGCGGCCGGCCGCTGTCGGTGACCACCACGGCCACCACGATCTCGCCCGCCCGCGGCGCGTCGGACACGCGGGCTTCCATGGCGTCGAAATGGCTGCGCACGAAGGCGGCGTCCTTGTGGCCCAGCGGCACGTCGATGGCGGTGCCCAGGCCGCCCATCTTCTTGGCAGAAGGCACCAGCGCGGCACCCTTCTCGACAGCCTTGCGCAGCGGTGCGCCGAGCTTGGGGTGCAGGATGGCAGCGGCGTGCTCGAGCTCGCCGGCCTCGCCCACGATGGCCGCCTTGCCATAGCTCTGCGCCTGCCCGGGCTCGATGCCCAGCGCCTGCACGCAGCGCTGGCCGAGCAGCGCGCCCAGCTCTTCGCCGATGGCCACGAGTTCATCCAGGTTCTCGGCGTAGCGGCCGGCGTAGGGGTTCTCGATCACGGCCATGGCCAGGGCCTTGCGCACGGGCGGCGCGAGGGTGCGCCCCATCTCGATGGCGGTCTCGTCGACCTGGACGATGAGCTTGCGGATCTTGGCGGGCATGTCGGGCAGTCCTTCTGGATGTTTCAGCGCAGGCCGTCCCAGCGGGCGATGGCCGCGGCGGCCAGTCCCGCCACGCGGGCATGGACCCGCGCCCCGGTGCTCATCGCCAGGATGTAGACGATCTCGTCGGGCCGGGGCGCCCCGGGCACGCGCACCTCGACGGCGTCGAAGTGGCTGCGCACGTAGCTGGCGTTGATGTGGGTCAGCGGCACGTCCAGCGCCGCGCCAGGCGGGCCAACCTTCTTGGTGGACGGCACGATGGCCAGGGCATTGGCTGTCTGCCCGGGGGCCACGGCCGGGACCTCGGCGCCCTGCCCTTGTCGGTAGGCATTTCGGTCGCCCTTCCAGCCCAGCAGCTCGCGCATGGCGTAGCCCCCGGGCACATGCCACAGCGCGCCGTGTTCCAGCTCGCCGGCCGCGCCGATGATGGCCCCCTTGCCGTAGCTTTCGATGCGCGACAGCGGCACGTCCATCGCCGCATGCAGTTGTTGCGCCAGGCGGATGCCCAGCGGCTGCAGGGCGTCCATCATGGGCAGGATGTCGGGCTCATAACGGCCCGCGTAGGGGTTGGTGAGCACCGCCGCGATGCTGCCGCGACGCAGCGGCACCGCGGCCACGGGGCCGAACTCGTGGAAGATGTCCTCGACCTGGGTGTGGATGCGGCGGACTTCGATCATGGTCACGGGCTTTCAAGCTTCCAAAGCAAGCGAAGGGCCGCGTGCGCAGCGCGCCGTGGCTTGCTGGGCCGAAAGCGGCGTGCCCACGGCCTTCACCTGGCCCTGACAGACCAGCAGCGCGCCTTCGATCAGGCCCTGCGCCGCCAGCGCCTGTGCCCGGGCGGCGCCCTGGGCCAGCGCCTTCGCCACCTCGGACGGCGGCAGGGCGGGCACCTGCACCGTCACCAGGCGGTCGCCCAGGTCGGTGTCGTCGCGCAGCGCGCTCGCGGGCCGGCGGCCGATGGCGGGGTGGTCCACATCCACGGCATTGGCCAGCACCGTGGCCGCCGCATCGGCCATGGCGGCCGTGCGCGCCAGCACGGTGACGCTGTCGGCGATGCCCATCGAGAAGCTGCGTCCGCGCCAGCCACTGGTGGCCACGCCGCGCACACCTTGGTGGGCCTGCAGGGTGAAATCGGCGTCCAGGCCGATGCTCGCCAGGTCGCTGACCAGCCCCACGCGCGCCGCGGCGCCCGGCGCCAGGTGCAAGGCGATGTCGCCGCCGTTGTTCACCCAGGCCCGCGTGATGCCAGGCCGCCGGTAGCAGCCGATGAGCTCCTGCGCCACCGAGCCCGCCACCGCGGCCATGGGCGTGATGAAGCCCGCGGCATGCGGCGCACAGGCCTGCACCATGCGGCGCGCCACCACGCCCCGCACGCCCGCGGCCTCTTGCACGGGGCGGCGCAACAGAGCCAATTCAGCCACCAGCTCATCCAGCACCGTGGCAAAGCGGCACCAGGCGGCTTCGTGCGCCTCGGCGGCGGCCGGGCCCTCGGCCCCGATCACGCAGTCGATGGGCCCGTGCTGGAAGTGCCAGCGGGCGGCAGACAAAGGGGCGCGTGCAGCGGGCATGGGCGGGCTCAGCCGAGCAAGGGCCCGTGGGACGGCGGCCACGGGTTGTCGGCGTTGACAGCCACCCAGCGGCGGGCGGTGGGTGCGCCATCGTTGTGCCATGCACCCTGCTGGAGCGTGGCGGCCAGCGACCTCAGGTGCCCCATATGCCCGCCCAGCGCCTGGTAGTCGGACAGCTTCAGGGTGAATTCGATGGGGGCCACGATGGCCGGCGTGGGCACGGTGCCGAAGCTGTGGTCGGGCATGCGCGCCACGTCGACCATGATGGTGATGCCGCCGCCGGGCCAGACATAGGCCGGCGCCCCGCCGCAGGTGACGTTGACCAACGCCCGCTTGATGGCCCGGGTGAGTTGCACCGGGTTGTCGGTGACCCCGGCGCGCAGGCTGCCCCCCGCACCGCCCAGGAAGAGCACGGTGGTCATGGACGGTTCGCAGTTCTCGCCGATGCGGTCCACCACCTGCTGCACGGCCGGCGGCAGCGCGGCGGGCTGCGGCTTCAGGGTCTCGTCCAGCACGTACCAGGCGGCATGCTCGCCGGTGGTGGACACCATCAGCAGGCGCAGGCCCGGCCATGCCTCTGAACCATCCCAGCCTTCCACGATGGACAGCGGATCGTCGATGTCGGTGCCCCCCCAGCCGGTGCCCGGGTTGGCCACCTGGAAATAGCGGCCCGGCGTGGACTTGCGGCCCCGCACCTGGATGCCCGAAGGGCGCATGTGCAGGCAGCGGCCGGCCTGGTGCTCGGTGAGCACGCCGGTGATGTGGTAGTCCACCACCACCACCTCGTCGGCGCAGTCGGCCATCTGCTGCGCGAAGATGCCGATGGTGGCCGAGCCGCAGCCCACGCGCATGCGGCGCTCCAGCACGCCGTCCACCACGGGCGCCTTGCCGGCCTGCAGCGTGATCTGCGCGCCGCCGTCGATCTGGAAATCGACCGCCTGCTTGTTGCCCAGCGCCTGCATCATCTCGGTGGCAATGCGACCTTCCTTCTTGCTGCCGCCGGTGAGGTGGTGAACGCCGCCCAGCGAGAGCATCTGCGAGCCGTATTCGGCCGTGGTGACGTGGCCCACCACCTCGCCCTTGCAGCGCACGTTGGCCTGCTCGGGGCCCAGCCAGCGGTCGGTGTCGATCTTCACCTTCAGGCTGCAGTAGCTGAAGATGCCCTCGGTGACCACGGTGACCATGTCCACGCCGGCCACCTGCGAGGCCACGATGAAGGGTGCCGGCTTGTAGTCGGGATAGGTGGTGGACGAGCCCACGCCGGTGACGAAGACCTCGCTGCCATCCAGGGCCGTGCCAGGGCCGTCCGGGGCCGCCGGAAAAGGCGTGTCGGCCTCGGATGCCAGGGCCGGCACCGCACCGCGCCGCAGCATCAGCACCGGATCGACCCGCACCAGCAGGCCCGCCTGGTTGGCGTAGCGGTCGCAGGCGCCCACGCGACCCTCGGAGATCTGGCAGAGCACGGGGCAGGCGTTGCACTCGATCTTGGCTGCGCCCATGCGCTCGTTGCGCGGCGGTGCACGCAGCGCCGAGGGTTGCCCCAGCTCGGGCATGCCATCGGTACGGGTGTGTTCGCCGGCGTGCTCGGTCATGGTGCCGACGTCAACAAGGGTGCGTTCGTGTTGCTTGCCTGGGCCATCGCTGCTCTGTAGCATCCACTGAACGTGAATGTTGTGGTCACTACATTCGAGGTCACTCTAATTGAAGCGCGCGTCCGCCGCAACGGCCCCCGCCGAATTTTCATCGGCCGCAGCGGCCCCGCCCAACGCCCGCCAGCGGGCTGCCATGGCCACGCGCGAAGGCATCCTCAGGGCCGCGACCAAGGTCTTCGCCAAGCACGGCTTCGACGGCGGGCGCGTCGAGCAGATCTCCACGGCCGCGCGGTCCTACGACCGCATGATCTACTACTACTTCGGCAGCAAGGAAGGGCTGTTCATCGCGGTGATCGAAGAGCTGTACCGCCGCTTCAACGAAGCCGAGTCGGCCATGCACCTCGATGTCGAGCAGCCCGTGCCGGCCCTCACGGCCGTCATCCGTTTCATCTGGGGCTACTACCAGAAGCACCCCGAGTTCATCACCCTGCTCAACACCGAGAACCTGCACCGGGGTCGGCACATCCGCAAGTCGCTGCGGGCGCGCGAATATTCCTCACCGGCCGTGGGCATCCTGCAGACCGTGCTGGTGGCCGGGGCGCGGCAGGGCGTGTTCCGTGACGATCTCGCCGCCCGCGACGTCTACCTGATGATTGCCTCGATGGGCTACTTCTACCTGTCCAACCGCTACACCCTGTCGGCGTTCCTGGGCGAGCCCATGGACACGCCGCCCGCCAAGGCGCACTGGGAGGGCTTCATCGTCGATGCCGTCCTGCGCACCTGCCAACCCCGCTGAAACCCGCACCCAGGAGCTCCCCCCATGGCCGACCCGACCTCAGGCAATGCCACCTCCGGCAAGGTGGTGGTCAAGAACATCGGACTGCTGCTGTCCGGCGACATCGACCACCCCATCCTCGATGCCGATGCGATCGTCATCGACCACGGCCGCATCGTGGCCGTGGGCCGCCAGGCAGACCTGGACACATCCGAACCGCAGGTGCTCATCGACGCTCGCCACACCTGCGTGGCGCCGGGCCTGATCGACAGCCACGTGCACCCGGTCTTCGGCGACTGGACGCCGCGCCAGAACCAGATCGGCTGGATCGATTCCACCATGCACGGCGGGGTCACTCGCATGATCTCCGCCGGCGAGGTGCACCTGCCGGGCCGGCCCAAGGACATCGTGGGCCTCAAGGCGCTGGCCATCACGGCGCAGCGCGCCTTCGACAACTTCCGCCCCGGCGGCGTGAAGGTGCTGGCCGGCGCACCCATCATCGAGAAGGGCATGGTCGAGCAGGACTTCGCCGATCTCGCCCAGGCCGGCGTGAGCCTGCTGGGCGAGGTGGGCCTGGGCTCGGTGAAGGCCGGCTACGAAGCGCAGCAGATGGTGGCCTGGGCGCGCAAGCACGGCATCCAGAGCACCATCCACACGGGTGGGCCCTCCATCCCGGGTTCGGGCCTGATCGACAAGGACGTCGTGCTGGAGGCCGATGCCGACGTCATCGGACACATCAATGGCGGCCACACCTCGCTGCCCGAAGCGCATGTGTGCGAACTCTGCGAGAAATCGTCGCGCGCCATCGAGATCGTGCACAACGGCAATGAGCGCGTGGCCATCGCCGCCGCCAAGATGGCCTTGCAGCTGAAGTGCCCGCACCGCGTCATCCTGGGCACCGACGGGCCGGCAGGCTCGGGCGTCCAACCTCTGGGCATGCTGCGGCTGATCGCCCTGCTGGCCAGCCTGGGGGGCATCCCGCCCGAACTGGCCTTCTGCTTTGCCACGGGCAACACGGCCCGCATCCGCCAGCTCGACAGCGGGCTGATCGAGGTGGGCCGCGCGGCCGATCTGGTGTTCATGGACAAGGCCCAGCACTCGCCCGGCCGCGACCTGCTGGACAGCCTGCGCCTGGGCGACATCCCGGGCGTGGGCATGGTGATGATCGACGGCATCGTGCGCTGCGGCCGCAGCCGCAACACGCCGCCGGCCACCGAGATCCCGGTGATCGTGGGCTGATCAGGAGTCGGCCGTGAACCCGATCGACTTGATGAGCGGGCCCCATCGCTCGTTGTCGGCCTTGAGCATGGCGGCCAACTCGGCCGGCGTGGACGACCGGGACTCCAGGCCCATCACCTCCAGGCCTTCCACGGTCTCCTTGTCGGCCAGGGCAGCGCGCAAAGCCGCATTGGCGCGCTGCACCACATCGGGCGCGGCCTTGGCCGGCAGGTAGAAGCCGAACCATTCATTGAAGGCCATGTCCTTCAGGCCCTGCTCGGTGAAGGTGGGCACGGTGGGTGCGAACTTGCTGCGCTGCGCCCCGCTGGTGGCCAGCAGCCGGATCTTGCCCACGGCCACGTGCTGCGTGAATTCGCCCACCGGACCCGAGACCGCCGGGATCTGCCCGCCGATCATGTCCAGGATGGCCGGCTGGGTGCCGCGATAGGGCACATGCCGCAGTTCGACCCCCGCCGTGCGCCCGGCCAGCACGCCGATGAAATGCGGCGTGGAGCCGGCCGCCGGCGAGCCGAAGTTGGCGCCGGCCGGGTTGGCCTTGCACCAGGCCAGGAAGTCGGCGATGGTCTTGACCGTGGCCGGCACGGCCGGGCCGACGGCGAAGCCGAAGTCGAACACGGCGCCTTGGGAGACGGGCGTCAGGTCGGCCACGGGGTCGTAGGGCAGCTTCTTGTAAATGTGGGGGTAGATGCCCAGCATGGACATGGGCGTCTGCAGGATGGTGCTGCCGTCCGGCGCCATGCCCTTGACCGACTGGATGGCGATCTGCCCGCCGGCGCCGCTGCGGTTTTCAACCACGACGCTCTTGCCGTAGCCCGGCGCGAGCTTGACGGCCACGCGGCGGCAGATCGCATCGGACGTGCCGCCGGGCGTGAAGCCGGTGATGATCTTGACGTTGTCCAGCGGGGCCGCCCCGGCCGCCTGGCCTCTGGCGCCCAACGCGGTGCCACCCAGCCAGGCGGCGCCGGCGGCCTGCAGGGCCTGGCGACGGTTCAAACGGTGCATGGGGAGGGTGCGGCTCATGGTCGATTCCTGGTGGGGTGGGCGCGAGATGCCTCCACTGTGCCCGCACCACGCGGCTGCCACCATTGGGGATTGCACAAGCCCATGACACACTCACCGGCCGTGCCCAACCCCAAACGGATTCAGGTCATGAACCGATTTCTCAGCCTCCGGCGCCTGTGCAGCGCGATGTCCGGGCCCTTGCCGCGGCGGCACCTGGCCACCCGGCTGATCATGGGCCTCCCGTGCGGGCTGGCCGCGCCTTGAAGCCCCCCGTCTCGGCCCACCCTCCGACCCGCTGCTCGGTCTGCGGCAGCTCCGATTTGCGCGCTTTCGGCGACAAGGATTTCGGCGAGAGCGGAGCCGACCCCTTCGAGCAGCGGCGCGTCTTTGCCGACTACGGCGTGCGCGTGGCCTACCACCAGTGCGGCAGTTGCCGCTTCACCTTCAGCGCGGCATTCGACAACTGGTCGCCCGCCGACTTCGAAACCCACGTCTACAACGACGACTACGTGCTCAGCGACAAGCCTTTCTTGAGCGAGCGGCCCTTGCGCAATGCCGCGATCGTGGCAGGGCTGTACCACCGCGAGCGCGAGTCGGTGGACATCCTGGACGTGGGCGGCGGCAAGGGCGTGTTCGCGCAAGCACTGCGCGAGGCGGGGTTCTCGGCCGCCACGCGCGACCTGTACTTCATGGGCTCGGAGGTCGCGGCCACCCAGCGCTTCGACCTGATCACCACCTTCGAGGTCATCGAGCACGTGCGGCATGACCAGCAGCAGGCCTGGATGGCCGCGCTGGCCGGGCAATTGAAGACCCAGCCCTCGGCCCGTGTGCTCATCAGCACCGAGCTCATCGCGCCCGATCACACCATCGGCTGGTGGTACCTGTGCCCGCGGAACGGGCACATCAGCGTGCACTCGGCCCGGAGCCTGGGCCTGCTGGCATCGGCCGTCGGCCTGCGGCTGTTTTCGGTCAACCCGAGCATGCACTGGCTGGCGCCGGCCGCCTGAAGCCGGCCTTTCAATCCCGGTCGGCCGGCATGGGCAGGGGCCCGGCCGGGTTGCCGGCCAGCACCACCGTGGCGGCCGGCCTGGGCTTCTTCTGCCGCACCACGTAGCTGTAGAGCACGGGCACCACCAGCAACGTCAGCAGGGTCGAGGTGATGACCCCACCGATGATCGCCCGGCCCATCGGCGCCTGGATCTCGCCGCCATCGTTCAGCGCCAGGGCCATCGGCAGCATGCCGAAAACCATGGCGGCGGTGGTCATGATGATGGGCCGCATGCGGGTCAGGCCGGCCTGCAGCAAGGCCTCTTGCACGCTGGCGCCGGCCTTGCGCGCGTGGTTGGCGAAGTCCACCAGCAGGATGGCGTTCTTGGTCACCAGGCCCATCAGCATCACCAGGCCGATCATCGAGAAGATGTTCAACGTGCTGCGCCACACGAGCAGCGCCAGCATCACGCCGATCAGGGCCAGCGGCAGGCTGGCCATGATCGCCAGCGGCTGCAGGAAGCTGCCGAACTGGCTGGCCAGCACGATGTAGATGAAGATCACCGCCAGCGCCATGGCCGCCAGCAGGCCCTGGAAGGCTTCGGCCTGCTGCTGCATCTGGCCGCCCACGTCGAAGCTGTAGCCCGGGGGCAGGTTGGTCTCCTTGATGAGCTTCTGCACGTCGTCGCCCACATCGCCCGGGCTGCGGCCCTGCACCCCGGCGAACACGGCCTCCCGGCGTTGCAGGTTCTGGCGTCGGATGATCTCGGGGTTGAAGACGGTGTCGATGGTGGCCACGCTGTCCAGCGTGATGGGCGTGCCGTCCTTGGCAAAGGCCACGGGCAGCGTGCGCAGTTGCTCGATGCGCTCGCGCTGGGTCTCGTTCAGGCGCAGCACCACGTCGACCTGGTCGCCGTCGGGCGTGGTCCACCAGGTGGCCGTTTCGCCGTTGACGTAGGCCCGCAGGCTGGAAGCCAGCTGCGGCGCCGTCAGGCCGAGTTCGCGCACGGCACCCGGCTTCAGGCGCACGGCATAGGCCGGCAGGCCGGGCTTGACGGAGCTCTCCACGTCCACCGCGCCGGGGATCTTCTTGACCTTCTCGGCGAAGGCATCGGCCACGCGGGCCAGGCCCTCGGCATCGCTGCCCAGGATGGCCACGTAGATCGGCCGGTTGAAGCCCAGGCTGGCGTCGGTACCGGGGATCTTGGCAATCTCCTTGCGGATGGCTTCTTCCACCTGCTTCTGGCTGCGGCGGCGGTCCTTGCGGTCCTTCAGCGCGATGTTCAGCCAGGCCTGGTTGCGCTGGCCGGCACCGCCGACATAGGTGGACAGGTTCTGCACCTCGGGCATGGCCCGCACGATCTCTTCCACCTGCTTGACCTTGGCATCCGTGCGCTCCAGGCTGGAGCCCACCGGCATGCGCAGGGCCAGCTGGGTGTAGCCCTGGTCGGTCTCGGGCACGAACTCGGTGCCCACCAGCGGGGCCAGGCCCACCGCCACCACGAAGCTCAGCACGCCCACCCCCACCACCACGCCGCGCGGCGTGATCGTCACGCTGCGCCAGTGCCGCCGGCTGGCCTGGTCGCGGTGCCGGTGGGCATCGAAGCCGCGGGCATAGACGGGCACGCCGATGCGCCAGCGGCGCTCGGAGAAGATCCAGCGGATGACCCGCTCGTACACGCCATGCAGGCGGTCCAGCGCCCCATCGGTGGCCCTGATGAGGTGCCCGATGACCGGGACTCGCTTGACGTAGGCCGAAGGCGGGTCGGGCCACACTGCCGAGAGCATCGGGTCCAGCGTGAAGCTGACGAACAGGCTCACCAGCACGGCCACGACCACGGTGATGCCGAAGGGGTAGAAGAACTTGCCGATGATCCCGCCCATGAACGCCACGGGCACGAACACCGCGCAGATGGCAAAGGT